>DATLWV010000024.1:0-13043 GCA_035576145.1 Terriglobia bacterium
GCTCGGCCCCAAGGAGCGAAGGCGTTCCGCCGCCGATGTAGACCGAGTCAACCGGCGCCTCAAAGATCTCTCGGGCTATCCCAGCCGCCTCGTAAACCTCCGGGAGCCGTTCAATTTCGGTAGCGAGCGCCTGACAATACCGGCCATAAACGTCTTGGCGTGCTACACGGGAACTGAAATTACAGAAGCTGCACTTTGAGGCACAGAAAGGAACCTGGATGTACAGGCCCAGTGTTTGCATGATTAATCCGAGACGAGTTTGACGTAGAGGTCGCGCCGGCGAGGCCCGTCAAATTCACAGAAGTAGATACCCTGCCAGCGGCCCAGCAGCAGGCGTCGGTTTTCAATCAAGAGGGTCCGGGTGGCGCCGATGAGCGTCGCCTTCAGGTGGGAGTCGCAATTCCCGTCGTTGTGCTGATAATCAGCATTCGGGGGAGCTAGTTTCTTGAGGAAATCCGCGATATCCTGGCGAAGGCCAGGGTCGTAATTTTCGTTAATCAGAATTGCAGCACTGGTGTGCGGGACGAACGCGTGGCACTGTCCACTTTCGATCCCTGATTTCTCGATCAACTGCTCAATCTGGCTCGTAACATCTTTGAACTCCACACGGGAGTGCGTTTCAATGTGGAGCGTGTGACGTTGATTTTTCGGTTTGCCCGCCGAGGGGGCCCTCGCTGCCTGCTCTGACATTATTTTCTCCTCTTTCCAGTCTGTGCACAGTTCGAAAATCAGGAAAACACTCCCCTCAGTATAGCAAAGGGATTCAGGGACTTCCTGGGTTGGTGGAGTCAAAAACCTTGCACAACAGGAAGACCTGCGCGAGCGTCAGAAACTCATGATGAAGTGGCCTGAAGAATCAGCAGGAATCCGCTCAAGCAAGCGATCGAGCAATTCATAACCGCCGCGGCCCAGGAAGTACACCCCACTCACCAGGCGCTCCTGCAATTCCTTTTCGGGCATGATGGCTCTGAGAAGGGACTGTTCGTGGCGTGCCAGGACTTCCGAACGGCTGAGTGCCGAGCGGGTCAGCTTGCCTTTCAGCTTTTCAACCTGATATTGGATCTTTTCCTCGGCATTGTTCAGAGTATCCAGCAGCGTCGGGTCGAGAACCTCGATATCCTTTCGCAACCGGAACAGCAACTCTGCCAGGTCCTTTTCTGTCTGGTCGAACCGCTCGGACCAGCCTTCCGAAAACGCCGTGGAAGCAATGCGTCGAGCCAGATGGTCCTGCCCCAGCCAGACGTCCTCAACGCCAACCTGATATTTTTCCATCCAGCGCTCAACTCGGCGGTCAACCAGCGTGAAGCCGCAACGAGGAAAGACTGCGGGCATAGGCCGACCAAGGGCCGAATAGAGCACCTGTGCCTGGCCGATATACGCAAGCTCAGATGGTCCTGCAACATAGGCAATGGTTGGCAGCAGGGTGTCCTGTACAAGTGGCCGGAGAAGGACGTTCGCAGAAAAATTGAGTGGTTGGTCCCTGATTTCTGATTCAAGACCCCCGATTGAGATCGTCTGGCTATCTCCGATAGAAAACTCTTTTCCCTTCCCGCCCGTACTGCGTATCGGCAAGCGGTTTCCCTCGCGTTCGGCAAAGAGGAGTGTGGAATCTTCTGCAATGTGGACCTGGGCATGGTAGCCCGCCCTGACCAGTTCAGCCGAACGCCCCTGGAGCGAGGATCGAAATTCGTCCGCCTGGTGCATGATCTTTTGGTATATAGGTGCAGCGAGCCGGTGGACCGCCTCGTCCATGGGGTCAAGAAGGATAACGCCCCAGCGGCCGAACAAGCGCGTTAGAAACAGCGCAAAAGCCTGCGACCACGTTGTTCCCGGTTGGTAGGACAGGCGAAGGTTGTCAAGCAGTTGACTCCGACCATCGCCAGGGGGGAGAAGAGATTCCAGCCGGTCCAGCAGTCCGGCCACACCCTCACTCAATTTTACACGGCCTACCGGCGATTGGGGCGCGGGCCGCTCGCCTGGGTCGTGCAAATGGATGGTCTCGTAGTCGTCGTTCAGCGCATATATCTGAGCCACTTCCTCCAGATCGTGGTCTTCGCTGGCCAGCCAGAATACGGGTACGGTGTTTATGCCTCGATCATTGAGTGACTGGGAAAGCCGGACTGCTGTTAGAGCCTTGTAAAGGGTGAAGGCAGGGCCCGAGAAAAGGCCAACCTGCTGGCCGGTAACCACCGCAAGGGTCTCGGGGTTACTGAGCCGCTGGATATTCTCCAATGTATCATTGCCTGCCCCGAAGGATTTGTTTTGCCTTAGCAAAACATCAACGAGCGCTTCCCGGTCGGTTTGAACACTTTGGAGCTGCTGCTTCAGACGGTCATAAGTTTCGGCAACGAATGGAGACCCGTTATAAAAGCGAGTAAGATCCCCGTAGCGCTCCATGTAGTCCACGAGGAGCTTGCTGGATTTCGGAACTCTAGAAAACGGCAGTGACACGCAATCCATAATCTTTCCATGCTACACTGCGGCCAAAATTGCAACAACGCCCCGACAGGCCCTACGGCAACTCTTTAATCGATGCTGCAAAGGCGGCTTACGATTCTAAATTGGGTTGAAAATCAGGCAACCCGGGGACGCCTGCGGCGGATGCCGACCTCCCTAAGGGCTGCAGCTACCTTCCGCCTTTCGGAGGGGCGTAAAGGCTGCAGAGGGCTGCGCGGTCTTCCGCCCCGGTAGCCGCACAAATCGAGCGCGTACTTGATGCCGGGAATTCCGGCACGAACGTTTACTTCCTGCACAAGCGACAAGATGCTTTGCTGCAGCTTCCTGGCTCCTTCAAGATTGCCCTGGAGGTAAAGCTGGTAGATTTCAAGACAAAGACCCGGAATGTAGTTTGCTGGCCCCAGCACGGCACCCGCAGCACCGGCCTGGAAGGCATCGAGCATGATCAAGGCCGAACCGGCCAGGACCCGAAAACCCGCTTTGGATTTCTTCAGGACCTCGTTCAAGAAGTCCATCTTCCCCGAACTTTCTTTGAGGCCCACAATATTCCCGTGGCGTGACAGTCGGGCAATCGTCACCGGGTCAATGTGGATGCCTGTAAACTGTGGGATGGAATAAATCAGAACGGGCCGGCGCACTGCGTCGGCGACAGCTGAAAAGTGCGCCGTAAGCGCAGCGGAATCCATGCGATTCTTGAAGTATCCTGGAGTGAGCACCAGCAGGGCATCGGCGCCGCGTTTGACAGCTTCCCTGCTCAGATGGATTGTCTGGCGGGTGGTTTCAACTCCGGTCCCGACCAGCAGGATCTGTGGCGCGGGGATCAGCGGCCGGGCCAGTTCTACCAGTCGCATTCGTTCTAGCTCGGTCAGGTAGGGACCTTCGCCCGTCGACCCGGCAATCAGAATGCCGTTAAACCCCTGCTTCACGTAATGCTGAACATTGGAACGGAAGCCTGCCTCGTCGATGTTACCACGCTCATTAAAAGGCGTCACAACGGGAACAAAAACTCCCTTAATCTGAGCAACTACTTCTCTGCTTGTCATGGGATCAGCCACCTGGGTTGAGGGTTTTACTGGTGCCTGAGCTCTGGGCCATTGCCTTGTCCTCGAGATGAAGCTCCTGGAGGCACGCGACCGCAATGCCCCGCTCCCGCTGGGCTCGGATACCGTTTACGGCTGCCATTGCCGCGGATATCGTCGTTATACAGGTCACTCCATGCTGAATGGCTGCACGCCGGATGGCCTTCTCGTCGTAACGTGAACTGCGGCCAAGTGGCGTATTGATAATCAGGTCAATGGAGGCGTTCTTAATATGATCAACCACGTTCGGGCGGCCCTCTTCCACCTTATAGACCTTTTCCACCTTGATTTTCCCCGCACGAATGGCCGCTGCGGTCCCTCTCGTTGCTATCAGCTTGAATCCCAGTGAGGCAAGGTCGCGTGCCAGCCCGACGGCGTGCGGCTTGTCGTGGTCATTGACGGAGATAAATACAGTGCCTTTCAGCGGAATCTTCTGGCCGGCGGCGAGCTGGGCCTTGGCGAAGGCCAGCCCGAAGCGCTCAGCACAACCCATCACTTCGCCGGTGGATTTCATCTCCGGCCCCAGCACAGAATCGACGCCCGGAAATTTCTGGAATGGAAAGACCGGAGACTTCACATAGAAATAGCGGACGGGAAGTTCGGGTTCGAGGTTGAAAGAACTGAGCCTCTCGCCCACCATCAGACGTGCCGCAACCTTGGCCAGCGGCACGCCGGTCGCCTTGCTCACGTACGGCACAGTCCGTGAGGCGCGCGGATTGACTTCCAGAACGTAGACCTTGCCGTTCTGAATGGCGTACTGCGTGTTCATGAGTCCAACAACGTTCAGTTCGCGAGCCAGCTTGGTTGTGTGGGTGATAAGCGTGCGGCGGGTTTCCTCGGGAATATTCACAGAGGGTAGCACGCAGGAACTGTCGCCCGAATGAATGCCGGCCTCCTCAATGTGCTCCATAATGCCCGCAATCACCACGTCATCGCCATCTGAAAGTGCGTCCACGTCAACTTCCGTGGCGTTTTCCAGAAAGCGGTCAATCAGGATTGGAAACGCGCCTTCAAGTTCCTCGACGCGGCCCACGTAATTCGCCAGCATCTTCTGGTCGTAAGCAATCACCATGGCGCGTCCGCCAAGGACGTATGAAGGCCGCACCAACACCGGATACCCAATCCGTTTGGCGACTTCGAGCGCCTCTTTCACGCTCATGGCCGTTCCGTTATCCGGCTGCGGTATGTTCAGGTCACTGAGGAGCTTGCCAAAATATTTGCGATCTTCGGCCAGATTGATGGACTCGGGCGAAGTGCCTATGATCGGGACGCCTGCCGCTTTAAGCTGACGAGCCAGGTTCAAAGGCGTTTGGCCGCCAAACTGGACAATCACGCCGGTGGGATGTTCCTCTTCCACAATCGACATGACATCCTCAAATGTCAGCGGCTCAAAATAGAGGCGGTCCGAAGTGTCGTAATCGGTCGAGACGGTCTCGGGATTACAGTTCACCATGATCGTCTCGTAGCCTTGTTCCTTCAGCGCGTAGGAAGCGTGCACGCAGCAGTAATCGAACTCGATTCCCTGCCCGATACGGTTAGGGCCGCTGCCAAGAATCATGATCTTCTTGTGGTCGGTTGGTTCCGCCTCATCCTCATCCTCGTAGGTGGAATAGAGGTAGGGCGTGAAGGATTCAAACTCCGCCGAGCAGGTGTCCACTCGCTTGAAGACAGGCCGGACATCTTCCTTGAGCCGCTTTTGACGAACCTCTGGCCCGTTCACTCCCCACAATTCGCCAAGGTGAAGGTCTGAGAAACCCAGACGCTTTGCCTCGCGCAGCACGCTTGTGGGCACTCCGTTCATGTCGAACCGCTTGAGTTCATTCTGCATCACCACCATCTGCCGGACCTGGTCAAGGAACCAGGGATCAATCTGCGTAATTTCGGCAAGCGTCTCCACGCTCTCGCCTGCGTTGAAGGCATAAAGCAGGTCCCAAAGGCGCTCCGGATTGGGTGTGGAAACTCGGCGCAGAATCTCTTCACGGTCGGCTGGTGGCTTGGGAGGCTTGCGGCCCGTTTCAAGGGAACGCACGCCTTTCATAAATGCTTCTTTAAAGGTCCGACCAATCGCCATCACTTCCCCGACGGACTTCATTTGCGTGCCAAGCCTGGGGTCAGACTCCGGGAACTTTTCCTGGGCCCACTTGGGAATTTTCACAACAACGTAGTCGAGTGTGGGTTCAAAGCACGACGGCGTTTTCTTGGTAATGTCGTTGGGGATCTCGTCCAGCCTGTACCCCATGGCGAGCCGTGCTGCGATCTTGGCAATCGGAAATCCTGTGGCCTTGGACGCCAGAGCCGAACTGCGCGAGACCCGGGGGTTCATTTCAATCACTACCATGCGGCCCGTTCCTGGCTCGACGGCAAACTGAATATTGGAGCCGCCGGTCTCGACCCCCACCGTGCGGATCACCTTAAAGGCGGCGTCGCGCATCACCTGATATTCTTTGTCAGTAAGGGTCTGGGCCGGGGCCACGGTGATGGAATCGCCCGTGTGGACGCCCATGGGGTCAAAATTTTCAATGCTGCAGATCACCACGGCGTTGTCCGCGTGGTCGCGCATGACTTCCAGCTCAAATTCCTTCCAGCCCAGGACGGATTCCTCGACCAGCACCTCGTGGACGGGGCTCAGGTCAAGCCCGAAGCGAATGCGTTCCGCAAGCTCTTCACGGTTATAGGCAATGCCCGAACCCGTTCCGCCCAGTGTGAATGAAGGCCGAAGAATCAGCGGAAACCCAATCTGCTCAGAGACCTTCAGAGCCGCTTCAACCGTGTTGACCAGAACGCTGCGCGGCACCTCAAGGCCGATCTTCTTCATCGCGTCCTTGAACCAGAGCCGGTCTTCAGCAATCTTGATGGCCTTCGGTGAAGCGCCCATCAGCTTCACGTTGTAGCGGTCAAGAATGCCCTTCTCCGCCACTTCAATAGCAAGGTTCAGGGCGGTCTGGCCGCCCACCGTGGGCAGGACGGCATCGGGACGCTCGCGGGCAATGATGGCTTCCAGGTAGTCAGCCGTGAGGGGTTCAACGTAAGTACGGTCGGCAAATTCCGGGTCGGTCATGATGGTGGCCGGGTTGGAATTCACCAACACGACTTCATAACCGTCTGACTTGAGCGCTTTGCAGGCCTGCGTGCCGGAATAGTCAAATTCACACGCCTGGCCAATCACGATCGGGCCTGAACCTATAATCAGAACTTTGTGGATGTCAGTACGTTTTGGCATTGAGTCAATTCTGTATCGTTAGTTGCGAGTCGGTTCGCGTCTTTTGCGATGCAACAGTCCCACGGACTGTCCTATCCCTTACCCTTCTTGAACTCCTCCATCAATTGCACAAACTGGTCAAACAAGTACGCCGAATCATGCGGCCCGGGCGAAGCTTCCGGATGATACTGTACGCTGAACAGCGGCAGCGAACGGTGCCGCAGGCCCTCGAGCGTATTGTCATTCAAATTGCGATGCGTCAGGACCACTTCACTATCCTTCAGCGAGTCGGGGTCAACTGCAAAACCGTGGTTATGCGCAGTAATTTCCACCTTGTTGGTCTCAAGGTTTATCACCGGATGGTTCCCGCCGTGGTGTCCGAACTTCAGCTTGTAAGTCTTACCGCCGAGGGCCAGTCCCGTCAGTTGATGACCCAGGCAGATTCCAAAAATTGGGACGCGCCCCAGGAGGTCGCGGATATTCCGCACCGCATACCCGACGGGTTCGGGATCGCCCGGCCCGTTGGAGAGGAAGACTCCGTCCGGCTTCAGCGCCAGCACATCTGCGGCCGTGGTAGTGGCCGGCACAACTGTGACCTTGCAGCCGGTGTCCACCAGCCGCCTCAGGATGTTGTGCTTGATGCCAAAATCGTAAGCCACCACATGGCGCGGCAACTTAGCTTCGGCCGCAGCTTCTTCCCGATAAAGATCCGTCGAGGCCTCGCTCCAGTCGTAGAGTGCGGAAGTCGTCACCCGGCTGGCAAGGTCCAGACCTACCATGGTGGGTGAGGCCTTCACCTTGCGTGCCAGACTCTCCTCGTCGAAATCGACGGTAGACAGCACTGCGCGCATGCTCCCGTGAGTACGTAAGTGCCGCACCAGAGCACGCGTATCGATATCGGAAATCACCGGCATTCCAAAATCGGCCAGAAACTCTGAAGTTGATTCCACGGACCGCCAGTTGCTGGCAAGTTCAGCCAGTTCGCGGACTACCAGCCCCTCCGCATAAGGGGAAGACGATTCTGAATCCAGCGGGTTGGTACCGTAATTGCCAATATGCGGGTAAGTCAGGCAAACTATCTGCCCGGCATAGGAAGGGTCGGTCAGAATTTCCTGGTAACCGGAAAGCGAGGTATTAAAGACAACTTCACCGAAGCGTTCGCCCGGGGCGCCATAACCCCGCCCGCGAAAAACCCTTCCATCCTCTAAAGCAAGTATCGCCTGCATTCCTTCTCCGTCCGGAACGTGCCTGATGTTTGTTGCGCGCTGCTGCTGAACCGGCCCCTGGCCTCCGGATGACAAATTTCAACTGTTGCGAAAAACTGTTCCAGGTGATGAATTCCTATCCTGGAAGATCTTTCCAACCCGCCCACACGGTCGCAGCCTAATGCAGCGAACCCACATCACTGAGAGGCCAATACGCGAAAACTGCCTTCCCGTAAATGTATTTCCGCGCAAGAGTCCCCCACTCGCGGCTGTCATTTGAAAAATCGCGATGGTCGCCCAGAACGTAATAGTGGTCAGGCGCCACATGGACGGGCGGACAGGTTTCGTCGCCCAGATAACCCGGCAGGATGTAAGGTTCGCTCAGCCGCCTGCCATTCACATAAACCAGCCCGTCCTGGATGCGAATCCAATCCCCGGGCAGCCCGACAACCCGCTTGATAAAGGATTCTGCAGGGTCCAGCGGATAGTGAAACACAATGATGTCCCCACGTTGAATGGATTCAACATCGTACGCAATCTTGTTAACAACAATCCGCTCGTGGTTCTTCAGCTGCGGCAGCATGCTGGTGCCTTCAACCTGTACGGGCTGGTAGAAAAACAGGAAGACCGTGAAGGCCAGCAACGACGCGAGAAGCGCATCCCGCAGCCAGTAGCGGGATTCAAAAAATCCTCTCCACCTGCTGGCACTGACCCCGGGCACACGGGCAAGGCAACTGTCTGGGATGTGCGTTTCCTGCATCGCTTAGTAAGCTAGATTATACACTATAAAGTTTAGAGTTGATTTCAGACATCACCGAACACCTGCCGGTTGGCTGAGCCCTCGATGGTAGAATACCGCTTTCGGATACACACTTTGCATGCGCCACAATTACGCTCTTATTATTCCCGCCCTGAATGAAGCGGAATCCATTGGAATTCTTCTGGGCACAGTTTCCCGAGAATTGTTTTCCCAGATCATCGTGGTGGATAACGGGAGCCGGGACCGAACTGCCGAAGTGGCGGCCATTGCCGGGGCGGAAGTCGTCGCCGAGTACAGGCGCGGATACGGCCAGGCCTGTTTGAGCGGGCTTCGGCAGCTCCATCCCGCTGTTTCCGCCGTTGCCTTTATGGATGCGGACCTTTCAGACGATCCCGGAGACCTGGAGCGCCTGGTCAGCCACTTTGATGGAAACCAGTGGGACCTGGTGCTGGGCTCGCGCGTCCTTGACACTCCGGAACCGGGTTCCCTCAAGGCGATACAACGTTTTGGAAACTGGCTTTCAACACGGCTGATTAAACTCCTGTGGCACGTTCAATTCACTGATCTCGGTCCAATGCGCATCGTTCGACGTGATTCCCTGGCGCGGTTGAACATGCGCGACCGTACATTTGGATGGACCGTGGAGATGCAGGTACGGGCGGCGCAGCTGCGCCTCAGGGTGTGCGAAATTCCTGTAAGTTACAGACGGCGTTTGCACGGCCGCTCAAAGGTTTCCGGCACTATTTGGGGAAGCCTTCGTGCGGGCGTAGGAATTCTTTGGGCGATTCTGCGCTGCTGTCTGCTGCCGGTGTGGGTTTCGTCCCCGGAGCGATGATAATATCTGGATTCTGTTTTCAAGAATGCCCGAAAAGCCACAGCTTGCGATCGCACGCAAACTTTTTCGTTGCTTTTCCATGATCGATACGATAACAAGTCCTGCTGCAACTTTCCGCCCTGAAGGGAAAGTGTAGAACTATTGATATGAAAAAATCGTACACGCTACAGACACTTCTCCTGACGGGAGCGGTCTTAATGGCACTCCCGGCTCTCAGCCAGAGTCCGACAACGAACAGCCTCTCAACACCACCGGCGGCCGAGCAACTCGCCCAGGGCGCACCCGAACCATACTGGACCCGCCATGGGCGGCTCACATTTGGCGTTCAGTTCGGGGTTGGCCTCGAGAATGACATCCCCAACAATATTTCGCACATCAATTTTATTTTTGCCGCGCCACAGATTGGAATCATTGCCTGGGATTCGCCACACTCGCGGCTTCCTTTGAAGCGCTTTGAGCTGATCAGCCAGCAGATGCTGGGCGGTTCTGCGCATCCTGGCGGACGCCTGATCGGGACGTCCCTGGTGATGCGTTTCGGATTCAAACCAATGGGCCGGTTCGTGCCCTATTTCGATGCGGGCTCCGGGCCTGTTCACACCACCATAGACGAGAATGCGCCTGAAATCACAGGCCACACGCAGTTTCTTTCGCAAGGTGGGGTAGGACTTCAGTATTTTTTCAGGCCGCAACGGGCAATGGTGTTTGAGTACCATTACTTCCACATGTCGAACGCAGGGCTTCAGCAGCCCAACCATGGGTTTAATGGCAGCATGTTCACCGTCGGCTTCCGCTGGCTGCGCCGCCCCCGCCCCAGCAATGCGGGAACTCTGCACAGCGACCGCTTCCATTTGCCGCGCCTATGGTAGTTCTTATGATTTGACGTGTAAAAAGTGAAATAAATTACAAGCGCCAGTGTGGCAAAGCCCGCAACACAGTCCCGCGTGTGCGAGGGGAATCCCGGGGCAGAACTCCCAACTGAATCTCCAGGGGCTAACCGAAGACGTCCTTCACTTTTTCGGAGGACGAGCGCTCGACGGGCTTATTTTCAACTTCCACTGACTGAGCCAGCGACTCCAGCGTCCGCCGCTGTTCTCGCGACAGCCTGTGAGGAATCACGACATCGACCATAACGTAGAGGTTGCCATGGCCGCGCCCGTTCAGAACTGGCATCCCGTGGCCGCGAAGCCGGAATACTGCACCCGGCTGGGTTCCTTCAGGGACCTTCACTTTCTGCGTTCCGCGCAGCGTGGGCACCTTGATGTCAGTTCCCAAAGCCGCCTGGGTGATAGAGAGAGGAATCTTGACATAGAGATCTTCGCCTCGGCGTTCAAAGTACGGATGGGGTCGCACCTTGAGCACCACATAAAGGTCTCCCGGCGGCCCTCCGTGGCGGCCGGCCTCGCCTTCGCCTGAAATACGCAGGCGGGTACCGTCATCTACGCCGGCAGGAATCTTAACTCCCAGAACTTTTTCACGCCTCACACGCCCTTGCCCGAGGCAGTCGGGACATGGGTTACTATTCACCTGGCCGGTGCCCCGGCATTGGGGGCAGGGTCTTGAAACAGTAAAAAAGCCTTGTGAATAGCGGACCTGGCCACGCCCGCCGCACGCAGGACAGGCGCCCAGTTGCGCCCCGTTCTTTGAACCGGAGCCATGGCAGCTTGAACAACTCTCACTTCTTGGAATCTTGATCTTCGTGTCCAGTCCGGAGGCTGCCTCATCAAAAGATATCTCCATTTCGTAACGGAGATCGGCCCCACGCTCAGCGCGAACGCGCCGTCCCCTGCCGTGTCCGAAAAGGTCTTCCAGGTCGAAAAATGATCCGAACAAATCCTCAAAGCCGGAAAAGATTGTTGACGAGAAATCGGGGGCCGGGCCTCCAGAGCCGCCCACTCCCGAAAAACCAAACCGATCATACGCTGCGCGTTTGTCCGTGTCGGCAAGCACGCTGTACGCTTCCGTGATTTCTTTGAAGCGCTCTTCCGATACTTCTTTGTTGTCGGGATTTCGGTCAGGGTGGTGCTGAAGCGCCAGACGGCGGTACGCGCTCTTGATTTCCTGGTCTGTCGCACCCCGGCTGATTCCCAGGACTTCGTAATAATCCCGCTTCTGGTTCACGCCACCTTCCTCATCAGTTCTTGCCCATCCCCCTGGCGGAGGCTCTAGAAAAAACTACCGGTCAGTCCTTTCGGTTCCTACAGCGTCATTCACTTGTTGCATCTGGCAGCTCGTCCCCGCCGGGAGAGGCGGATTTCGCCGCCGGTGTAACCGCAACTTTCACGATAGCAGGCCGCAGCAGGCGCTGCTTCAGTTTATAGCCGCGCTGCAGTTCTTCCACCACGGCCTGGTCGTGGAATTTGTCTGTCTCAACCATCTCAACGGCCTGGTGGACGTGCGGATCGAATGTCTTCCCTTCACTCTCAACCGGCGCCAGCCCTGCCCTCTTTAGCACCTCCAACAGTTCGCGATGAATCAATTCCATTCCCGCATAAAACTTCTCAGGTACGTCATCCTCGCGGTGCTTCAGGCCTCGCTCTAAAGCGTCCAGCGTGGGAAGCAAAGCACGGATCAGTCCCATGGTTGCATGTTGAAGGAAATCTTCCTTCTCACGCTCAATCCGCTTGCGCACGTTTTCAAGTTCGGCCTGCTTGCGAATCAGACGGTCGAACATCTCCTTTTTCTCGCTCAAGAGCTGGCGGTAAGCCGCGGCAAGGTCTGCTGGAAGGGCGGGCGTGTCTTCAGCCTCACGCTTCGCGGAGGCGTCTGGCGGCGAACTGGCCGGTGATTCGGGTTGTTCTGCAAGGTTCTTCTCGTCTCTCATAATTTGGTTATTTTATCCTGTCTCAAATTGTAGTGGAACAGTCGACGCCAATAAAGACGCTGCCTGGTTGTTTTGGAGAACGCAACGGATATCGTCAATTGACACTCAACAACCGGTTACAAAGGTGGGCTACGTAATCGACCGTTGTCACGGCACGGTCGTATTCCATCCGCGTAGGACCAACCACTCCCAGAGCTCCCACAATCCTGGACCCATACCTCAAAGGCGCCATCACAAGAGCGCAATGCTGCATCTCATTGGCGGGGTTCTCTCTTCCGATTACAACCTGTACACCCGTACTTGAAGAATGCAGGAACGTTCCCAGAATCTCGATCAACTTGGCCTTTTCCTCGAAGGCCAGCAGCAACTGGCGGATTTTGCGCACGTCCTCAAATTCGGGCTGCTCGAGGATCCTTGCCGTTCCTTCAACAAACAGGGGCGCGAGTTCGTCATGCCCGAGCGCTCCTTCCATCAGAAGCTGGCCAACGCATCTCAACAGGTGATCGAAAAGCTCCCGCGCTTCCTCGATCTTCTTAAATATCTCCAGCCGTATCGTCCTCAGCGACCATCCTCGGAACTCGCCATTCAGATAGGCCGCGCTGCGATCAAGTTCTTCCTGGCTGATGTCTTCATCCAGCCGCAGTACCTTGTTTTCAATCAGGTTGGGCCTTGAAACAATCACCACCA
>DATLWV010000025.1:0-21216 GCA_035576145.1 Terriglobia bacterium
GCCGTACTCAGGGCGTTACTGCCGCTCGGCGCGGGCCATGCACTGGCCGTCGGTGCCGCGGTCGGTGTGGCCCTTGCCATCGGAGTTGTGGTGCCGATTGCATGGCTGCGCTGGCCGACGGCCGGCGTCCTCGTCTCGCTCGGTGCGTCGCGCGCGTTTCGGCACCGGCACCCGCGCTGGGCGGGCATGCGCGTCGGCATGGGGGGGCTCACCCTGTGGTCGTTCCTGATGGCGACCGCCCACGGCGCCGGGCTGATGGTGGTGCCGGTGTTCGTGGGCATGACGATGGCCGAAGGGGGCGGGCACATGCACCATATGCCCGCCGCGAGCTCCGGGGCGGGAACTGCGCTCGCCGCAACCGGCCTGCACGCTCTGGGTTACCTGGTGGTGACGGCAATTATCGCGGTGCTGGTGTTCGAAAAGCTCGGCGTGGGGATGCTGCGACGCGCATGGCTCAACCTCGATCTGATCTGGGCGGCAACGCTCGTGGCCACTGGAGTCTTGACGGTGACGCTGTAGCCTTGATTGAGGGTGACCTCGCCAATGCTTATTGCCTGAGGAACAGCTTCACTACCTCGACCGCCCTCACCGAGTTGGGTGCAAAGCGATTCCTTATCGAACCAGAGAAGCCACAGAGAGGCACGGTGAATTGAATCATTCCGCCGCGAGACGGCGACCACTTCAAAAAGAAGTCCGGTAAGGCAGAGCGCGACAGGAAAATGGAAAAACGAGGAGTGCTGGTTGAGTGCTGACTCCCAGCCTGGAAACGGCCGTGCGACCAGCCCCTCCGTAGGTTTAATAAAGAGGAAATCAGGTGCCCCAGCCAACGTCCGACTCCGGAACCTTCAGGGCCCTATCTTAATGCAGCATTATACTCTGGCCCCGCACGCCGTATCTTGGATCCAGGTTTGGTATTCTGTCCTCCAAGCCAAGTTGTAATGTGTCAACTCTATCCGGACAAACATTTGCCTTCCTAATCACGCGCGCCCCGGTCAAAGCAACACTCTACCTGCCATCATTTCCAGGTGGCGCAACCGCCCGAGGTGACTGACCCGTCTACATCCTGCACGCCTTCCAAAGTGAATCGGGGCGCGTCGGATTGGGAAGAAAGTATGATCGGCCTGTCCAGCAACGGGGCATTTTCAGGTAGCAACAACCACCCCGTCCTTTGTTGAACATAGATCACACTTGCATGTCGGGGTTGTTTCAGGCGAACTTCAGAAGTAATGCGGTGATCGAGAATTATCAGGGCGCGCGCCTTGGGACCCAGGCGATGACGGACTCCGCCGCCGCTGGGTCGCAAAACCCCCGTCAACCCAGTGGCTCGCAAAGCTGCCATTTCGACTGGGGTTGGACACCCGCTACCGTCGGACAAGGGTGTGCAGGTAAGACGGCCTCGACCGGACTCGTGGACGAAACAATGAAGATCCAGTTCCTGCTGGTCGTAGCCCTGCTTCGCCGCCAGATCCCACCAGACCTTCGCGTCCACCGGGGACTTTGGAACACCGTGTCCCTGTTCGCAAAGTTCTGCAATGCCGGCACTGGCCTCTCCAGAGCCCTGACTTGATGCCCGCTTCAGCCATTTCATGGCTTCCTGGTAGTCGGGATGCCTGACAATAGAGTTCTCGTTCGCGTAAGCATGCCCCAGGAAAAGTTGCGCCCGCTTATCGCCTGTTTCCGCAAGCGTTCGAACCTCCGTCATTCCCTGCTCAATTTTCCCTGCCCACAACAGGCTTAATGCGTCTTCGAGTTTATCGGCTCGAAGCGGTACTACGATAAGCAAGAGCAGTATAAATGATAGGACGCGGCTCATTCTGCAAATGGTAGCAGACTTGGTCAACGTGAAGAGCAAGACAACCTCGATGGATAAGTCTTATCCCCTTGCTTCCCGGCCACGTGTACGTGACTTTCTGTCCTACAAGTGTTGCGGTCAGGCAGATGTAACCCATTCGGCAGTTGATTGACTGATATTAGCAACAGGTTTCTCATGAAGCACAACCTGCCGCACCAAATCGGAAAATTCATCCAAGAATCTCTGGCGTGTGAATCTCAAGGCAGACGCTCGAATCAGCTCTGCGTCAAACGAAGTATGATCAAGTTGGTCCAGCGCCCCCAGAAGGGAATCCACCGACTCTTCGTTGAATAAAATCCCGGTCAAGTTGTCCTCGACAATTTCCAGCGCCCCGCCTTTTCCCAGGGCAACCACAGGCGTGCCACAGGCCTGGGCTTCCGCCATGACGATGCCGAAATCCTCCTCGCCTGCAAATACAAAGGCCTTGCACCGTTGCATGGCCTCGACAACCCCCCTCTGCGACACAGAACCTGCGAATCGAATGTTTTTCCCGGCCCGCCTTTCGAGCTTTAGCCGCTCAGGCCCATCGCCAATAATCACCAGCGGGCGCTTGCACCGGTTGAAAGTATCAACAATCAGATCAATTCTCTTATAGGGAACCAATTGGGAAACGGTGAGGAAGAAACCGTCGCGTTCGGATGTGCATGGGCTGCTGGCAAAACGCCGGGTATCAACCGGCGGATGGACAACCGCGCTCTCCCTGCCATAAAACTTCTGAATCCGATTTCTCACGTTTTCAGAATTGGCAACAAAATAACTTACGCGCTGAGCGGCTTCGTAATCCCATCGGCACAGATGATTTCGAACAGCTGATAGCGCCAGGCGCGCAACGGGGCCAGCGGCCTGGCGATAAGTTTCGTATCCACTCCAGAGGCAGCGCATCGGCGAGTGGCAATAACAAACGTGCACGGCGTTGGCATCTGTGCGGACACCTTTCATGATCGCCGCGTCAGAACTGATGACCAGTTCATAGCCCCTGAGGTCAAGCCGTCGAGTTGCCACGGGGAATAATGGAAGGTAATAAGGATACCATTGTCTGGAACGTGGAAGATTCTGCAGGAGCGATGTTCGAATCTGCAGCCGGCTCAGGGATGAAGGCAGCATCAACCGATCGCATACAAGAGTGAAGATGTCGGCTGAGGGGAACAATTCCGCCAACGCTTCAAGAACACGTTCGCCGCCTCGCATAGTAACCAGCCAGTGGTGGACGAAAGCGACTCGCACGCTGGAAAGATGCCGACATCCTAAGCGGCGGACTCCTCGCGAATTGCTTTGGGGTTCTCCATTTGTGTCGTGGTGCAAAGTTTCCATATCAGTCCGTGAATGCTTGTCTTAAAGTTTTCAGGCGAAAATCGGTCGTCAAAGCTCAACTGTGCTCTCGCGCGGAGGCGCTCGCGCAACGAGGCGTCCTGGAGGAAGCGATCCAAGGTCCTGGCGAGCGCAACTTCATCCCCCGGGGGGACCAGTAGACCATTCGATCCGTGACGGATGACCTCCGGGATTCCCCCTGTCCATGAAGCAATCACCGGGACCCCGTGCTGCAGGGCTTCCAAAACCGCCAGCGGCATCGATTCACCTGAATTTGACAATGAAGGTTGGACGAGCACATCCATTGCTCGATAGAATGGAGCAACATCCTTCTGGTAACCAATCCACTCGACTCTTGTCTTGAGGCCGAATTGCGTTACGCATTCCTTGAGGCGCTGGTCATACGTCGAGTCCGCACTATTGTCCGGTGAAGGTGCGCCAACAAAGATCACACGAACCTTGGCTTTGTTTTTCGGGTCCAGCCTCCCGAGTGCGTTCAGCAGGACCCTTTGCCCCTTGGGTTTGGTGATGCGCCCCACCACGCCGAGTGTCACAACCGAAGAATCGCTGGCGGGCCGCTGAGGCCGTGCCGAATCTACCGCGGATCCGGCGCTATTGACAATGGGGTTGTAAAGAACATGGGTCTTGCGGGCAAGACCGCGGTTTGTTCTGATAATACCTGCGGCTGCCGCCCGCGAACATGACACGATAGTTGACACGAAGCGCCCCAGGCTGGCAACCAGCATAATCTCCGGCTTGCGCACCAATGTCAAATGCAGGTGAAACAGTGCAGGGCGTCCCATGAGACGAGCTGCCAGAACCCCGGCGGGCATGCACCGAGGTCCGTTGATGTAGACAAGCCCCACGTCCTGCCTTTGGATCACCCTCATTAGCTTGAACGCTGACAGCAGGGTCCGTCCGCCAAACTCCAGCATTTCTGCACGGGACTTCCGCCCGGTTTGATAGAAGCCCAGAGGATAGGTGAGTGTCTGGATATTACGTTCTGCGAGCTTTCTTGAGAACGGGCCTTCGTCCGGGAATGCCACGATCGGTTCGAATTGCTCAGCAGTGGCATCCAGAACAGATTCGAGCACGCGCTGGGCACCGCTCAGCCAACTCTGCTGTTCGAGAAAAAGGATCTTTCTTTTCATTTGAGTTTCTCAGGAAAAAAGTCCATCCGAAAAACTGATTCACGATTTTCCTTCTGCGAAGCGATCCGTGCCGCACGGTTCAACGTGAAGGCCGTGAGGGCAGCAAAAATCACCATGTTGCGCCAGAAAGTATAGGCATCCACAGCAAGCAGTTGAACCAGTTGCCCGCACCAAAGGGAAAACAACGCAGCCGACCAGAATGCCACCGCCTGGTCGTTGCTGCGCGAAAGTTTGAGAAATGTTTTCAGGATTGCTGCCGAAAAGAAAAGAAAGCCTGCGAGACCGGCAAGTCCTGTTTCGAGCAAGAGGCTGAGGTAGCCATTATCAACAATGATTTCTCCATGAAACACCCTGGTGAACGAAAGCGTCTTATAGCCGATCCCGAAGGCCAGATATTGTGGGTTTTCAGCAATGATGGAAATTACATGACCCCAGGTGTCAAACCTGCCGCTGGTGGCTGTATCAGGGCTGGCAAAAATCTCGGCTAACTTCCCGACCCTTGCGTCCAGCAGGTACGTCCATAGCTCGGGCGAAAGTTTCCAGAGCAGGAAGAGAGGCACAGAAAGGACCATTATGAATGCTGCCCCGCGTCGAATCTTCACGTTTCCTGTGACCAAAGCGAAGACGAGTAGCGCTACAAATACGCCAGCCCATGTACTTCGGGAAAAAGCTACCAGCACCGCGAGGCTGAGAACCACCACCGATGCAGTCAGCACCGACCGCCGAATGCCCAGCAGTCGTTCTTTTTGTGCGAGCAACGCCGCCGAGGTTATGACAAGGAAGAAGCCACAGAAATTGGCAAAGTTTGATGATTCGTAAAACGCACCCTGCGCCCGACGCAAGATAACGCTTCCGAGCCAGATGAACTGATCCGCAGCCGGATGCGAAAAAGGAACAGGCCAAACAAAGTCAAAAATGCCGTAAGAGGCGGACAGTAATGCCCCTCCTAGAAGCAGCCGGAAGGCCCATTGCTCGCAACGAGTTTCTTTCTCTCGAGCACCAGCACGAATCAGATAGTAAATGAAGGCCATTTGGCATAGGAGCAGCCAGTGCGACAGGCTTTCTGCACCGGCCTTTGGACCCGAAAGCCACCAGGCAAAAGGCAGTGAAAACGCAATGGTGACTAGAAAAGTCCCTAAGCCGTTCGCAACAGAGTCCCCGCCAAAGCGAAGGTCGCGAAGCCGGGAGATGACGACCGCGGCCCCAATAGGGAGGAGGAAGAAAGAGAGAAAGACAGGTGTCTCTCCTGTTTGTGCAAAGAAGAAGGGTGGAAACATCTCCAACACTACCAGAAACGCAACAACGAAGAGCAGGGGTTCTTTAACCGAAAAGCCCCCACACCACAAATAGGCGATAATCCCTGCAAGCAGAATTGGCCAACGGGGCGCAGAATCTAAGAGCGCGAGCGAAGATCCGAAAACGACGGCAACCACCAGATAATGGATCAGACTGCCGCCATAGGTCGAGACTGAGTTGACTCGTCCACTCATAAGCTATCGTCCGCAAGAAGCTGCCATTCGGTGCGTCGCGGAAAGCCCAGCGTGACCAAGGTTCCAACGAGAACCAGAACTAACCAAGCTGCAAACCATTGGAGGGCGTGCCCTGGTATGGCGGTGAAAAGGAATCCCAGGACGACGAACAAAGTTGCAGGCAGGAAGACTTTCAAGACGCCCAACCCTGCGGTGCGCGCATGGTTTCCCCGAATCAGGAAATAGAGATAGAAGGAGCTCATAGCCAATTCACGGACCACTCCTGCCAGTGCGCAGCCCACCACGCCGTAATGCGCCGTAAGAATAAAACTTAAACCGAGGCCCAGCGCAACCCCCAGGCCAAGAGTCCCCATGTAAACCCCGCGGCGCTGCGCGGCAATAAATACGTAGAAGAGCACCGTGTTCATAAACACCAGCGGAAACATGGGAGCCAGAAGCCGAAGCGTTGGCGCCGCAGGCGACAGTGCCTCTCCAAAGATCCAAACCAGCAACTCCGGGGCGTAAAGCCAAAGAACAATTGAGCCCAGGACGATGACCAGAAGACCATTCTTCAAGAGTCCTGTTAAGTAAGCATTGCTGTGCATCGAGTCCCTTCGCATAACACGGGAAAGCTTGGGAAACAGGACTGTCATTAGGAGTGCAGTGACCAGGAAGATTCCTACCGGGAACCATGCCACGGCCTGAAATTGGCCGAGCATTTGATTGGAAACGTACCGGCCCAGTACGAGGACTTCGATCCGGAGGTTGAGCGCTTGTAGCATTGCCGTGATCCCGATAGGAAAGCTTGAAACAATGATTGCTGAGAGCAGCCTGCTGTCCCACCTGGCAAAACGCCCCGGAGAAAAGTTTGTTCTTATGAATTGCCAGCCGAGACAGGTCTCTGCCGCCTGGCCGGCCATGAGCGCGGCAACCACCATCCAAAGGTCCGCCTTGAATGTCAGGGCTATCCCGGCCCACGCCACAACCACAAGCGAGTTGATGCTCTGCTGCATGGCAACAAAATGCATGCGTTCGAATGCCTTGAATATCGCCATGGAAGCCTGCGAGTATGTTTGCAGCAACACCCTACCTGTCAGCAAATAGAAGAGAAGGCGGCTTCCCAAGTCAGGAATCAACCATGCGCCGCAGAGAATAACGAAGAGGGCGACTGCGCCGGTAAGAAAGAGCTTTAGCCAGTGGATATTCCAGAAAATAGCCGGCAGTCGTTCAGGATTGGTTGAAAGTTCCCGTACCGCAAAAAGGTGCGTCCCGAAGTCAGGGACCAGCAGCAGGATGCTTGCAAATGCCAGCGCGTATCCATACTCTCCCAGCGCCACGGGCCCGAAACGCCGTGCGATGATCACAGCCATCACCAGCGTTGCACAACGCGCCACAGCCTCGCCGCCGAAGATCGCGGCGCTATTGAGAAACAAACGCCGTGGGAACGTTTGAGGGATTACAGACATGGAGGTCCTTCAGTCCTTCTTTGCGACAATTTGCTCAACTTCTTCAAGGGAAAAGAGGCCCGAATGGCGCATCTCCCGAACGTTCTCAATGATGAGCGCTAATGATACAAATAGCATTCCACCCAAAATGAAACCCAGCAACGTGTTCAGCACGGTCCTGGGCCGGACCGGCCGTTCGGGTACGATGGCAGGTGCCACCTGCTTAAGGTCCTGCGATTTCGAGGTGACAGTTACTGAGGCGTTCTGGTATTCATGGCTGGCCCTCTTGACGGCTTCGTATGCCAAGCTATAGTTTTGCTCAGCACGCTCCAGGTCATTTCGCAACGCGGTGATTTGGGCCAGCAATCTGGAGATCTGTCTACCCACCTCGCCCAGCCTGGCTTCCGCCTCCTTCGAACCAGCCATTTCAGCGGCCGCGTCGACAGTAGCCTTCACAAGGTCCTGCTGGATAGTTTCACGCGTCGCGTTGAGCGATTCTTCAGTCATGGAAAGCGGCGCGCCCGATAAGTTCATCTTCTCCACTGCTCGTTCGAGAAATCGATCTGCTGTAACGCTCTTCTTCAACTCGTATGTTCGTGGTTGGCCAGCCAGAGCCTGCTTTAGAGCCTTCGTTCGGCTCTGGTCCTGAGCCAGGGCGAGTCGCAATTGCTCAAGATGCGTTGACAGCCGTTCCTTCTCTGCCAGCAGAATGCTGAGCTCCTTTTCTCGGTCCTCCATGTGCGCTTCCTGTTGGATTTTCAAACGCTGAGCGGCAGCCTTCGTCAGTCGCTCAGTGGCTTCTTCTAGCTGTTTCTTCAGGAAGTCTCGCGTGGAGGAAGTATCAGCGGCGTTCATCCGGTCATTGAACTGCACGGCCCGTTTTGCAAGGTCATTGGCAAAATCAGCTGCTAACCTGGCATTTGGAAATTCTATATCGACTTCGAGGAGCCGGGTGGATTTCGGAATTTGGACATCCAGATAGCCTCTCCGGCGAAACCGCTCAGCGGTCAGATTGTACGGAGGACGATCCAGATGGAATTTCTCGAGCGATTCCCGGATGAGCGCGTCGTTATCCACAAAGGGCACGAAAGTCGGCAATGTGGCCATCTGCTGCCAGGGTGTATCTCCTGACCCGGAGCCAATCTTGGATTCCGAAACCATGATGTAGGTTGTTGCCCGGTAAATTTTGGGTGAAAACAGGCTCACGAGCAGAGCAGCGCCCGCGCACGCACCTGCCCCCCCGACGATCCAGCGCCAGTGGCGCCGTAATTTGCCAACCCTTGTGGCTAGCCGGTGGTCCGCATCATAGTCCATCATGGTTACAGCCTTTCGAGAACCTTCTTCAATAAGCATTCCGGTGAAAGAAAGTGCGTGTCAGTGTCAGGAGCAGAATCTTGATATCGAGTCCCATGGCCCAGTTCCGGATGTAATAAAGATCGTGCGCAACACGCTGGGCGATCGAAGTGTCGCCCCGCCAGCCATTTACTTGGGCCCAACCTGTGATCCCGCTCTTGACGTAGTGGCGAGACATGTATTCGGGCACTTCCTGCCGGAACCGTTCCAGGAAAAACCGTCGCTCGGGCCGTGGGCCGACAATGCTCATCTCGCCCATGATCACATTAAGGAACTGTGGGAGTTCATCCAGGTTGCTGCGGCGCAACCATCGCCCAAGCGGGGTCACATGTGGGTCATCGCGGGATGTCCAGTGATTGCCGGAATTGAGTTCAGGGTCTTGCCGCATCGTACGAAATTTCAGCATCCTGAAGGGCTTGCTATTTAGGCCGACGCGCTCCTGGGTGAAAAATACGGGACCGACAGAAGTGAGCTTGATAAGAATGGCGATCAGCAAGAATACCGGCGAGAAAATGGCCAGCACTGCAAACGACAGAGCGATGTCAAAGAGTCGCTTCAACACCGCATATCTGAAATTCTCTGTCGGGTAATGGCGGACATTGACCAAAGGAATTCCGTCAAGATTGTGGACCTGGGTGTCCGTTTGTATCAGGGGGAACAAATCAGGAACGATCCTGACGTTGATTCCCTGGTTTTCACATTCCAGGATCAGGCGTGTTGCAAGATCATTGGCCTGTGACGGCAAGGCAAGGATCACATCATCGACCGGATTCTCCCGAAGGCAATCACGGATCGCATCAACAAGAGACATCTCTTCGTCTTGTCCATGTGCAAAGTACAGGAAATGGCGCAAGACGCGGTATCCGTAATGGGCATGCCGCTCGATCTTTGCTGCTAACCGGCGTCCAATCTGGGGAGACGTGATGAGAACCAGCGTTTTCATGTTATGGCCGCGACGGCGTAAAATACGAGTAGTTAGTCGTAATATCACCCTGGCAATTGTCAGGATGGTGAAATCGACGGCCAGTAACTGAACAGTGAACATGCGAGGCAGGCCAAGGGCTGGTACCAAGTGGCCGAAGCATTCAAGGACAATCAGGCTGGAAATTGAGACTTTCGCAATGATAACTAAATCGGTAAAGGGCTGATCAAGGCGCCTGGAATAATACATGCCGAAATAGAACGAGAAGGTAACCCAGAGTACCAGTGTGACTGCGAGGGTTTCAACATAGCTGACGGTCAACGGGGGAGTAAAAGGTACACCCGTTACAGGACGCGCAAAAATCCGCCACGAAGCCACGTAACAGGCGCAAACCACTGCCAGATCAAAGCAGACAAGATACGCCTGGATCAGATAGGTTCGAGCACGGAACATAATTAATCCCTCAGGGCCGATGTTTTGCTGAGTTGTGTGACCACAGGCTCTAGAGACAACTCAGAAACACGATTCCCCTGATTAACTTTCGTTTGCAGCCCCCAGTCCACTTTGGGTTGGTCATGAGTGAGTGCCTTCCGAAGGGACTGCCACGACGGGTATTCCCAGGCATAAGCGATTGCTGAAAAAACATGGAACTTGAGTCTTCGAAGGCCATGAAGATACTGGGTTAACCTTCTTTTCCAGCCGCTCGGGCCGTGGTTGAACAAGACGTAGGGAAGTTGATGGGGCCGCCGAATGGGAAACAATCGCCGCCGCCGAATTTCCGACCACTTAGCCTGATCTCTTACAAATTCCCTGTGAAGAAATAGGCTGTTCTTGTTGTTCCGAAAATTTTCCAGCGCTCCCGGCAGCCCAAAGGACTCAATCCACTTATCAACCGTTGCTGAGAACTTTGGATCAACTTGCGCCTTAAGCGTGACCGGGAAATAACCTCTGAAGAGCCTTTGCGAAAGGCTAAACACTACGGTGGAGGCCTCTGGCACCCAGCACAGATTTGCGCCCCGGTCCTCGTAGCGCCGCCAGAAATTAAAGTCCAACGCCCGTTGCTGCAGGAAATAAGAGATTTCAAGGAAGACTGACAACCGGCACCAGTTCTGCAGGACGTGCCGAAAGGCATGCAGGACCTGAAAAATGAGACTATCCTCGTCACATAAGACCTGATATTCCAAGCCCAACCCGGAGTGTTTGCGAGAGCGACGCATGAAATCATCTGGAAGCGGAATGTCAATTCGTTCTTCCTTTTGCTCCCACAGTCTGATGTGTAACTCGACAGGTCGTTGTAACCGCGCTGAATAAAGTCCAATTGGTTTTGTCGAAGAAGCGAACTCAGGCGCTGGCCGGAAGTAGGCAATGTGATAGCCTTCCCTGGAAACCTTCGGTCTATAGCCCGCCCTTTGCAGAACAGCCTCCGCGCGAGAGAGAGCGTGCAAGTGGATGAGATAGTCGTGGTCATATTGGGTGCGAAGAGTCGGGTCAGGACAGTAGTCTGGCACCAAAGCAAGGCCCTTCAAGACCGCGAATTGCACGCCTGCATCATCGAACAGTCTGTTAAGGGTTTCAGATTCCTTCCTGATGGATTCGACGCGCAGGCGGTTCTGCTCGTAGCTCCGGGCTAGCCGCGCCTGCACATAGAGTGGCAGAGCCTCCATCGCATTTACCGTTTTTACTTTGTCCCAAAAATAGAGTGCCAATCCACTCACGTCCATCCAGTCAAGGGCACGGCGCCAGTCGGACTCGTCGAAAGAATGCCAAAAGCTGAAACCAAAAGAAGTCCTGCGAGTGGCTGCCAGCTCGGCGACAACTGCTTGGCGCAACAAACGCTTCAAGATAGATCCTCCATGGGATGATGCGTACTCAACATGCTGCGAAGGAAGACGGCAGCTTCCGAGGGGTCACTCCCATAAGCCAGGTTGTAAGCGGGCAGCCTGCTGAGCAACTTGAAGACTGAATCACGGGCAGAAGCCGCACTCATGTTCTCGAGGAATGGAACAAACATGGCAAGCCTGCCGCACGTTTCTTCCTGGCGAATGGGAACAAGCTTGGGAGAGGTCCCCGCCTGCCTCTGCAGGTAAATACAGCTGACAGGGGTCACGCTGTGGGCCGCGGCGGGTTGTAAACGACTTTTCCCAACGCACAGGAATGTTCTGTCACAATAAGTCAGTCGACGCGATTGGCCGGCGAGCTCAGGAAGGAACTGTAATGCATCTTCCCGAAAGGCTGCCGGCCAGAATTCTCCCCAGGCCCGCAAGGTGCGAGCTTTCTTATCAAGGAATACAGCCTGATCTGAATGGAATTCCAGGCCAAACCTTGTGCTCAGATAGCTTGCTGTGGTTTTGCCGCTGCCCGGAACGCCAAAGAGGAGGAGACCTCGTCCCTCCATGGATACACATGCTGCGGAGACGGCCACGAGATCAAGAGCAGGCGCGGTGAGGTAGAACATGCTGGCAAGATAGACGCTCGAAAAACCAGCTTCATCATTTGCGAGATGCTCTGGAATTATCCCTACCGCCTGTCGTGCGCCATGGTCCACCGCGACAAAACAGCGCTGGCCGATATTGATGTAACGTATGTTGTTGTCCGAAAAAGCCGTCATCGGAGGCCAGGTGGCTGTGGCTTCGCCGCCAGGCTCAGTAACGATCCTCCAGAGAAATTGCGATGGCGCGTTGTTGGTGCCCTCAGTGCAATTCAGGAATCTTTCGGCGTTCTTCAGGATTGCGGGATTGTCCGTTTCAACGCGGATGTGCCGTCCCATCAGATGTGCTTCGTAACTGAGGGGCGTCGCGCGAAATCGACGAAGAGGATCATCGGATGGGCTGATGGAGCGCGACAGTTTTCTCGCTGGCGTGTGAGTCAACTGATTCTCAGTCTTCCAACCGTTCACCACCAAGGTATGAAGCGCACCTGCGACCGTATGGGGGTCGCCACCGTACCGGAGTCGATAACAGTCAGTGGTGACGAGATTCTTGACCGCGCGGCGTTGCTTGTCATGGGCCTCAGAGGATTCGCGATGAAGCTGGCTCTCTAATCGCCAGGCAGCCTCGTGAGGTGGCATGTGAGTCAGAGAGAAGGCCGGCCGTGACTGACGCTCCAGGAAAACGAGCCATCTCGGTTCGCAACACCGAATGTGG
Organism: Terriglobia bacterium; assembly: GCA_035576145.1. Taxonomy (GTDB): domain Bacteria; phylum Acidobacteriota; class Terriglobia; order UBA7540; family UBA7540; genus SCRD01. The sequence continues at coordinate 12,644 of DATLWV010000025.1, forward strand.
CGGACGCCGGAAATCTTCCTTGCATCAAATCGAAGTTCATCTGCCCGCTTGAATGTGCCGTTCGGTTTGATGTGACTGAGAAACGGAAATTGCGCGATACTGTCAACCCGCTGTTTCATTTCCCTTGACAGGCCCCAGGCCAGAAGGCGACCTTGATGCTCACCAATCAAGGTGCGATCATCGGACAGAAAATCGAATCCTGCCTGAGCCAGGGCCAGTGAAAGAGACGACTTCCCGGCCCCAGACTCGCCTGCCAGCAACAACCCACATCCTTTCCAGGCCACGCACGCACAATGCAACGGGGTCAGACCTACTGATGGTCCGACGATAGTGAGTAGAGCCGGGAACAAGATGGTTTCCCAGAACTTTGCATCGGATGCCACATCAGGTGTGAAACGGCCTATCCCAAACTGGTCTCGCAGGTTGATAAGGATTGAGTTGCGCCCATCGAACCCGGCGAAAACCAGGTGGTCCAAGCCGCGGAAAAAGGGTTTGGGTCTTGGAATAGCCGCGTGTGGCGTGTCTTCAACCCAAAACCGCAGCAGGATCTCTTCCGTTCCATCGCGGCCCGGCGGGAATCTCTCTTCGAACGTTTTCTGAGCCGCGTTGAGAATTGGCTCAAAATTGGTTGTGATCCGCAATTGCACACCTGCCGCCCAAAACCTGCCGTTGAGGGGAGTAACTGCTTTCGTCTTTAGGAAATCCCCCGGGGAAATTGTCGTCATTCCATCAATCCCCTCAGTTCACTCACCTTTACTTCGGTTTTGCCCTCGCCCGCCAGAGTCCAAGGAACTCTTTTCATATCTTCCGTGACCAAACCTACCACCCCGATAACCTGGAATGTGTCAGGCGCGTGTGGTGAATTTGTAAAAATTTGGAACCGAAGGACAAATCGGCTGGCGACTATTGCAGCCTTGTCGGAAGAATCTCAGGCGGCTGATGACTTTGAAGGACGAGTTAATGGAACCGAGAGCTTGATGGTGGTCCCCGACGGACCTGTCGATTCAATTTTCACATTTCCGCCGTGGTCGCTCGCAATCTTTTGAGCAACTGCAAGCCCAAGTCCCGTTCCGCCATCCTTCCCATAAGTCACAAAAGGCTGGAAGACCTCATCGCGAACGGATTCCGGGATGCCTGCGCCGTTGTCAGTCACAGCAATCTCCACATGATCATTCACTCGCTTTGCTCGGACGTCGATCTTCCCCGCGCCAGATGGAACCGCCTCACAGGCATTCAACAACAGGTTGTGCAAGGCCCGATCGAGTTTCTTGAAATCAAACCAGCCTTCCGTCGGCCCTTCGTGCCTAAGCCGGATCTCGATCTTGCTGAATTCCGGCCGGAGACGGACGGTCTCGACGGTCCGCTGAAGGGAATCAAAAAGGTCGCCTTGGGAAAGTCGAAGAGACTCCTGGGCCTTTGAGAACTCCAATAAAGAGGAAATCAATTCCGTCATTCTGCTGACAGCTGAACGAATCTCCTGAAAAAGATCCTTCCGTTGTCGGTCGTCCCCTTTACTCTCCGAAAGAAGTTCGGCGTAGGCAAGAACAGCGGTCAAGGGATGGCGCAAGTCGTGTGAGATCGAGCTTGCAGTCCGGCCGATAGTCGCCAGACGTTCTGCATGGAGTAAATCCCGCTGACTCTTCTGCAGGGACTTCCTCATTCCATCAAAGGCGTTCGTCACTTCAGCCAACTCGTCGTTGCTGCGGACGTTCAGCGGATAGGTGAAATCCCCTTTCCCCAGTGCATGAACACCCGCAACAAGGTTTGCGAGGGGGCGCGTAAATGTATGGGAGATCAAAAAGATCAGCACTGTCCCGGCCAGCACCGCCAAAAAACCAACGGCAAGCAGCAATCGGTTCAAATCCTGCAGGAAGAGGGTGGCAGCGTCAAAAGATTTCAGCACGGTGAGACTAACGGGCTCCCTCCCCTTTGGGGCAAGCTCCAGAGTGGTGTCGAGAAAGTGCTCCCTGCCCAGTTGTATTTCCTGAGATTCAAGGGATGTCGGAGTTGTGAATCGTATGGCATGTGAAGCAAGTTCCGTTTTCTGTCCGGTCGAAAGGGTGCTGACAACTATGTTCTTCCCGTACCGAAAAGCCACCTGGCTGGAGGCAATCTGGGCCACGACCTCAGCAAGATGTTCGTCCACCTCAAAGCCCATTGCCAGGACGCCTAAAAGGTTATTGTCCTGCGACGAGCCGAAGAAAATTGGTTGGAGGAAGACCTCGTAGAGATGCCCACCGCCGAACCACCAATCACGGCTTAGCTCGCCGCTCAAAGTATGAGCGAGAGAATCCTGCGCGGCATTTTGATTGAAGCCGGATGTTGACGTGTGTAGAGCCATTACTTTTCCCGACCGATCGGCAAGCAGAAAAAGGTCACACCCGGCAAGTCTCCAGAAGCTGGTCGAACCATCCTGGATAGTCAACTGGTGATGGGTGGTCATCAGCGCCCGCAGGCTTGGAAGATCGGCGATGACTCCCGCCGATTGAGCGAGCGTTGTCTGGCGCTGCTGTTCGAAGTGCTGGAAAGTTATGACCGAATTAGAAAGTGCCTGGTGGATTTCCTGGCGTGCATGATTTCGCAGGTAGGACCGCACGATGTACAGGACGGCGAAGGTGAGGGCTGTGGTCGTGAATATCAGCGAAACCAGAAATTTGGTTCGCAAACGAATCTTGACCATTGGTCCGCTCTGCCTTCTTCACTCCGGTCCCATCACCAATGTTCACAAAAGCGGGCGATATCTTGACCTCAAGGCACAAACTTGTAGCCGGCCCCATGAACCGTCTTGAAATGAGTGGGGTTCATGGGTTCTTCCTCCAGCTTTTGCCGGAGCTTCATGATGTGATTGTCCACTGTCCTTGTCGAGGGATAACAATCATAGCCCCACACCTGATTCAGCAACTCATCCCGCGATATGACGCGCTCGGGATTTCGGACAAAGTATTTGAGAATCTTGAATTCCTGCGGCGTAAGGGGAATTTTGTTACCCGCCCGGGTTAATTCCATTTTGGCGAAGTCGACGGCAACATCATCAAAGGCGTATTGGTCGACCGGCTTGGGGCCTCTCACCCGGCGTGAAACGGAATGCACGCGTGCCAGCAACTCCTTGGGGCTGAAAGGCTTCGTAACGTAATCGTCAGCCCCCATCTCAAGCAGCAGTACCTTGTCCACTTCATCGGCCGAAGCGCTGAGGACAATCACCGGAAGGTTTGGCGCTTCCGCCCTGATCGTGCGGCACACTTCACGCCCGTGAACCTTTGGAAGCTTTAGATCGAGAACCACAAGCGCCGGCGGTGAGCTCCGAAATGCCTGAAGTCCTGCCTCGCCATCGGAGACAAATTCGGTCGCATAACCTTCAGCCTCAAAGGCGAGCTTCAGCGCCTTGTAAAGCGATCGGTCATCCTCAATAATCAGGATCTTTTCCATAAGATTTTAGACGAATTCTCCAGATCGGACTTCTTCTGAACCCTTCATAGGAACGCCGCTCCCCATGGGATCGACTGGCCGAATCGCCTAGTGCCTCTCCAGAGAGACTAACACAACCTTTACAAACTCACTACACCAGCCTGACCACCCGGTTTTTCAAACATGATACCTCTTGGTGAGTAATGAGCTTAGGAGAGTGCCAATGCGAAAAGAGCATTTGATCGCGAGAAAGCTAGAACCGCATCAAGGACCGATTTCGGCCCTGAAGAGAGGGCTTGTCTTCTGCTTTTTGGTAAGCGGATTCGTATGCCTGATTGCCACTTTGCTTCATGCTGACGGTATTCATCCGTCTTCGACCGCAGCGCACAAAGCCATCGCGGCTAGTGCTGGAGCGGAATCGGATTCAACGCCGGCCGACTTTGCGGGAGTTCAATTCATCGATGGATCGACAACATCCGTCATCGTTAATCGCAATGGAAAGAAATACATAGTAGATCTAGAGAATCACACAATCCGGGAATTTGAACCGCCGAGACCGTCATCGGAGACACATCTCCAGGAAACTGCCTCGACTGAAGCCGGCACAGGAAACTTACAACTCGGCGCGAAGGTTTTCATACAAAACTGTTCCATCTGCCATGGCAAGGACGGAAAAGGGATCGCCGCTGCCGGAACCCCGGACTTCACAAGTCCCAAAGTTCAATCCAGCCTTACGAAAGAAACCATACTCAACACTATCCGGCGCGGGAAAAGAGGAACTCTGATGCCCGCCTGGGAGGGCAAACTGTCGGAAGCTGAGATCGCTGCCGCAGGCTCTTTCGTCAAATCGCTTGGATCGGGGGACCCTGCTCCGCAGCGTGCAGCCGCCTCTGAAGCGCTAGAAAATGCGAAAGTCTATACACCCGCCGATGACTATCTCTACAGCTTGCCAACAGGGCGACGGCTTGACCGGCACGGCTTTTACATCAACTTCACGCATCGGTTTGTTTTTGACCCTGCCTTCAGCGGGAGGGCTCGGGGAGCCACTTTGCTGGGCCTTGACGGCTTTTCGGTTGCCTCATTCGGCCTTCGGTATGGCATCACTGACAAATTGTCAGTCAGCGCCTACCGCTCTCCCAGCGTCATCGGGCGGCCCATCGAGTTAATGGCAGCTTATCACCTTCTGGATGAACACGACGGGTCTCCGCTGAATGCAACCTTCCGGTTCTCGGTGGACGGGCAGGATAATTTCGCCAAGAATTTCACCACGAATTTTGAGGGAATCTTTTCGCGCAGCCTGTTTAAGGGTGCGCAGATGTACTTCGTCCCCACCGTGTCGATCCAGAACCGTTCACTGATGGTCAGCCCCTCACTTGAAAATGCTCCGCCGGACCTCCCGGGGGTCAATACCTTTTCATTGGGCGTGGGTGGAGCTTTTGATATTCGGCCAACTGTGGCCTTGATTGCAGAGGTGATACCGACGCTGGTCAACGGACGTGAACTTGGGATCCACCGGCCGGCGTACGCGTTTGGTATTCAAAAGCGGTTATGGCGGCATGCCTTTACGCTGGGTTTTTCGACCAGTCCTGGAACAGTCGTGTCACAGCGGGCCGGCACACGCGCAACGTTCCTGGGCGATCCATCAGCTGACACACCCAGCGGACTTTTCATCGGGTTTGATCTGATGCGGCAGATGTATTGAGGTTCGCTTGAAGAGCTCGACATTAATTGCCGACCCGGGCCCCTTGCAGCAGGAAGCTGCGACGGATGAGCATACACGATTCTGGAAAGTGGTGGCATCTGCTCGCCCTGACTCTGCGATGCTGATTCTCGGCCTTTGGGCAGCTCCCGTTTCCATTGCAGTGTCCGAGTTTTTTCTCACCATCGCATTCCTGGCTCGCATTGTGCGGCTGGCGCGTGGTCAGGACCGACTAGCATTTCCTCGGGTTTTCCGCTTTTGGGCATTATGGGCGGGGCTCGAAATCCTTGTCTGGCGCCTATCTCCTGAACCTTCACTCGGTTGGGGTGAAATTCGCCACTTACTCCTGATTTGCACGCTCTTCGTAATCTTGCCGTCCCTCGGTCAGGCCGCTGATCGTCTCATTGTTTGGCAGGGGATATTCCTGGGCGCTAGCGCGAGTTCTCTCGTTCTGATAGGCGATTTTGTTTCGCGCCTCTTCTACTATCGGCGGGAACTCGCAACCGGCGGTGATGTGGGCCTCTATCTCCGCTCCGGTGGTTTGCTCAATCACTGGATGGTTTACGGAACGGTCGAAATCTTGATCGTAGCCGGCTTGCTTTCCTTCTGGTTGTTTTATCCCGAGGAAAGACGTCGCTGGTGGCCTGTAATAGCCATCAATGGATTAGCAATTCTCTTGAGCCTGACTCGCATGGCCTGGATTACATGCCTGGTGTTGGTGGGCTGCGAATTGTTGTGGCGGCGCTCCAAGTGGATTTGGGCACTCCCCCTCCTGCCGGTGGCCCTGTTCCTCCTCGCACCCCGCCCAATCCGCGAGCGCGTAACCCAGTCGATCAAGCCTTCCTACTACTCGAACCTGGAACGCGTCGAAATGCTGCGCGTCGGTTGGGAAATGATAAAAGAGCATCCGCTCACAGGAGTCGGCCCGGGACGAATCGACAAGCTCTACGTTTCCTATCTTTCGCCGCGAGACCCTGTGCCCGCGTATCACGGCCACCTGCACAACAATGCCGTCGAACTCGCCGCCGAGTTTGGAATACCTGTCGCGCTTGCTGCTCTCCTGTTCGTCGTCGTGTTGTTCCGTGATCTTGTGAAGGCCTCAAGAGCAGCTCGAAGCAAGGAAGAAAAATTTGTTTCACGGACGGCGTTGCTTGCCCTCATTGGTTACTTAGTTGCCGGCATTTTCGAATACACCTACGGACACTCCCTCGGGTTGATCCTTCTCAGCTTCGCGGTCCTCTCGCCGTTGCTGCCTTCTACATCGAGGAAAGCCTTTCCACTGAATTCGGCAACGGTTGATCCAGCCAGCCATGGCGCCTTTTGACAATTTTTTTGCAGGAAAGGGATTTCGTGATGACACGCGCCCATAGTGACCGCTGGTATTCTTCGAGCGTATCTACCAGGAACGGGATTGCCAGAGGATGGGAGACGCAAGAGTGAGGGGCTCTAAGAAAATCGTATTTTTCTTTCCAGCCTTTGCCAGCAGCGAAGCGACAGCGCCGCTCGGCATCCTGGCGGTTTCGACGCCTCTGCTCATGGCAGGATACAAGGTCGTCCTGATCGACTCCACCATTACTCCCAACCTGAAGCAGCGCGTGCTTGAAGAGGTCAAGGATGCCCTCTGTCTGGGAATATCACTGGTCACCGGCCCGATGATTCGTGAAACGGCGGAGATCGGACGGGCAGTAAAAGCCTGGGACAAAAACTTCCCCATCATTCTGGGCGGCTGGCATCCCTCATTGCTGGCACTGCAAACGCTTGAGGCGGAATTTGTGGACATCGTTGTTCGCGGCCAAGGTGAGGCCGCCATGCTCGAGGTGGTCCAACGCCTTGAAAATGGCGACTCGCTTGTGGGCGTGGAAGGGGCAGGTTTCAAGCAGGATGGAAAGTTGATTTTGAATCCGCCAAGGCCCCTGCAGAAACTCGCGGAAATGCCCGTCAAGGCTTATGAGCTTGCCGATTTTGACGCCTATGAGCGGCTCTGCGGCAGGCGCTGGGCCATGTACACTTCCAGCCTGGCCTGCCCGTTCAACTGCTCATATTGCACCAATGCGGGGGTTTACGGTCGGCAGTGGAACGGCCTGCCCGCAGAGCAGGTGGTTGAAGAAACCTTCGACCTCTCCGTCCGGTATCGCCTCGATATGCTCTGGATTGTCGATGACAACTTCCTCGTCGACCTGGAGCGTGCCCTCAAAATTGCGGAGGGACTGGTCCGGGTTGGCTCCAGGTTCCGGTGGAGCATTCAGGCCACGACAAACCTGACAGCACGCCTGAGCAAGGATGAGTTGCGCCTGCTGGGACGGGCCGGCCTCCATCAGATATGTCAGGGCGTTGACTCTGCGTCACCCAAGATCCTGAAATTGATGAACAAGACCTTCCAGGATTTCGACTCGATCTACCAATCCGCCGAGCGCTGCCTGGATGCCGGGATTCGGCCCAGTTTCAACATCATCTTCGGCTATCCGGGAGAAGGCTCACTCGAGCGAAGGCAGACCATCCAATTCATTATGGACGTTTGCCGGCGTTTCCCCGGCGCCGAATTCTGGACCAATATTTTTACGCCTTACCCGGGGTCGCCCATCATGAACCACGTCAAGGAACTTGGCATCGTGGTGCCGGATTCTTTCGAAGGGTGGGCTGACTATTTTCCGCGGTACACCGTGCTCCCCTGGCTCAAAGGGAGATCCCATCGTCGCGTCCAGGTCATGAGGGATTACCTCCGAATTGCCTTCGATCGTATCCCCATTGCGAAATTGGACGCGGGGACAGCTATTCGAGCCTTCCAGCACAGTCTGTCCTATCCGGCGCGGTGGCGTTTGGACCACGACTTTTACGCGCTACCGTTTGAACTCTGGCTCAATCGAAAGATCAAGAGGTTTGTCTCCATTGCCAAGCCGAAAGTTGACGCGAAACAATTGGAGCCGGCCGTGGGGGCGAATTGCCCATGAGCAACAAGGTCGTTCTCTTTTTTCCGCCCTATGCAGGCCCGCCGCTCGGGCCTCCTTTGAGCCTCCTCAGCTTGGCCTCACCATTGATCGAGGAGGGATTTCGGGTCTCGATTGTGGACGGGTCGGTCGAGCCCGAGTACAAACGCATTGTTGCCCGGGAGATCAAGGACGCCGCCTGTCTTGGAATTTCGCTGTTGACCGGCCAGATGATCCGCTCGGCAGCCGAGGTCGCTCGCCTGGTTCGCAAGCTTCGCCCGGCGCTTCCCATCATTTTCGGAGGGTGGCACCCCAGCCTCCTGCCGGCACAAACTTTAAACGAGCACTTCGTCGATATAGTTGTAAGGGCACAGGGAGAACGAACTATCGTTGAAATTGCCCGTCTCCTGAGTGAAGGAAAACCTCTCGATAGCGTCCGAGGAATTTCACTCAAGCGGGCAGACGGCGCGCATCACAATCCCGATCGTCCGATAGAAAACGTCAACGACCTTCCGACCCCCGCGTTCGACCTGGGGAACTTTGAC
>DATLWV010000026.1:0-11516 GCA_035576145.1 Terriglobia bacterium
GCGGAAGAGCCGGGTGGTCGAGCTTCGATTCTTCGGAGGACTTAATTTCGATGAGGCCGCTGCCGCACTGGGAGTTTCAACCCCGACGGTGAAACGGGATTGGAAGACAGCCAAAGTGTGGCTGCTGCGCGAGCTGCGACGGGGGAAGCGAAATGGAGGCTGATCGCTGGCAGCGAGTCGAAGAACTCTATCATGCGGTCCTGAGACGCGAACCGTCTGAGCGTGCAGCGTTTCTTTCAGACTCCTGCGCGGGTGACGAAGCGCTCCGCCAGGAGGTGGAATCACTTCTCGCCTGCGGGCCATCAGCCGAAGACTTCCTGGAAGGGAATGCAGCCGGAATCATGGCCCGGCAACTGGCGGAAGAAGAGGCCCATTCACCCGATTCAGGCGATTCGGGGCTGACAGGAAAGACCATTTCGCACTACCGTGTTTTGGAGAAGCTTGGGCACGGAGGGATGGGTGTTGTCTACAAGGCCAGAGACACCAGGCTGGGCCGCCCGGTGGCGCTCAAAGTCCTGCCACCAGCCTTTCCAGCTCAATTATCCGGGAGCCTGGATCCGCATGAGACCGTGCGGTTCCGCGCTCAGGCATTGGAGCGATTCAAACGTGAGGCGCGCGCCGCTTCCGCCCTCAATCATCCTCACATCTGCACCATCTACGACATTGATGAATATGAAGGGCAGCCCTTCATCAGCATGGAGTTGCTGGAGGGCCAGGAACTCAAGGAAATGCTCAGGAGCGGTAGTACATCTGAATCCATCGAAGAGTTTCTCGAACTGGCCCTGCAGATTGCTGATGCGCTCGACGCCGCCCATTCAAAAGGTATTGTCCATCGCGACATCAAACCCGCGAATATATTCGTTACCTCACGCGGCGACGCGAAGATCCTTGATTTTGGCCTTGCCATGCTGGTGCAGCCGCCAGAAGGCGCCACGGCAACGCTGGAGGAAGGGCAAAGTTCTTCCAGCGCCGCCTCCGGCTGGTTGGCCGACCAACAACTGACCCGCCCTGGGGTGGCAATTGGCACAGCCGCCTACATGTCGCCCGAGCAGGCGCGCGGAGAAACCCTCGACGCGCGGACAGACCTCTTCTCCTTTGGCGTCGTCCTTTTTGAAATGGCCACCGGCAAACTGCCGTTTCAAGGGAGGACCAGCCCTGAAGTTTTCGCGGCGCTCCTTCATGAACAGCCGCCATCGGTCCTGGATTCGGACCCCGGGTTACCGGGCGAGCTCGATCGGATAATCGCCAAGGCTCTTGAGAAGGACCGCGAGATGCGCTATCAGAGCGCGGCGGAAATCCGAACAGATTTGAAACGGCTGAGGCGCGACACGGAGTCCGGGCGAACGGCTGCCATTTCCGAACGCTACGTCCTGGCAAAGCCACACGCCGGGATTTCGAAGATCCTCACGTGGAGGCGGGTGGCTGTTGCGTGTGCCGCGGTGGTCCTGCTGGCTATTGCTGCTTTCTTTCTTCGGCCCACTGTACCCCCACCGAAAATTCTAGAGTATTCCCAACTCACCAATGACGGCAGGGAAAAAGGGCCCGCGATGGTCACCGACGGCGTTCGCATCTATTTCACGGAAAAACTCGGTGAAAATGTGACCATCATGCAGGTGCCCGTTGCAGGCGGGGACGTGGTTCCGTTGAGCATGCCTCTCAGCAATCCTCAAGTTTGGGATATTTCACCGGACAAAGCGTTCTTGCTGGTGAGCGCGCCATATGGAGCGGGCGGAGGTCCCAAGGGGAAAGGAGGTCCCATGTGGGCTGTGTCCGTCACAGGCGCGTCGCCTCGGCGGTTGGGAGATCTGATTGGGCGATGGGGCACATGGTCGCCGGACGGACAGAAGATTGCGTACCTGACAGGCACCGACTTATACATTGCAAAGGCTGATGGGACCGAGCCACGCAAGCTTGTGACCGCGCCGGGCGGGCCGTGGTGGCTTCACTGGTCACCCGACGGAACACGACTGCGGTTTACAGTGATGCGTGACAATGAAATGCACAATATTGCAATCTACGAGGTCTCAGGGGACGGGAGTAATCTGCACCCTTTCCTTGCGGAGTGGTTCAAACCACCGGCGGGAGGATGCTGTGGGACGTGGACGCGGGATGGCACATATTATCTCTTCACGCTTGAGCGCGGAGGGTGGAACGGCATCTGGGCCTATAGGGAAAAGACGAGCTTCTTTCAAAAAGCCGACCGTGGGCCTTTCCAGTTGGGTTCCGGCTTCGGCTTGAACCCCCTCCCGGGTACAGACGTGAAAACCTTTTTCGCCAAGGTTCTTCATATGAGAGAAGAGGTTGTTCGGTGCGATTTGAAGTCAGGCCACTTTCTCTCCTATCTGCCTGACATTCACGCAGACAGTTTTGACTTTTCGTCGGATGGAGAATGGATCGCCTACGTGACCGACGATGCAGTGCTCTTCCGGAGCAAGCTGGATGGCAGCCAGCGGCTGCCGCTGACTGCCGCGCCAACCAACGTCTGGTACTCCCGTTGGTCGCCTGATGGGAAACAGATTGCTCTTGTTGGCAAGGAAGCGGGGAAAGCTCCAAAGATATGGATCGTTTCAAAAGATGGGGGTCCTGTACAGAAATTGACGACCCTGCAGGACGCGGAAGGCCATCCCGACTGGGCGCCCAACGGGAGCTCACTGATTTTTACCTCAAAGCCGGGCCCGGAGGCTCCCCAAAGTTCAGGAACCATCATGGTGATTGATCTGGCCACGCGAAAGCCTACTACAATACCCGGGTCCCAGGGATTTAATTCTCCGCGGTGGTCACCGGACGGGCGTTACCTTGCTGCACTCACTGTGGACTACAAGGAACTTGGTCTCTTCGATTTTTCCACGCGAGCATGGAGGAAGCTTGCAGGAGATCCCGCGGGCGATTTCTCTTATCCAACCTGGTCAAAGGATGGCAGGAGCATCTATTTCGTGAATCTTGCGCCCAAGGCACGGGTGGTTCTAAAGGTTGGGCTCAACGGCAGGGCGCCGGAGCGGGTGGCCAGTTTGGACGAGCTCTGGAAACCCCTTGTTCCAGAAATAGATGGGATGGCCCTTGCGCCGGACGGCTCTCTGGCACTTGCCGTCAGCGGCAACAGCCAGGAAATTTACTCCTACAAGTGGGACGCACCATAGTATCGACCGGCACAGCAAATGTCCGGGACTGTGTCGAAGCCAAAGCAGCAAAACACTTTCTCCTCACCCTAATCGAAGAGCTCGAACCGGGATTCTTGCGACAGCTGATGTGGTCTCTGCAGGCTCGGACAGTGCTACAACGTGAATCCTGAAAACGATGCCCGAAACGCAGTGCCGGTTGAAGCTTGACAGTGTTTATGACGGTGACGCGCGTGAAAAGATCGCCGCCGAAGCGCCGCTCCGGCGGCCGCATACATTTCTCCCAGGTATAGTCGCTCCCGAATGCTTACTTCCGGCTCTTGTCGGGAGTCAGGTCAACATCGTTCAGGCCCCTGCAACCGATCCGAAAAGGTAAAGACCAGACCCGTGTAGCCTTGGATGGCGAAGTTGGAAAGGATCACCATGACTACATCCGAGTGGTCGCAGAAGCGGTCGGTCTGGACATTAGGGCAATCCGGCGGGCTTTTGTTCGACTGTCGCTTCGTGGTGAGACTGAGAATAAAATGTTCTGAAAACGTCTTATCAGCGAAATCAGGAACTATGTGAACACTAATTCTTGCTTGGACAGCGCTGCACACGTAAATACTCCCTCTCACGCACCCCCACCCAAAGGTTGTTGCCTTCTTCACAACCAGTGACCACTTTGATGATAAGTCGGCAAACAGGACATGTGCTGATCGAAGGTTGCAGCAATACTTACGATGTTCAACAAACACTTGTTTCCTGAACTCGCGAAACGGGCAAATCGCCTGCTGAAAATGCGGGACTTAAGCGAGGAGTTTCAGGGAGGTTTTTTGAACCCTTAATCGCATTGCTTTGCGGCACGAAGGACGGTTCCAACACCCACGTCCAACTCAGCAGCAATCCATTTCCAACCGCGGCCTTGAGCTCGGAGTTCGGCGATCTTCAATCCGTCAACCGGAATCCGAGGCCGACCCAACTGCCTGCCCTTGGCCTTGGCTGCGGCGAGTCCAGACCGCACCCTATCCCGGATCAGTTCCCTCTCGAACTCTGCGATCGAAGCAAAGATGCCAAAGACCAGCCGCCCGTTTGGAGTTGAAGTATCCACTCCCTTGTGCAAACTCACAATGTCAGTCGATGCGAACTGAAAGCTTCCAGGCAATTAACGCGCTGACGTACACCCCGGGCGAATCGGTCATACCGACACACAACCGCTGCATCAGCCCTACGCCTGGGGCAGCAGTTGAACGAATGCTGGCCGTCGCTCCATCTGGTCCCGGGCGTATCGTCGGTCGCTCGATAACCATAGGGATTCTCATTTTGACGTGTTGTCGACTCGTCGGGAAGCAACCATCGGCGGAGAAGTACGAGGTGTAAAGGGACTCCTTCATGTGCACGCCGACTGACCGTCGGTTGAGTTAAAGATGCTTTTTTGCGCTCTTCGACAGTGGTCCAATAAGTTGGCATCCCTGCGCGGCATAAACCCACTATTTTGAGCGCTGATTTGTGGAGTTTTCGGGTGGTCCATCACTACTGATTTTGAACCATGTGGAGCACTGTTCATACAGCCCCTGCTAAAATGGATACTACGAAAGTTTCAACGGCAAGCTGGGAGATGAATGCTTGAACGGAGAATTCTTTTAATCGCTGAAGGAGCCGCATGTGGTGACTGAACACTGAAGGTTTGGATATAACGAGAGCCGTCTTCACAGGGCTCTCAGGGAGCGGACGCCGAACGAATTTGCCAGTAAGGTTGCGGCTAGCCGCGATCTGACTGGCTCGAAGAAGACGAAAAACTCACTCTGGAAGTGGTCTAGAAAATCCGGGCACCTCAATTGAACATTGCCTTCGTCCTTATCGACGGTACCAAAACTCGGGCACCACAGACGAAACGCTGACGTTCAAGAAACTAACCAAGGCGCCTTAAGTGCTTAACCTACCTTTTTGCTTGCGAGGTCAGCTTCCAATGAGGCATCCCCCCAGGCCCTCAGACTCCCGAAGTTCGAAATAGTGACATAAGAGGAAAAACATGATTTCTTCTGAAGAGGCGTTTCTTCTGATTAAGAAATGGAAAACAGAGAGAAGCTTGCTGCGGCTCGTGTTAAAATTGAAGTTCGGCGGAGGGTATTTCTCCTGCAATGTTGTCGATGTGGAGGACTCATCCGTGCAACTCGCAGGAGCTGACTCGAGTTGCGAGTTTCTACTCTCTCTTGCCGGGGCGTCCTTCGAATACGGGGACCCTAGCGAAGCTCCCCCACCTATTCGAGACTCCTCACAATCTAAATATTTGGACTGTCTGTCGGTTTTGTTCGCAAGCGGAGACCGTGTGGATTTTTTCGAGCTATAAACATAGCCCCCCGGTCTACGTAGACTAGCCCGTCGTAGACGGCGTGGTCCCTTCCCGTACCCTAACACCATTTCCTGTATTAGGTTTACAACCATCCCTGATTTGTCTTGCAAATTTTCAAGGTTCGCGTATACTAACCTATTAATGACTGGCTGGAACAGTACGGATGGGCATGTTGCCGAACGCGGCCTACCCTTCTACCCACAGAATCTTTCAACCGCCGAGGTCGTTCCTCGCAACGTGGGCCTTATGGTTCTGTCGTTGCCATAAGCTACGAATGTTCTAAAGCTAGGCCCGGAATCAAGGTCCAGTAAAACTTCCTGCAGCGGGCGGGCACCGTTCGGTGGTGTGCCTGCTGTTAAGACATTTGGGGGGGAGAGTTGCGAGGACTTTACAATGTTGCCCAGATCATCGGGATACCTTACTTCCTTCGGGGGGAAGACGATGGCAACGCTTCTCTTTGCGGCGATGTTCTTCCTGGCTTCCTGCGGCAGCCCCGGAGGGTCTCTTTTTGACAACAACACACCCAAGCCGTTGCCCCTAGCTCCGGCCATATCCGCGGTTAGCCCCAGCACCGGCCCAATCACGGGTGGCACGACCGTCAGGGTCAACGGTACGAATTTCGAGAAGGGTGCCACCGTGACCTTTGGAGGCGTTCCAGCCGGTTCGGTTGCTCTGGTCAGCACAAGACCACTCGGCACACTGGCCCCGCGTAGTCCCAGGATGAGCCCTGGGAGCGACTCAACCATCTCGGTTGCCGTCCCCACCAGCACACAGCTCGTGGCAGTGACTCCGCAGGGGATCGTGGGACCGGCGACTGTCGAGGTCATGAACCCTGACGGACAAGCCGGCGGTCTGACAAACGGGTTCACTTACACAGCTTCTTCCTCAAGTCCTGATCCTCCTTCAAGCTCTGCTCCATCGCCAGACTCTATTCAGATTGTTAATAGTCTTCCTGATGGGAATCCTCAGGTTCCCTACCACGCAACGTTGGTAGCCTATATTGGAGTCCGATCCCTGAGCAACATAGTAACCATGAGCGACTGGAAGCTCACTGCGGGGTCTATCCCCTCCGGTCTCACCTTGGAATCCTCGACTGGTGTCATTCACGGAACGCCCACAGCCGCCGGCCCTGCCACGTTTTCTGTCCAGGGCACGTCTTCGGGCGGCAAAACAGCCACCTCGACCCTCACTATCAACGTTAAGGCACCCACGAGCAATGATCCGGAACTGCCTGGAACCTTTCTCGATACAACTTATCCGGACACCACTGGCTACATCGTGAAAACAGTGTGTGCGGCGGGGTGCGACTACAAGACGGTCCAAAGTGCTGTCAGCGGTGTCCACACCGTAGGCGGCGATGCCAACGGGGAAATCATTAAGCTGGCTTCGGGAGCGACATTCAACGAGAATGTCACACTGCCTGCATACACCATGGTGCCAGGGAAGTGGGTCATCATTACGACGGACACCAATGCAGAGAATCTGCCAGCAGAAGGGCAGCGGATTAATCCAACCTATTCGCCCGTAATGGCAAAAATCGTTACCAGCAATGTCTCTTACGCGGTTGGGGCCGCATCGCAAGCTAACCACTACTGGCTGATGGGCCTTGAGATCGAGACTGCACCAAGCGCTACAGCGAATTATGGCATCGTCGTGATTGGCTGCGCGAGTGGAGGATGTGAGACAAGCGCGGCGAACCTGCCAAGCTACATTTACCTGGACCGCGACTACATTCACGGAAACAACTTGAGCAGCAACATTAAACGCGGTGTAGCCGCCAACGGTGCTTCGATTGCGGTGGTAAATTCTTACATTTCTGCCATCACCAACACCGGCCAGGACTGCCAGGCTATAGGACTTTGGAACGGCCCCGGGCCGCTGAAGATCGTTAATAACTACCTCGAAGCGGCTACTGAGAATTTTATGAGTGGCGGGTCCAGTACGTCCATTACAAATCTGATAACTTCCGACATCGAGTTTCGCAGGAACTATCTCTTCAAACCTCTCACTTGGAACCCGAAGAGCTCTACTTACGGAGGTGTTACCCAGGATGTTAAGAATTTCTTCGAGCTAAAGAGCGGAAACCGGGTGCTCGTGGAAGGGAATGTCATGGAGAACAACTGGGCGCAGGCTCAGAATGGTATGAGCATCCTTTTCACGCCGAGGAACAGTGATGGTGGTTGTCCCCAGTGCGTAGTATCGAACGTGACCTTCCAGTATAACCTGGTAAAGAACACGCCCGGAGGTTTCAACATTATGGGCGAGGACAACATCCATCCGAGCGGAATCACCAACCGCCTTACAATCAAAGACAATCTGCTGCTAAACATTGGGCTCGACACTTGGGGGCAAGCCCGTCCCGTCTACCAGTTGTTGAATTCAACCGCAGGCCCAACCAATATCGTCATCAACCACAATACGGCTTTTGAAAGTCATAACGTTATCATGTTCGGCGACTCTGCCAACACGAACTACGTCACTCCTTTCACTTTCACCAACAACATCCAGCCCCATGGCACCTACGGAATACTGGGAAGCGGACAAGCGATAGGGACAAGTTCCCTTGACGCCTATTGCGGGGCATCAGGGTATACGGCCAACGCAAACATCCTGGAGGCTGCTGACGGCCACACGGGTGTTTATCCGTCCGGCAACTACTTCCCGACAGACTGGTCCGGTGTTTTCGCGAACTACGATCAGGGCGATTATCACATCAAGACCGGTAGCAAGTACAAGAATGCCGGAACGGATGGCAAGGACCTGGGGGCTGATATTGATGCTGTTGTTTCAGCCATTGCAGGAAGCGCGCCGTAGAATGGCCCATGCTTGCTTAATTGGCTCTGGCTAGTGATGTGGTGCAATCATGCCTAATCCGGCAAAAATTACACGCCGTTCCAAAATCGAACACAAATTGCCGCAACGATCAAAATTGAAGTAGGCAAATTTCTTATAAATACTTTATAAACAACACCTTGCAATTTTTTTGGAAAATATGTCCCAGAAATCCCATTTGTCCCATTTGGGGCGGGTATAGGGAATATAGCCTATTTAGATAGCTATCACGCCGCCCGGCAGCCTGCGTGGGCAAGGGCTAACTTCTTCGAAATGTAAGAAAACAAGAAGGTTCAAGGCTTGCCGGGTATGCTCTCGTCCAAGGCCGGATCGATCTTACTCTCGCGATCATGTTTCCTGGCCAGACTTGACCTTGATCTACTCATTGCCGGAGAGCGGTTCGGATCTGGGGGCTGAAATTGGTGCTGTTGTTTCGGCCACCGCAGGAGGCGCGCCGCAGGTATGCTGCTTTCCTCCTGCGATTGGTTAAGTTCGAGAGCGACTCTTTAAGGCTTGACGTCGCCGTGGGTGTTACCTAGAGGATCGTTAACCCTATCAACCAGGGGCGGGAAACTGGCTTCTCCAACTTTTCAAACCGCTTCCTTGATATCATCCTGGACTCAGACGGTATGGAGGCCGCCGGTCCGATATCGGCCTACTCTATAGCATAATCGATCGAGTAGAGGTGGCAAACATTCGAGCGGGAATTTCCGAATGGTGGGAACTCTCGGGAACAGGGGACCTGCCCAAAGGGGTTTTGCTTATGGCGCATTGGCAGGCGAGGTAAGCCAGCTCTCCGAAGCATCCCCCCTTTCGAGTGAAGTCTCTCCGTTCCGCAAGCTTGAAGTAGACTTTGGCACTGATGTTTGAGTCCCTGCTCTTCTAGGCTCCAGCGGATGCCCAGCAAGGTACTATAGCGTACAAGAGCAGGGAGTAGCCTCTAGAGGCTCTTCCGTCCTAATCATGCTATGACCATTATAATTAGGGCGAGAATATGAGGAAACTAAGTAGTGGCGTTCCAGAAATGTCGCCGGAAGTGTCTGATCCTCGGTTAGCCCCTCCCCCGACAAGGTGGCGACTTGTACAATCGATGCCGCAAGTAGTGTGTTGGACTATTCTTGTTGGGATTGCCCTCCGGGTATTTTTCTTCTTTATTGGAGAGAACGCCGGCGGTGACGCGCTCGCACGCGCCGCGATGACGGCGGGATGGCTGAAGCACCCCAGCTTTCGGCTCATTTTCGGGCCTTATCTCCCATTTGATTTTTGGCTTATGGCCGGAATGTCCTTGCTCGTAGGAAACGTCGGTCTTGGGGCAAGGTTGTTGAGCCTTTTTCTGGGTATTGGTTCGCTTGCAATATTCTGGGCGGTTGCCAGGCAGGTCTATGGCGCATCTGCGGCAAAGCTCTCCTTATTGGTGTTTGCGTTTTACAGTTTGCATGTTGGATATAGCACAACCTCATCGTCGGAGGTGCCCTACTTATTTTTTGTGCTGACTGGCCTCCTGGGTTTCTTCGTCTACCGCCAATCGGGCTCAGCTTCTGCGTTGGCACTAGGGGCAGTCTCACTCGGCATCGGTGGAGGGATTCGATACGAAGCTTGGTTATTTATTTTCGCGATCTTTGTTGTTTTGCTTCTCTTTCCGTCTGACCATGCCGGGGTCCGGTTTGGACGGTCGGGATATGTCGGCGATGTAACATTGTTTAGTGGAATCGCGGGCTCCTGGCCGTTTTTCTGGATGATTTACCAATGGAAGTTGCGTGGAATGCCGCTCTATGGCATAACGATGAACTACAAGTGGGTCCCTGAGCAGCTAGCGGAAGTGCATAAATCACAGCTCTACCACTTGGCGTTATTCCCGGGTGTAATACTCCTCACCTTGACTCCCGTAATCCTAGTTGCTGGTCTCTACGGCCTCGGTCGAGGGCTCTGCCACCGCCAACGCCGAGACTTCTGCTTGATCTTTTTGATCGTCGGGGTCATCACCAGTTTTCAGATTGCAGCCGGTGGGTTACTTCCGATGGCGCGTTATACAATCACCTTGGGAAGTCTCCTAGCTATGGCCTCAGGCTACGGCGTCGAGCAGTTCGCTCGCTTTCTTCCGCAGCGAAGGGTCCGCCACCTCTCGCTGGGCATTTGCTTCTTACTGGTCCTTAATTTGGGGGGGATTTTTGTGCTGAGCCTGATACCGAACCGCTTCAGTGACAAATTCGGTTCAATTTCTCCGGCGCTTCGATTCCCGCAACGCATCGAGAGCCTCGGCCGATACCTCAAGCCGCGAGTGGACCTCGACACTGCAGTTGTGATCGATGATTACAATACAGAGGGGAATTTGATCGCCCATGTCATAGGCTTGCCGCTACTTGCCGGCGACCGTGCGTACTTCATCTCTCGAAACGATCTGCCGGGTTTACTGGACTACATCAAGAAAAAGCACCCACGCTACCTGATCTATTCGAACCGTGGAGTTCTTCGAAGGTTTCTCCCCCTGCCGGAACAATGCGGCGCTTTCGCCACTAAGAACATACAACTGGGATGTCTATTCCAAAATGATATCTACCGCGTATATAGCATCGGTTATGAACCTTCGCCAGCTAATTCTGCAAAGAGTATGCGCTGATGCGGTCTCCCACAAGGACATGTTGCGTAGTGATCGTTCCCTCGCCACATCCAAAAATCAAGCCACTTGAACCCTGCCGGGAGAGATGAGTGGAACATCTACCTTCTTGCCCGTAGCCGCGAATTCTGGCACAACATGTCCCACGTCAAGATTCGTCCCCGCGTTCGCGGTGGAGTCTGCCCCTGTACAGTCTCCCACAAGGGATGCGGCTGCCTGTCAGAGGAATATGAAAGTGCGGAGAACCTCTTTCAAACACCACGAACACTCAGGAACTTACTGCAACTCTTCAGGCCGCGACACTCTAGCAGGCCCAAGCCAGCCAAATGGGGAGGAGTGGGAGTCCCCTTCCAGGTGCTCGGTGCTGCCAGCTCGCCTTCTTATTCACTTCAGCCTAGGGGTCCCTTTTTGCCCTTGCACCGCCACCGGCCCGTCCGGCAAGACACGAAGAGAGTGAAGGTTACAGTCCTCAAACCAGGGAAAGACCTCTTCGTAGGTGTGCTTCGATTGGAATTTGGGGGAGTACCAATCGAAAGTGTCGAGAATGCGACGTGCAGGCTCCGGATCAAGGGACACTGGCAACAGAAGGCGGAGAAGGCCACTCATCGGCCGGCCGATGACC
>DATLWV010000027.1:0-7343 GCA_035576145.1 Terriglobia bacterium
AATAATGACCCCGTCACGATCGAGAAATACAGCTCTCTGCAGAACACGCCTCCCTTTCATTCCTTACTCGTTCTATACCTTCACGCCGCGGCATAAGAATCATATCGGGGCCGAGTTGCCATCTACCCGCCAGGTTTGCAGACCGTTAAAGTCAAATGCGAAGCCGGCCGGAATCCCGCCCAGTTTGGCCAGAGCTTCAGCTACGCGGTGTTTGCATTCGAAACGGCAATAAAAAAGCATGTAGCCCCCACCGCCTGCGCCCGTTACCTTTCCGCCGATGGCGCCAGCCTTTCGGGCAGATTCGTACATCTCATCAATTCTCGGATTGCTGATTTTCGGTGAGAGCATTTTCTTGGTTTGCCAGGCTTCATCCAACAGTTCACCGAAATCATTCAGGCGCCGCTGCATGAGGGCATTTTTCATTTCAACGGCCAGTTGCTTCTGGCGTCTGAGCCCATGTAGAGTATCCTCGACGCGCTTTTCGTAGCGGCCCACCTGGTCTTTGATGATCCCGTCAGACATGCGTGTTGATCCCGTGTAGCAAAGCACAAGGTTATGCTCCAGCTCGTTGATGACCTCCTGCTTAACTCTCAGCGGATTGACTATCACGCGGTCCTTTTCGAATTCCATAAAGTTGAATCCGCCGAAAGTAGCGGCATACTGGTCCTGCAAGCCGCCTTTGATTTGCAGTTCCTCACGTTCGATTCGGTATGCCGCACGCGCTGTCTCATAATCCGTCATAGGGAGGTTCAGGAAGTCCTTCATGAGACCTACCAGGCACACCATCAGCGTGGAAGAAGAACCCAAACCCGAACCGGCGGGCGCCTCACTGTGCAGGAAAAGGTCAAAACCGGCGGAACTATGGCCGCCCAGACTCTGAATTCCGGCCTTGACAAGGTCGAGCTTGCCGTCGTAAACGGGATCTGTTTGCGTGTCGTAATTGACGATATAACCCAGATCGCCTGACTCGATGTTGATAAGTCCATCGTTACGGCTGCGCAGGGTGCCCCAAACGTAGCGGCCGATCGTCGCATTAAGGACGCACCCGCCTTCCTGTTCAAAAAACTGCTTGACGTCAGTGCCCCCTCCGGCAAAGCTGATCCGCAGGGGCCCCTTGGCTCGAATCAACATGCAGTGAATCGCTCCTTCAGTTCCTCTTTGGCCCTCCGGTAGTCCTCCGGGATCCCGATATCAATAAAATATCCTTTGGAGGGAAATCCGTAAAAAGGGCCACCGATCAGCCGAGGGAAGACTTCCTTCTCAAGGGATACCTCACGCCGCCCGGGGATGTTGCGCAACACCTTTTTGCTCATAATGTACAGTCCCCCGCTGACCAACTGTGATGGCTTGGGGCGGACGCCGTCACCAGGCAGAGTAGCGGCTTTTTTCTCAACAAATGCCTTGATTCGGCCCCGGGCATCCATCAGAACCGAGCCATACCGTCCAGTCTCCGGTGGGCTGGCAAGCGCAAGAGTAGTCTCAGACCGGTGTCTGCGATGGAAGGAGAGCATTTGCCGCAAATCAACGTCGAATATCGAGTCCCCGTTCAGGACGAGAAACTCTTCACCCTCCAGCATGGAACGTAAATTCCTGAGAGCTCCGCCAGTCCCGAGCGCTGTGGTCTCGACTGAATATCTCAAGCGTATACCCTGAGGAGCGCAACGGGAGTAGTGGAGGACAATTTCCTTTCGCCGATGGCCCACCGCCAGGATAACGTCATTTACCCCCTGGTCTCGAAGCCAGCACAGCAAGTAGCTCAAAAAAGGCTGCCTGCCGATTGGCGCCAGGCTCTTGGGGAGACCAGGAAGCGCCTTTCGTAGCCGCGTACCCCGCCCTCCCGCCAGGACCACAGCTTCCATAGTATTGAGAATGCTACCCTTCTGGCCCATTGTCCACTTGAATAGACATAGAACGCCCTTTACAGGTTGCTTCGCTGGACCCGGACCGAGGGCGAAAATGAATGAGCATTATAAGCCTCCAATTATCTGCCAGCCAGCGTCTCAAGACAAGGTCCAAAGGGGGGGGGTTCAGGAGCCCTGGCCGTCTTCCCCAGCATATACCCATCAGAAAACACGACACCGAACTGGGGTCCGTGATGATTTGGGTTTGGTACACGATAGGTTGTATGGCAAGGCTGGCTTACTGATCGCTGGTTGCGAAGTACCCCGGTTTGTAGCGGATAGTCACACCCTTGCGATGGGCAACAACACGGATCTTCCGGTAAGTACCATCCAGCGTGCTGTCAGCCGGTCGATAGCCAATCAGGTATTGGTTGGTCAACTGCCGCCGGATGGCCTCAAGCGAGTCGGCAAGCGCAATCATTTTCTCGGCGGTATAGATCCCGGTTTCGGCATTCAGTCCCTTGTTCTGTTCCAATGAGTCAAACTGGCCGTGTGAGAGGTATCCCGTAAGGTAATCGGTGCCGGGTGTCTTCCGCGTCGGAAAGAAAGCTGCGCCCCCAGTGTCTTCCGCAACCTGCTCGAGATACTTTTCGCCGGGATTGGCAAATCCGTTGGCGGTGTTCCCGATCGAATAGATGGCCGTTTCAGCCCGGTGCGCCATGGAAATCGCCTCCTCCAGCGAGTGCCTGCTTCCAACGTCGATGCCATCACTGATGAGGATGAGAACCCTTCGAGTCTGCTCTCGAGGGCCGGCTTTCGTGATTACGTGCCTGCAGGCTTCATAAATGGCGTCGTAGACGGCTTTGCCGCCGCCAGCCTTCAGGGCCCGAAGCTTTTCGTTGATGTCATCAGGATTGTTGGTGAAATCCTGAATGATGGAGGCGTTGGCGTCAAATGTTTCGAGGAAAACCTGGTTCCTGCTGTTGAGCCCGCGGAGCATGGTGTATGCAAATTCGCTGGCCGCATCTTTCTCGAACTTCAGTTCAAAGCGGGCGCTGTTGCTGGTGTCAACCAGCAGGCCGATGCGGAGGGGCGGCATCGTTTCACTGCTGAAGTAGCGGATGCTCTGGGCCTTGCCGTCTTCGTAGATTCTGAAATCGTTTTGTGTAAGGTCAATAACCGGATTGCCGCGCTTGTCGAGTACCGTGACGGGAACGTTAACAACTTCCACTCGCACTGGGATCCTGAATTGGTCAGCCTTAGTTTTCGTATCGGCCGCAGCGGGGCCTTTTTCAGTGGTAGAAGACGCAGTCTCGGCCGCCCCCGATGCGGCTTGCTGACTCCGCATCGCAGAGGACGTTACTATCAGAAGCCCGAACAAGGCCAGCGTCAAAAGGGCGGCATAAAGACTCCACACCCGGATTGGAAGACCTGATCTTCTAAACATTTCTCGGCCCCCGCGGCGATGGCCGGTTTTCTCCGGCCATGCAAACCAGTATTTCGCTTACTCTAAGAATTATAATATTAATTGCGGCCCGCTTGGAGGAAAACGTCGCGGTAAGGAACACCGCCTTTCGATGGAGGATGCTTCCTACGCAAGAAGTTCCTCCCTCCAGCGTGACGACTTGCGGGTCCAACCCCATCCGAGATGTCCAATTTGCTCCAGACGAAAGCCTTTCCCACACCATATCAACCACTTGGATTGCCAGGAACTGAAATTGGTTTTATGCCTGCAGAGATCCTTCCCACGCCGCTGTTTTTCCCTTCCAATGCGAAGCCCGCGGGTCAGTGTTCCACAGATAAATCCTGCCTCTGCATAACCGCCCGTTGCGGGTGGCCGAGGTCTGGAATAGAATCCGAGGGGAGGGGCGTGAATGCACACTCACAAACACAAGCCGTCACGAGGCTGGGTTGTGAAAGCCGCAGTTGTGGTGACGATTGCACTTGTAGTCACTGAGTTCGTAGTGGGGCACGTGGCCCACAGCCTCGCATTGGTCAGCGACGGATGGCATAACCTGACGGACGTTCCCACGCTAATCTTCTCCTGGCTTGCGCTTTATCTGGAACGTAAACCGCCCGACCACCGGAAAACTTACGGCTACCAGCGTGCAGGTGTGCTGGCGGCGTTTGTCAATGGGCTCATCCTGGTGGGTGTTTCCCTTTTCATCTGCTTTGAGGGTTACGAGCGCCTCGTCGCCCCGGAGCAAGTCGCCACCGGCAAGATGCTGGTTGTGGGAATCGTAGCGCTGGTGATCAATTCAGGCGTCACTTTGGGCCTGGCGAGGGAGCGCCGGGACCTGAACCTGCGCGCGGTTTTTGTCCACTACCTGGGTGATGCGCTTTCCAACGTGGGGATCATTGCCGGGGCGTTTCTGATCCGCTACACAGGCCAACCGCTGATCGATCCGCTGCTGGCATTCCTGATTGCCGGGATGATTTTCTGGGGAGCCCTGGGCATCATCACGGAATCTTCAAACATTCTGCTGGAAAGCCTCCCTAAAGGAATGACTCTGGACGGCATTGCGAAGTCAGTCTTGCGGGTCTCCGGGGTCCGCGAGGTACATGACGTCCACGTGTGGAGCCTGGGATCGGAAACTCACGCCATGTCATGCCACGTTCTCATCCTGGATATGGCAACTTCGGAGAGCGAAAAGATCGCCCACCAGATCCGTAAAATCGTGGCAAGTGATTTCGGCATTACTCACACCACCATCCAGTTTGAACACCAGCATGAACCCGGCAAGTTCCACAGATACATGCCGGAACCTATCCGTACTGCCCACAAGAAGCATCCACCGGTGCGCTGATTGAAGTCTCCCTGACGGCCAGAAAATCTAGATGGGCTGGGTCATATTCGCTGGGTGATTCGTTCGAGGCCGTCCAGATAGGGCCTTAAAGCCTCGGGGACAACGACGGAACCGTCTTCCTGCTGATAGTTCTCCAGTACTGCCAGCCAGGTGCGCCCTACTGCCAGGCCGCTTCCGTTCAAGGTGTGGAGCAGTTCTGCCTTTCCGCCTTTCCCACGCCGGAAACGCAGGTTGGCGCGTCGCGCCTGGAAAGACTCGCAGTTTGAGCAGGAGGAAATCTCTTTATATTCCTGGCTTGATGGAAGCCAGACCTCCAGGTCGTACGTCTTGGCCGAACTGAAGCCAAGATCACCCGTTGATAATGCGACAACGCGGTAGGGCAGTCCCAAGCGCTGAAGAACGGCCTCCGCGTTGCGGGTGAGGGATTCGAGCTCGTCGTACGAGTTGTCGGGCAGGGCGAACTTGACGAGTTCGACTTTCTGGAATTGGTGCTGGCGGATGATGCCGCGCGTATCCTTCCCGTAGGAGCCAGCTTCGCTGCGGAAACAGGCGGTCCAGGCGCAATACTTGACGGGGAGATTTTCAGCCTCCAGCACTTCATCCCGAAAAAGGTTGGTGACCGGAACTTCCGAGGTAGGAATCAGCCAGTAATCCGTTCCCTCCAGCTTGAATGAGTCTTCCGCGAACTTCGGCAACTGCCCGGTGCCAAACAAGCTGTCTGAATTCACGATGAATGGCGGTAAAACCTCGGTGTAGCCGTGTTCGCGGGTATGAACATCCAACATGAACTGGGCCAGCGCCCGCTCCAGCTTTGCGCCCACTCCGTAATAAACGGCAAAACGCGCCCCCGCAATCTTGGCCGCACGCTCGAAATCGAGGATGCCAAGCGCCGGGCCCAGGTCCCAGTGCGCCTTGGGCTCGAAGTCAAACTTGCGGGGCTCTCCCCATCGCCGGATTTCCTGATTGTCCTCTGAGCCTCGCCCAATGGGGACGGTCTCGTGGGGAATATTCGGGACTTTGCGCAACAGATCACGCAGCTTCTCGTCCGCAGCCTTGGCCTGCTCATCAAGCTGCTGAATGTTGACACTTACCTGCTTCATCTGGGCAATCAGGCTGGAGGCGTCCTGCTTCTGTTTTTTAAGAGCAGCAATTTCGTCGGATACAATGTTGCGTTGGGCCTTCAAGCCCTCTGCTTCAGAAAGCAGCTTGCGGCGCTCCGCGTCGAGGGATTCAAAGTCTGTCAGGATTCCCGCTATTCCGCGGTCTTTCATCTTTTCGCGAACCAGGGTGAGATGACTTCGAACAAAACCTAAATCGAGCATCGAGATTCCCTCAGTCAGATTAGTTGCCTCTTTAAGCTACACTTCGATGGCTCTCGAATTCAAGCAAGTCGATACGGGCATACACGCGCTATAGCCAGGCGGCCGATGAATGACCCTCGTAGAAATGCCACGGTTTCGCTATGGTCCAGGAAAAGATGGCCCATATCCACAGCGCCGGGCCGGGACCCGGCGCCATTGGCGGAATGCTACATCTGGGCCTGCAGCACTTCTCCCGGAAGGGGAGTCAGCCGGGATTTGGGTGGCGGGGTTGTATGGTCCTTGTTGGGCCTGGGGCGGTCATGCTTTTGGGACAGGTCCGTTCCCGCCTGCGCGCGCTCCATCTGAATACCTAACGCCCGCTCCAGCAGAAACAAATCAGTCCGCTGATCGGTTGAAAAGAGTGTGGAAGCGACACCCCGGCGTCCAGCGCGACCGGTCCTTCCCACGCGGTGAATGAAGTTTTCGGCGATATCGGGGAGGTCGTAATTGATGACGTGCGCGATATCCTGAACGTGAATACCGCGGGAAGCAAGGTCTGTGGCCACAAGGACGCGATATCGCCCCTTCTGGAACCCTGCCAGTGCGGCGTTCCGCTGCGATTGCGAGCGGTCACCGTGAATCATTGCAGCGGTAAAACCGTTGCGATTCAGCGTCCTCGCCAGGCGCTCGGTGCCGCGCTTGGTCCGGGCAAAAACAAGACAACGCCCTGTCTCCTGGGTTAGCAGCTGCTGCAACACCTCCTGCTTGCGGTGATGGGAAACTTCCAGCGCCTGGACATGTACGTTTTCCGAGGGTTTCAAGACCGACCCAAAGGCAAGCCGCACGGGGTTCTTCAGGTAGTCTTCCACCAGACGGGCCGCTGACGCCTCGAGAGTTGCGGAAAAGAAGAGCGTCCGGCGTTCCCTTGGAAGGGTGGCCACAATCCTGCGAATGGCAGGAAGGAACCCCATGTCGAGCATGCGGTCGGCTTCATCAAGTACCAACATCCTGAGCTCCCGAAAACTGATCAGCTTGCGGGTGATGAAATCTTCCAGGCGGCCCGGCGTGGCGACTACGAGGCGAGCTCCTTTGCGGAGGGCGGCGAGTTGTTGTCCTTCAGATAATCCGCCCACAATGATGGCCGCGACGGGAAGTTGTTTGCCTCGCAACCGGTCATACTGTTCTGCGACCTGCATGGCAAGTTCGCGGGTCGGGACAAGGACGAGCGCCGCGAGTCCGGGCGTCTTCTGCTTCAACAGGTCCTCCA
Organism: Terriglobia bacterium; assembly: GCA_035576145.1. GTDB lineage: Bacteria > Acidobacteriota > Terriglobia > UBA7540 > UBA7540 > SCRD01. The sequence goes on from DATLWV010000027.1 coordinate 7,217, forward strand.
TGATGGGAACCAGGAAAGCCAGCGTTTTTCCGGTCCCGGTCTGCGCTGTGGCAAGCACATCCTTGCCCTCGAGCGCCTGCGGGATGGCCGCAGCCTGAATCGGGGTGGGTGTTGAATAACCAGCCCG
>DATLWV010000028.1:0-10004 GCA_035576145.1 Terriglobia bacterium
AAGGCAGACCCGTTTCATCGAGCAGAGAACGGTACTGCTTGGCCGAAAGGCCGGCGAGGTCGGGCGCCTCGATCTCCGTGTACCCCACCTTCTTGGCATAGGCCATGGCCGCCCTTACGGAAGCGGAATCGCCGGTCTTAACCTGGTGGCGAAGGCTGTAGAGTTCGAGGCCAAAAGGCCCGCGAAAAGGACGCCCCTGTTGCGCAGCGAGGCTTTCTGTCACGGGAGCCACCGCCCCCGCCAATCCTGCTCCAATAACACCCAGAAACTGCCGGCGCGATTTCATTATCCGTGCCCTCCGTCCGTCTTTTGTTTGTCTGATGATGGCGATGGATCCCACCACTGCCCGCTTTGAAGGAAGGAACATTATACGCCCGCAGGCGCAGGGCTACGCTTCAGATTTTAGTTGGTCAGGAACGAATTCAGTTGCCCGGCGGAGATGTGGCTTTCTAGCGAACGCCCACCGCGCGGGGTCCGCCACCCAGAAGCCGCGCAGGGAACATGATGATGGCGGCCAGCAGCGCCAGAACGCCGCCCACGGCGATGCCAAGAATCCGGAAGGGCAGCAACGCTAGCCACACAAATGGATAGAGCACCAGCGCCAGCAACGCCAGCGGCCAGCAAAGGACCAGAAGAATACACCAGAGCAGAAATTTGACCATGGAGTAGAGCTCCTCTGTCTCTATATCCATTATTACGCACAAAAGCCGGGAAAGTTCCCCCAAGTTTGGCCGCTGGGGGAACTTCCGTTCCGGCCGGTCATGGCCGCTGCTGGCGGCTTACGGGACCGGACTTCAGGGCAGATTAAGCTTCCGCACCACGAGCGCGGGAAATACGTAGGCCGGCGGAGGAGCGGTCCAAGAGAGGCCGTTCAACGAACCTGAGGTTGTGGTGTAAAGCAGGAACCCGCGGTTGAGGTAGACCGAAGTGTTGTCCAGACTGCTCAGGTCCGTCAGGTTGTTGAAAAACGTGCTGTAGAAGGTCACGACGTTGACCGTCTGGTTCTGGAACAGAGGATTGCAGGGCGCCAGATAATAGCCTCCGGTCTTGCCGTCTGAGCCGATCACCGGGCTGGGGCTGGCCAGCGCGTTGCCCAGCACGGGCTGCGGCCGCAGGACAATCATGTTGGCTGTAACGTTCGGAGTACTGCCGCCGGTGAAGGGACCGTGCACCACAACGTGCTGGCCGCGCGCGATGGCCGAGGCGTTAAAGAGGAAGGTGCTCAGGTCGGCCCCGAAGGTCGCGATTCTGAACCCGGTGGACGAGGATAGATTCACAGTTACGACGGAACGCAGAGGCACCGTTGGGCTCACGTCGGGATGTTCGGCACGCACAAACATGGTGAGTTGGGTTGCATTGCCGTTATTGTCGGTGGTTACCGAAAGAACGGGGCCGACAAAAGCGGCCGTGGTGGCGTCTGTCTCGGCTTCAGACTCAACGTGTTTGGCAACAATGTTACCGTCCTGATCGACCTTGGCGTCAACTTCAACAAACATTCCCTGGGTCAGCCCGGTCAGGTCAGAAACCCCCTCGAACTTCGTGTTATTGGTTACGTTCACCTGGAACGTCCGCTTGTTCCTGATTCGCAGGGTGAAGCTGCCCGTAAAGCTGGAATCGCTGCTGGTGGTTTTGACTGTTTCGACGATGCCGTTGAGGTCGTCGAGTTCGCCCAGCCCGCTGACGGAAGTGATCACTGCGGGAATCACTCGAATCGAGGGGTCAACCTGGCCGGTAATCTGGCCGGTGGTTGAGTCTGTCAGGATGGACTGGAAGAGGCGGAAGTCAAGCGTGAGTCCGCTTGAACCGGTTGTGCTAACCTGCAACGCCGGAACAATGTTTGCCGTCACCGTCGTCTGGGTAAGCGTCGCGTTGATTGTCGTCGGCGCCGGCGGAGTTCCATCAAAAACGGTCAGGGTCGGGTTAGGCATAAAGGTAAAGGTAATCTGGGAATATGTCCCCGCCGGAACGCTGCTCATATTCAGGAGCGTGTTGAAACCCATCAGCGAGGCAAAATCAACGGTTACAGGGTTCGATGAATCAATCACGGAAACGGACGTGCCGCCGCCTTGTGGTGTCAGCGTGGCGCTGGTGATGGTGACGTCGAAAGAGGCCACGCCGCAAACCGGAGCGTCTGTTCCCATCAGGGCCACCTGGCCGGTGCCTGTGGGAGCTTGTCCTATCTGGCTGGTGGATGAGCCTCCACAACTGAGAACAGCAAGTGCTGCAACAATCACTAGAGTTAAACCGATCAGGTGCTTTCGCATAAAAGAATCCTCCTGGGTCGCTTTTGGAGAAGTTTTGCGGGCGGCGAGGCTGGATATTCTCCACCTGCTGCTTGCGAGACAATCAACCCGCCGCAAGCCAACTGGCCCGGGAACCCTGAACTTTGTTGCACAGAACCTTCTGCAAAGCCTGAGAGCGAATTCTTGCTTTTCGAGGGCGTTTATGAGGTTGCCTCAATTACCCGCCGCCAGGCGGGGCAGACCCCGGTCGCTCTCTTCTGACGTCCATTCCTATGAACCCGCCACGGCAGAAAAAGTTGCGTGACTACCTTGGGAGTTTCCGGAGAAAGTGGGACATGCCGTCTCGATCTTCAGGCGGGACACAGGTGGAAATCCTATGAAAGTGGATTTCGAGGAGGGTAAAAAAACGGCGCGGGCTTCGTCACAAAACCCGCGCCGGTCAGATTGGTGTAGAGTTCGGCTAAATATCGTAGTACAGCGCGAACTCGTAAGGATGGGGCCGCATGTTAACGGCTTGGACTTCGTTCTTCATCTTGTAATCGATCCAGGTTTCAAGAATGTCTTCGCTGAATACGTCTCCCTTGAGCAGGAAGTCGTGGTCCTTCTCGAGCGCCTTCAGGGCTTCTTCGAGCGAACCGGGGAGAGACGGAACCTTCTTGAGCTCCTCGGGGCCAAGATCGTAGATGTCCTTATCGAGCGGTTCTCCGGGATCGATCTTGTTCTCGATGCCGTCAATGCCTGCCATCATCATGGCGGCAAAGGCAAGGTATGGATTGCAGGATGGATCAGGCGGCCGGAACTCGACGCGCTTCGCCTTGGGACTTGGCGAGTACATCGGGATACGGCAGGCCGCGCTGCGGTTCCTTCGGGAATAGGCCAGGTTGACGGGAGCTTCAAAGCCCGGAACCAGCCGCTTGTAAGAATTCGTTGTGGGCGCCATCAGCGCGGCAAGCGCCGGAGCGTGGCTTAGAAGGCCGCCGATGTACCACAGCGCCATCTGGCTGAGCCCTGCGTAAAGGTCACCTGCAAACAGCGGCTTGCCCCCTTTCCACAAGCTCTGGTGTGTGTGCATTCCGGACCCGTTGTCTGCGAAAAGGGGCTTGGGCATGAAGGTCACCGTTTTTCCATACTGGCGGGCGACGTTGCGAATGATGTATTTATAAATCATCATCGCGTCGGCGGATTTCAGCATGGAATTAAACTTCTGGTCGATTTCGCCCTGCCCGCCGGTGGCGACTTCATGGTGATGGCACTCGATGGTCAGCCCAACCTTTTCCATGGCAAGGACCATCTCGGTGCGCAAATCCTGGTAGTGGTCGGTGGGGGGAACGGGGAAGTAACCTTCCTTGTAGCGTGGGCGGTAACCGAGGTTGTCCTTCTCACGACCGGAATTCCAGCGGCCCTCTTCGGCATCGATAAAGTAGTAACCATGCTGCTGTGCCTGGTCAAAGCGCACGTTGTCAAAGATGAAGAATTCAGCTTCGGCGCCGAAATACGCCGTGTCTGCGATGCCGGTGAAGGCGAGATACGCTTCAGCCTTCTTCGCGATGTGGCGCGGGTCCTTCAGATAATGTTGCTTGGTAACGGGATCGGTTGTATCACCAATCATAACCAGCGTCGGAACATCGGTGAAAGGATCGAGCATTGCGGTTGCCGGATCAGGTATCAGCAACATGTCACTCTCGTGAATGGATGCCCACCCGCGGATGCTGGAGCCGTCCATACCGAACCCTTCTTCAAAAGAGGATTCCTCCAGTTGGTGTAGCGGAAAAGAAACGTGATGCCACAACCCGGGCAGGTCGGTAAATCGCACATCGACCACTTTCACGTTATTCGTCTTTGCAAATTCAAGCACTTCCTTCGGTTTCATCGAACCTCCATGTACAGAAATTCTGCTTTTCTCCAAACCCCCAGCAGGCAATTTTGATTTCAAATGAGAGCGAGTCACAATATCGTGCCTCAAGCCGTTAGTCAAGTCCTTGATTTAGAATGATTCTTTACCATAATGATAAACAAAACTTCTAGCTTGGCACGGGTCAGGGCTGAGGACTAAACTGACTGCCAAGGCGTTCATATTCAGGACGTTGGAGGAGGAGTTTTGAGGAGCCGAGTAGCGATTTTCTATGCCATTTGTCTCACATTTGTAGCCACTCCGGCCATGGCCCAGACTAGGGATTTGGTCGTTCGCCCAAAGGAGATTCACTCGGTCCTGGTGAATCCCGGAAAAGGCATCCAGACTTTTCAGCGCTTCAACGGCCAGCCACTCAACCAGGGCTTTAAATGGTCAGAAGCCGGCCCCACATCGCAACTGAAAGGGGCCACCGAGCCTCCCGACTTTCCGGGAAGCTCGATTGCCTATTGTCGCTGGTTCTGGTCTGCGATCGAGCCCGAACATGGTGAGTTCAATTGGAACATCATTGACATTGCGCTCAAGGAAGCGCGGCAACATCATCAGCGCCTGGCAATTCGAATCATGCCCTATGATGAAGGCCACCCCCTCCCTGAATGGTATCGCAACTCCGGCGCGCGCCGGGCTAACAAAACCACGGACAAAGATGGCAGCACCTGGCAGCCGGACTTCAGCGATCCGCTCTATCTCAAGTACTGGGGCGAAATGGTCACGGCCGCCGGAAAACGCTACGACGGAAACCCTGACCTCGACACCGTTGACGTTTCCTCCATCGGATATTGGGGCGAAGGCTGGAGCCCTTACATGCCTGATTTCACTCACCAGAAAGCGCTGATTGACATCTGGCTGAACGCTTTCAAACGGACGCCTCTGCTGATGAACTTTGACCAGCAGCAGGCGCTCACCTATGGTACAGAACATGGGACGGGCTGGCGGCTGGACTGCTGGGGCGATATGCGGACGCACTCCGATGATCCATACTTCCCTGCAGAAATGCTTGACGTTTATCCCATGCAGATTGTTCGCGCCGGTGTCCAGAATGTTTGGAAGAGAAGCCCGGTTTCGCTTGAAAGTTGCTGGGTGCCTGGCTACTGGAAAAAGGAAGGTTGGGACCTTGACTATTTACTTGCGCAGGCGCTTCGATGGCACGTCACTTCGGTCAACATCAAGTCGTCGGCCATACCGCCGGAATGGAAAAAGAAGTTCGATGAATTCCAGAAGAAGATGGGCTACCGCTTTGTTCTCCGCCGGCTGGAATATCCGCAGGCCGTTGCGCCCGGCTCCATGGCAACGGTTCACATGTGGTGGCTCAATGCCGGCGTCGCACCCATTTATCGCAATTACACGCTGGCCATCCAGCTTCATGGCGATTCCGGCCATGCAACCATTACCCTGCCGGTTGATATTCGAAAATGGCTTCCGGGTGATTCGGTTTATGATGGGTCGGTCTATATTCCGGCGAGCCTGAAGCCTGGGAGCTACCGTTTGCGTGTGGGTATGCTGGATCCGGCGACAGATCAACCGGCCATCCGATTGGCCATTGAAGGACGCCAACCCGACGGCTGGTATGACGTCGGAAGCATCGAGGTCCGGTAGCCTGTATCGGTAGAACAGACTTCTCTACACCCCACTCAAGCAGGTGAAGAAAAGATAAGAGGAGAAAGTTATGCGTACACGATGTGCCCTTCTGCTCAGCGTATTGTTCTTGGCAACAATGGCCTGTGGACAGGAAGTTCCCGAGCAGGTCAGCGCCATCGCCGGCAAACCCATCCAGTCGCACGAGGACGTCATCGGCCAGTTGCGCGAGTACCTGATGGCGCGGGCGCCGCAACTTCCCAAACCTGTGAGTGCACAGGCCTGGACTGAGCGTGCCGAACAGATCCGGAAGCACCTGCTGAACGACGTAGTCTTCCACGGCTGGCCCAGAGAGTGGGTGGACGCGCCTCCCCGTTTCGAACAGGCAGGGACGACTGAAACCGGCAAAGGTTACCGGATCGTCAAACTCCGATATGAGGTCGTGCCAGGATTCTGGTCGGCGGCGCTTCTCTATGAACCCGCCGAACTCCACGGCAAGGTCCCTGCGATTCTGAACGTAAACGGGCACGTGGGGCCGCAGGGCAAGGCGGTGGACTGGAAGCAGAAGCGCTGCATCAACTACGCGCTGCGAGGCATGCTGGCCCTCAACATTGAATACGTCAACATGGGGGAACTCTTTCGATCGGAGAACGATCACGGCTATCTCGGTCACCTGGACCTGGTGGGCGCAAGCGGCGTGGGTTTGTTCTATCTGGTCATGCGAAAAGCGCTCGACTACCTTTATGAGAATCCAAACGTTGACCGCGACCGCGTTGGCCTGACAGGGCTCTCAGGTGGCGGCTGGCAGAGCATCGTGCTGGGTTCGCTCGATAAGAGAGTCAAAGTGGATATTCCTGTTGCGGGCTACTGCGCCTTTGCCAACCAACTCGCTCGCATCGCTGACATGGGCGACAACGAGCAGGACGCTACCGACTTTTTTGACGGGCAGGACTATGTTTTCCTCACAGCCATGCGTGCTCCCAGGCCGACCTTGCTGATTAACAATGCGGAGGACAGTTGCTGCTTCAGGGCGCCGTTGGTCAAGCCCTACCTCTACGATCAGGTGAAACCTTATTTTGCGTTGTATGGTGCGCAGGATGACTTTCAATTTCACCAGAACACTGATCCCGGCTATCACAACTACAAGCTTGACAACCGGCAACAGTCTTACCGCTTTTTTGACAAGTACTTCCATCTTTCCGCAAGCGATAAGGAAATCCCCGTCGACTCCGAAATCAAAACATACCAGCAGCTTGTGGTGGGATTGCCAGCCGATAACCAGACCATTCTTGGGCTGGCAAGGGAGCTTGCGGCCAGGATCAAGCGAGACCCGATTCCGCCTGCAGCCAGCCGGACGGAGTGGATTGCGGCTCAACGAGCAAAGCTGAAAGAGGTGGTCCGTTACAAGCCCGTGACCATGAAGCATGTCTGGGCGGTGGCCAATACATTCAACAGCGGCCTCGCTTCCATTTCCTACCGGTTCGAACTCAGCAACGGCCTCAGCGCCACCGGCGTGTGGTTCAAGGAAACGGATACACCCGACGGTGCTCCAGTCGATATCGTTCTGGATGACAAGGGCAGGAAAGGCGCAGCAGGCGAGGTGTGGAACCGTATGGAGCAACTGGCCTATTTGCTCGATCGTGGCGACCAGGTCGTGCTGGTCGATCTGCTTTTTACGGGCGACGCCTCGCCGGCCGTGGAATCACCCTCCTATGTACCGTCGCTGTTTGCGAGCGCGGTTGCGACGGTAGGCGATCGCCCGCTCGGTCTGGAATCGGCACAGCTTGTCGCTGTGACCCGATGGGCCGAGGAAACCTTCAACTCGCATCCGGTCCACGTCGAGCTGACGGGCATTCGTACCCAGATGGCAGCACTCATTGCCGCAGCCATCGAACCCGGTTTATTCTCCAGCGTTACCGTTCATCAGGGCATGAAAAGTCTGGATTACCTTCTGCAACACCCTGTTGGATTTGATGACGCGCCCGATCTTTTCTGCCTCGATCTTTATAAGGACTTCGACGTCGATTGTCTGATCGCAGTTGCTGGACCCACAAAATTCTTGCTGGAGGATTCAGTCGAAAATACGTCGTCCAAATGAGGTGTACCGCCAGCGTTGAAATCTTCCCCGGAGTATTTGAGCGGGCCGAACCTTCTCGAATGTGATTTTTTGCATTAACATAGAAGGGTGGAGTTGCAACAGCGTTTCACCCCTTGTAGCAGGATCCAATGCCAGCCAGTGCCTGCCTGAGAGTTGAACGGTCTGTGGCTTGAGATCGCTGCTGCAGTAAGCCTGTCAGCTTTCTACTCCAACACATGTCGCGGCAATCGTTCCCTGACCACCGGTGAGGGCACGGCCTGCCGTGTGCAGGTGTCGACAATCTAAATCTGAAATATGAGTTTCTGAATTTATGAACGAATCGATTCGCAACATCGCCATCATCGCGCACGTTGACCACGGCAAGACCACCTTGGTGGACGGCATGCTCCGGCAGAGCGGCATTTTCAAGGCCAACCAGGAAGTCGTGGAGCGTGTGATGGATTCCAACGAGCTGGAGCGCGAGCGCGGCATCACCATCCTGGCGAAGAACACAGCTGTGTTTTACCGCGACGTCAAGATCAACATAGTGGACACCCCTGGCCACAGCGATTTCGGCGGCGAGGTTGAGCGTGCCCTGAAGCTGGTGGACGGGGTTTTGTTGCTGGTTGATGCCAGTGAGGGACCTTTGCCGCAGACGCGCTACGTGCTTCGCAAGGCGCTCGAGGCCAAGCTGCCTCCCATTGTGGTGATCAACAAGATTGACCGCGCCGACGCGCGGCCTCAGGAGGTCATCAACGAGATTTATGACCTTTTCATCGATCTCGACGCAACGGAGCAACAGCTTGAATTTCCCATCCTCTACGCGATTGCCCGGGACGGTGTCGCCAAAACATCTCTCGAAGACCCGTCGGAAAACCTACAGCCGCTTTTTGATGCAATCCTGCAGCACATTCCTCCTCCGGGTGGTGATGAGGAGGACGTGCTGCAGCTGCTTGTGGTTAACCTGGACTACAGTGAATATCACGGACGCCTGGCGATCGGACGCATTTTTTCAGGCGTTCTCAATCGCGGCGACGAGGTTGCCATCGTCAAGCTGGACGGGACCACCCAGAAGACGCGCATCACCAAACTTTACAGTTTTGAAGGTCTCAATCGTATTGACGCGGAACGCGCCGAGACGGGTGAAATTGTGGCCATCGCCGGAGTTGAAGGCATCACCATCGGCGAAACCGTGACCAGCGCAGAGAATCCGCGGGCACTGGTCCACGTGCCGGTGGATGAGCCAACTATTTCCATGGTCTTCACCATCAACACCTCCCCATTTTCGGGCCGCGAGGGTACTTACGTGACTTCGCGCCACCTTCGCGAAAGGCTGGATAAGGAGCTGCTGACCAACGTGGCTCTGCGCGTTGAAGATGCCGGTAACATGGACTCCTTCAAGGTGCTCGGCCGCGGCGAACTGCAACTTGCCATCCTGATTGAAACGATGCGACGCGAGGGGTATGAACTCGCCGTCGGCAAGCCGGAAATCGTCACTCGCCAGGTGAACGGCAAAGTGCAGGAGCCGATGGAACTGCTCATCATTGATTGTCCTGCGGAATTCGTGGGAGTCCTGATGCAGAAAATCGGCGGCCGCAAGGGTGTGAACACCAAGATGGCGGGCCACGGAACAGCCGGCGGACGGGTCCGTTTGGAATTCGTTATCCCCTCCCGCGGGTTGATCGGGCTGCGCGGTGACTTGTTGAGAGACACGCGCGGAACGGCTGTGATGAACACCCTTTTCGAGGGTTACAGCGAGTGGCAGGGAGATATTCCGAGCCGACTGACAGGGTCCCTGATCGCCGACCGCTCCGGACGCACCACCGCGTACGCGCTTTATAACCTGCAGGAGCGCGGAGAACTGTTTGTGGAACCAGGCGTGGACGTTTACGAGGGCATGGTGATCGGCGAAAACGCGCGCTGGGACGATATGGATGTGAACGCCGTCAAGGAGAAGAAACTGACCAACATGCGCTCCTCGACAGCCGATGAGGCCATTCGGCTCGTCCCCGCCAAGCCGATTTCTCTGGAGCAGGCGCTGGAATTTATAGCTGAGGATGAATACGTTGAAGTCACCCCGCACGCGATCCGCGTCCGCAAGAAGATCCTGGAAGCCAACAAGCGGCCGCGGCGGCCCCGCCCCGGCGAATAAGAGAATATTCCACTCTTGCGGGGAATCAATCGGACTGTTCGCTGGCTG
>DATLWV010000029.1:0-34947 GCA_035576145.1 Terriglobia bacterium
CACCTGATTAAGCCTGTTCTCCTTCGCGTCGTAAACGTAGAGTCCGTCCGCCATGGCGACGTAAATATCTGTCTCCTGCCAGTTCATCGCTGAGGGAGCAGTACGTTTCCCTGACTCAGGCCGGTTTACCCCGAACGCCGCCCACAGCAGGTTCGAAAGCAGCTGCAGCGGCAGCTCGCGAGGGCTGAATTCGCGCGTCGAGTGCCGCGCCTTCAGTGCCTGCATCAACGGCATGCCGCCCGTGGTCTGGGGAGCAGGCAACTCGACAGACTTGAGCTGCTGAGCGGCCACCAATGCTGGAAACGCCATCATAACAAGGCATAGGCATCGAAGAACGGAACCGCGAAAAATGTTCATCACCGACCTCCTATTGGGCAGGGCATTGGGGGAAATTGCATCCCGGCGAGGGCAGGCCACTCGGGAAGCAGCCGGGACAGGCGACATCTTCACTATACACCTGGAAGCACACTCGGCAGCGTCGGGTCTGAAGGTCTTAACCTTGCATGCGGCAGCTTGTTGCGTTCAGACTCTTTCTATTGTATGTTCGCTTCCTTCGGGTAATTCGAGTTAACAGTCCAATATGCGGGGGAGGGGCCCCCAACATCTCATTGAGGTAAAGGAGGAAGTACTATGCAAAGGGGAAGAGTGTTGGGTATCTGTCTGGCGGTGCTGGGGGTGCTGGCGCCCGGTTTGCCGTTAATGGCACAAGGCGAAAGCGAGAGCAAGCCGCCAATGTATGTCTATGTCTCAGAATGGGCTGTACCTAGAGCTCAATGGGGGGAGATGGCGAAACTAAGTGTTCAGGACAGGGCGCTCGAAGACAAGCTTCTCTCCGACGGCACCATCACAGCCTATGGTGAATTGGTGAGTCTCATTCACACCGAGGGCCAGCCAACGCACGCGGACTTTTTTTGGGCACCCTCTGAGGGAAATATCCTGAAAGCCCTCGCTGGATTTTACGCCCAACCGGACAACACGTCTCCGGTGCTGGCTGGGTCCAAACACTGGGACCATTTTCTGAGGAGTACGATCCACAACTATCGTTCCGGGAAATTTGATGGCGCGTACCTGGCGGGCTCTATGTGGAAATTGAAACCGGGTCAGGGACACGCATTCGACGCTATCGTCAAAGCCAGGATTATTCCCATATTCGAGAAAGGGCTTTCCGAAGGGACGGTAATCTTCTACAGCGTGGATTCCGAAGATTATCACACTGAAGCCCCGGGCCTGGTTGACGTCGTCTTTGCGGTAGCTGACGCCGCGGCGCTTGACAAAGTGAACGATGAGTTCGAAGCAGCCCTCGGCAAGGACACAGAAATCGGGCCGGCCCTCGGGGCCCTGACCGAGAGGGACAGCCACCGCGACTTCCTCGACCGCATAACGCGCCTGGTGATCAAATAAACCTGGCCATTGTGTAAACGCAATTAACCGGCTGCCGGCGTCCCGAATGAATGATGGGGGCGCCGGACGTTTTCCGGGTTTCTTTGTTGAAGGGGGTGGAATGAGAAGGCAGTTTCGGCTTTTCTCAGTCCTTTTGTTTGCAGTCCTAGTGTGGGGAATCAACGCAGGGATGATTTCTGTATTTGCGCTTGCGAACAGTTCCGGGCGTGCGGCGGCCTCGCCCGCGTGGGCTGTTTCAGGAGTTTTCGCTGAAGCTTGCGAATGCAAGCCACCGTGCCCGTGCTGGAGTGGGAAAAAGCCGACCGAGCATCATTGTCACAACGTGCAGGTTTACAAGATCGAAAAAGGTCACTATGGTGCGCTGCATTTGGACGGCGTGGTGGTTGTGGTTGCCTGGGTATCGCCGGAAGGCGCAATCATGGACCAGAGTGCCGGGCATTCCGTTCTGGTTGCGCTCTACGTGGACCATTCCAGCAGTAAGGCCCAGCAGGAAGCCGTTCAAACTATATGGCGGCATTCTTTCCTGATGGGGGCACGGGGCGGCAAGGGCGGGCTGAAAGCGGTAGGATTCCGGGTGGCCGATGTGGGAGATGACCATGCCTCCGTTATTATCCCGGGTACCCTGAGATTCGACATCAGGAAGGGAAGCGGCCAGCCGATGAATTCGCCTGATCCGCACGTGCGCAACCTGCACCTTGCGCGGTCCATAAAATACCAGTACTCGGATTATGGCATGAGCTGGAATTATCCAGGGAAGCATGCGGCGTTCGCATCATTTCACGCGGAGTCCCCGCCGCTGTCAAGCCAACGTCATTAGAACGATGCACGCATTTGAGGTTTATTGGTTTCGACGGTTTCGGGCGCCGTTGGTGAAGGATAATTCAGGCGTCACGCGGAGACAAGACTCGGGGCTCCAAAGAATGAATCTGTTGCTTGTCAGAATGTGGATGGGAATATGGCTTGGCGCTGGGCAAAGGCTGAAAGAAAGAGAATCGACAGGAATTCGCCTAAACTCCTGCGTTTCTTACTGGTTCTAGCAGTCTGCTTGATCGCCGCACGCCGAACGACTGCGCATCCTGGCATTGGAATCGTCATGGACCACCGGGGGAGCGTGTTCTACACCGACTTGAGTAACGTCTGGAGAATCTCACCGGACGGCACAAAGTCCATTGTCGTGCGCGATGTCCATACTCACGAGCTTTTTCTTGATGCGGACGACAATCTTTTCGGGGAGCACCTTTGGTACCAAGTCGAGGCGACCAACCACTGGTTACACTTTATCTGGAAGCTCTCCCCAGACGACATTCTGGAAAAATCACTCCCAACGCGAGCCTATCCCCAAGATTCCAGCTTTGCACGGGATGCCGCAGGTAATATGTACTGGTTCACTGTGGGCCCGCCGGCAGCATTCATCCGCCGCGCCCCGGACGGGAGCATAGGAAGGGTTGGTGAATATGCGACGTACCACGACGTAAAGTGGCTTAAGGCGACAAGTAGAGGGGATATCTATTTCACGGATGACGGCGATTTGCGCCGCCTTGATTCTGATGGCAAAGTATCAACTCTCGCCAGGAATGTTGGGGAAGCGGCCGGCAATTGGATCGGAGGAATCTGGCTTGATGCTCGGGCCCGTGTCTACGTAGCTGTGTGGGGTGCCAGGAAGGTGAAGCGCTTTAACCCGGCCTCGGGACAGGTCGATGTCGTTGCACGCAGCAAGGCACCTTGGGGGCCGTCCGGCGGTTTGGTTGCTCCAAACGGTGATCTTTGGATGCTTGAAACCTCGGAAAAGAACAGCGTTCGTGTACGCCGACTCTCCGCCAACGGTGGTGAAAGGGTCTTTTAGCCAGTCCTGACAGAGTGCAGCACCGCATTGTGCCATTTCTGGCCACCGTAAGAACCGTCAGTCGATTTCCACGGTTTCGAAGACAGGATCTTTGAGGCCCTGAACTGAAGTTCGACCAATGGTTTCAAGTTCAAGTGCTATCAACTCATTCGTGCCAGTCCTGAGCCATGGCGCGGGGCAGAAAAGCGTCTGCTGGGGGCCGATCTTCCAGAATCGGCCCAGGTGATGGCCGTTCACCCATACGTGTCCCTTGCCCCAGCCTCGCATGTCGAGGAATGTGTCCCCCACCGATGACAATTGAAAGCTTCCGCGGTAGAAGCGCGGCCCGCGTTTGGGCTTCGCCGAGAATTGCAGCTTTGCCAGGTTTTCCAGCGGCAGAGGAAATATCTGCCACCCTCCCAGCGCTATGCCGTTCAGCAACACTCTTTCAGTGATGCCCTTGCGATCGTTGACCATGCGGGGGCCGTAATTGATCCTGCCCATGTTTTCGATCAGAATATCCAGCGGCTGCGCAGGGGCCAGATCAACATCTACGGCGTTCTGATTGAAACGGCGGTCGAGCTCCGCCAGCTTGCTGTCACCCTGGTAGATCAGGGCGTAATCGTTCATGCTGATGATGTTCATCCGGCCTTTGGTAGGGCGTTTCGGTAGCCAACGGTAAAGGATGAATCCGAAAGATTGTCCGAATGATTCCATCGGCTTTGGCTCGATTGAACGAATGGGGTTGCCGAGCATGCTGTCGAGCCGTGCGGAATCCGTTAACTCGAACCTGGGAATTTCAATCAGCGGCAGCGCAGCTGGCAGCGGTGGAAACTGTCCGTCGGGCGAATGCTGACTGATCAGCTTTTTCAGGTCAAAATACTTTGCGCGTGGACGGCCGGCTTCGTCGAGCGGAGCGTCATAGTCATAGCTGGTGACGTCGGGCTCGTAAGCCTTTCCGAAATTAGCCCCGTTCATGTAGCCGAACGACGTGCCACCGTGAAACATGTAAAGGTTGAAGGAGACGCCGTTCGAAAGTATCCAATTCATGCCTTCCATCAGGTTCTGATTGTTTCCGTGGTGATGAATTTCTCCCCAGTGGTCGAACCATCCGGGGTAAAACTCAGCACACATGAGAGGCACATTCTTCCGGAAGCGGGCAAAGGCCTCGAATTGGCTGGCGGGGTCTGAACCGAAGTTTATGAAGGATAAAACGTCCGGCAAAGTACCCCCCGACAGCATGCGCGGCGTGGGCCCGTCGGCCGTGAAGAGCGGGACGTCAAAACCGGCGTCCAGAAGCATTTGCTGGACAGCGCGCATGTAGGCGTGGTCGCTTCCGAACGAGCCGTATTCATTCTCAACCTGTGTCATAAGGATGGGGCCGCCGCGTGTCACCTGGAGATGAGCAAGCTCAATGCCAACGTGCAGAATGTAGCGCCGGGCGGCACTGAGGAAGCGCGGATCGGTGCTGCGGACCCTGATATCCGGCGTGGACAGCAGCCATCCTGGGAAGCCGCCAAAGTCCCATTCGGCGCAGCTGTAAGGACCGGGACGAAGTATGACCCACAAGCCCTCTTCCTGCGCCGTGCGGACAAAAGCTGCCACATCGCGCCGTCCTGCAAAATTGAATTCGCCCGGCCGTGTTTCGTGAAAGTTCCAGAACATGTAGGTGGAGACTGTGTTCAAACCCATGGACTTTAATTTCTTCAGGCGATTGCGCCAGTACTCGCGCGGGATTCGAGCGTAATGCATCTCGCCGGAGCGGATATGGAAGGGCTTTTCGTCAAGCAGGAAGTCTTCGTTGTACCAGGTAAAATTGTGCCGTGAACCTTCGACGGAGGGCACAGCCTCACGCTGTCGGCCGCACAGGAGCAGCGGGCTCAGCGCCTCCAGCCCGGCCGAAGCTGCCGCCGCTCCCAGAAATTCTCTCCTGCCCAGCTTCCCTCTAGGACTTACTGTGTCCACCTTCTGGCCCTCCGCACTGGCCTGTGAAGAACGGCTTCAGGCCCTCCGCCCGCGCTTGATCCGTTCATCTTGCGTTATCGTGTTGCTGTATCATAATAACCGCGAAATTCGTGGCAACCAACTACCGACTTAAACGGCTTGTCCGGGAAGGGAAAGCGTGGATGAAGACGACCAGAAAGAAAGACCGGAACCCGCTCCGCAGCAGCGCCTGGTTTGGAGCGAATGACCGATGGGGAGTCGGCCACCGCGCCTGGCTGCGTGCGGAAGGCTTCAGCGAGCGAGTGTTCCAGGGCAAACCCGTAATCGGAATCTGCAATTCCTGGAGCGAGCTCAACAACTGCAATTCGCATCTGCGCCAGGTGGCGGAAGCCGTCAAGCGCGGGGTGTGGGCAGCGGGTGGGTTTCCACTCGAGTTCCCGACCATTTCCCTCGGCGAAATGCTGATGAAGCCTACAACCATGCTTTACCGCAACCTGATGGCGATGGACGTAGAGGAATGCATCACTTCGTATCCTTTGGATGGTGTCGTGCTGCTGGCGGGGTGTGATAAGACGACTCCCGCGCAACTGATGGGCGCGGCAAGTGCCGATATCCCGGCCATTATGGTGACAGGTGGGCCCATGCTACGCGGCATGTGGAGGGGCCAGGAACTGGGATCCGGGACGGACGTGCGCAGGCTTTGGGACGAAGTCCGAGCGGGGCGCCTGAGCGAGGAGGCGTGGTGCGAGGTGGAATCGTGCGTCTCGCGAAGCGCAGGTCATTGCACGGTGATGGGGACAGCTTCCACCATGGCGTGCGTCGCCGAGGGATTGGGCATGATGCTGCCGGGGTCGGCGGACATTCCCGCTTCCGATTCTCGCCGTCTTATGATCGCGGAGAAGAGCGGTGCGCGAATTGTGGAAATGGTTCACGAGGGGCTGAGGCCCTCACGCATCATGACACGCCAGGCTATAGAAAACGCCATCCGTGTTGATATGGCCATCGGTGGCTCGACCAACGCCATCGTGCACCTGGTGGCGATTGCCGGACGGCTGGGAATCGACCTGCCACTCGAGAAATTTGACAAGCTTTCGCGAACAACTCCGGTGGTTGCAAACGTTCGGCCTTCCGGCCGCTACCTGATGGAGGACTTCAGTTACGCCGGCGGGATCGCGGCGCTAATGAAAGAAATCCTGTCGCTTCTGCATGCAAAGGCCCTGACCGTGACCGGAAGGTCGGTGGCGGATAACTTGGCTCAGGCATCTACCTTCAATCGGGAAGTGATCAAGGGGCTTAACGAGCCTCTGCGCCCTGAGGGCGGCACAGCAATTCTGCGTGGGAATCTGGCGCCGGCCGGAGCGGTAATCAAGCAGTCGGCCATCTCTCCGCACTTTGCCAGGCATAAGGGGCGCGCGGTGGTGTTTGAAAACAATTTTGACCTGATCAAACGGATTGATGATCCCAAGCTGGACGTGGATGAATCCAGCGTGCTGGTGCTGAAGGGGGCCGGGCCCAAAGGGGCTCCAGGGATGCCGGAGTGGGGCCACCTTCCAATACCGCAGAAACTGCTGAAGGCCGGTGTGCGTGACATCGTGCGGTTGAGTGACGCGCGCATCAGTGGGACAAGTTACGGCACGATGGTGGTCCACGTTGCGCCCGAATCCGCAGCCGGCGGCCCGTTGGCGGTGGTGAAAGATGGTGACTGGATTGAACTGGATGTCCCGGCAAGGCATTTGGAATTAATGGTCCCAGGCAAAGAGCTAAAGAAACGCTTGAAATTATGGAAGCCTGCACAACCGCATTATGTGCGTGGCTACGGCCGTCTGTTCCTGGACCATATCCTGCAGGCTGATGAAGGATGCGACTTCGATTTTCTGAAGGCCGCCAACGGCCCGGAAAGGTTGGCGCCACCTGTGAAGTTTAAGAACCCGGGGATGTGATCAGCTTGATTTCCCTCAGGCGTCTGTTTTGATAGGCAAGAACCGGTGTCGTCATAGTTGGAGGTCCCTGCCATGCGGTTTCTTCAAGTCCTGCCCGCCGTGCAGGGCGTCGTTGGGGCACTGCGGGCCTAATGACAAACTTTGCGCAAGGTCATACCCTTCAAATAGATCAAAGCCTGCCCCAGAATGATCATTTCAAGACGGCCCCAGCGGATTGCCGCCGTTATGGTAATATGGAGGGCCGTGCTAGCGAGCTAGCCAAGGGGGTGGCACGCCACGGTAGGAGGGCGGGGGAGCCCTAATGACGGCCAGCAGGACCTACACGCTTAGGGGGACGAGGATGGAGTGCTAGCAGGAAGCCATGAGCGATAAAGTCGTGAAGCCCAGGGAACTCATTGTTGTGCTGTGTGCTATGGGAGTTGCCGGCATTGGTGCGCTTTTCCTCTTACGAAACAATCACCTTCGCATCAGGGAGGTTTCCGGGTCCGTACGAGTTGCGCGGTCTCCGCTGCCTCCCATCGTGAACCGGGCAGTGTATAACGCAAAAATGCTTGAGCTCGCAAACAATCCGCCTCGGAACAATTGCGCGCCGTCTCCCTCCCCTTCTACCCCTGATGCGGCGCGTGCGCGAGCTTCTGAGACCACCGCCATCTCCCGGCCGGTGGCGTTCATCACAAAGGAGGCCGTGCTCCGGCCGTGCCCGGCGCCGCTCTGGCCTGCGCATGCCGCTTATCCACAGGCCGGGGCTGTGTTGCCTTTCAAGCGAATCGTCGCGTACTATGGCAATTTTTATTCGGTGCAAATGGGTGTTCTGGGCGAGTATCCACCAGACAAAATGCTCCATATGCTCACATTGACGGCAGACGCATGGGCGGCCGCAGATCCGTCGACGCCGGTCGTGCCGGCGCTGGATTACATTGCGGTTTCCGCTCAGAATGTTCCGACACGAGATGGGAAATACCGGCTTCGCATGCCGGGTAGCCAGATCGAAAAAGCAATCAGCCTGGCGGAGCGGATCGAAGGGCTGGTGTTTCTGGACGTGCAGCCCGGCTGGAGCACTGTAGAGGAAGAACTGACGCGCCTCGAGCCGTACCTCAAGCGACCGAACGTAGGGCTTGCCCTTGATCCAGAGTTTGCATTGATAGATGGTAAGCGTCCTGGGGCCTGGGTCGGCACTTTGAACGCCGCGCAAATTAACTTTGCAGCGCGCTTTCTAGCGAAGGTCGTTCGCGAAAATCATCTGCCGCCCAAAATCCTCATTGTCCACCGGTTCACAGAGCCTATGGTGACCGAATTCCGCAGCATAAAGCCATTGCCTGAAGTCGAGATCGTGATGGATATGGACGGGTTCGGCGCGCCTCCATTGAAGGCTTTTACGTACAAGGCTTACATCGCACGCCAGCCTGTCCAGTTCACCGGATTCAAGCTCTTCTATAAGAACGACGTGAGGAACGGCCAGCACCTAATGACGCCGGCCGAGATACTGCGCCTTTCTCCCCGGCCGAGTTTTATCCTGTACCAATAATGGAAGAACACAGCCGGGAGCTGAGCAGATTCCGCGGCGGATTCACTCAGGATGGTGTGTGAATTACTTGGTTCGAAGTAGACTTCCCGCTTTTTAGTCACACAGGCTAGGTTGCTACAATGTGCTCTGCCTCCGTGCGTGCGGCGCGGAGGATTTGGATGGGATCGCCGACGGGCATGAATTCCATGGCGACGTAGCCGTCGTATTTCAGTTCCATCATCTTCTTGTAAATGTTGGTGTAATTAATTTCGCCGGTACCCGGCTGGTGGCGGTGGGGCACGTCGGCGATGTGGAAGAGGCCTACGAGGTCGATGTTCTTCTCCATCTTTTCGATGAGGTTACCATAAGCGATCTGCTCATGGTAAAAATCGTAGAGGAATTTCACCTGTGGGTGGTTGACGGCCCTGATGATTTCAAATCCTTCGGCCACCGAGGTAAGGAAGTACCTGGGATTCTCTTCCGGATCGATATTTTCCACTAGAAGGGTGATGTTTTTGCCCTCCACCATCTCGGCCGCGCGTTTTAGCCCCTCAATGCAGCTCTGGTGCTGGTCAGCTTGGGTCATTCCAGGTACGATGTTGCCCGACATTACAATCAGCCGGGGACATTCCAGCTTTTCGCATACGGCCAGCATTCCGCTGAGATCTTTTAAGAAAGCTTCGCGCTCTTCCGGGTCTCCAACGCCGTGCCGGAGCCCCGCCGTAGTGTCGAACGTAATCGAAAGCTGGTGTTTCTTGCGGTTGACGCGAGCGTAATCGGCATCGGTCCAGTGTTCAAATTCGCGGACGAGTTCGACGGCGTGATAGCCTGCTTCGGAAACCTTTTCCAGCCTCTGCTCGAACGGCAGATCACGGAAGACAGTCCACAACATGATCGAGATCTTGTAAGGAGCTGCCGTGGTTGCTGCCGTCTTTGACGGGCTTGGCGCCGAGGCCGGGAGAAGAGACGATGCGCCGATACTACCCAGTCCGGCTCCTGCAAGGATTCGATTAAAGGCACGACGATTCATGGGAACTCTCCCGGAAGTTAAACTTGCTTTCATGGGCAGGCTTGCCCCAGAATCAAGTCCGGTCAATACCCGCCGGTGGGCTGCTAATCTGCGCTGCGATTACCCCGCCTGATCATACAAAACACTCTTGCCCGGCGCAAAGAGAATTTATCTGCTCGGTCTGGAGGCGACGAGAGAGCTGGGGGCAGCAGGACTAAGACGAAAACGGTTGCACTTTCCTCTTGAACATCGTGCCGGAACGTGACATCTTGCTTTCTTCCATCTGGGGTGATTCGGGCGGGACTTTTTGGGTTCCAAGGGGCGACATCGAGCACGGAGGTCCGACATCACAAAACGTCGGGGCATGGGGCGGATAACAATACCTTCTGCAGGCCACAATGTTCCTGGATCTTCAAGTTAAGGGTGACAGATGATTCATTTCGGCGTCCTGCTTTATGCATTACTGGAAGTGCCGGCTGCCGGGGAGAGCAAGATCATCAGCCTCCAGCCGGTAGATCTGGCTATCATCGTGATTTACTTTGCCGCGGTGCTGGGAATTGGCTTCTATCTCAAGAAATTCGCCAAGCGCGGCGAAGACTTTTTTGTCGCCGGCCGCGGAATGACGGCATGGGTTGCGGGGCTTGCGTTTATTTCTGCAAACCTCGGTTCGCTCGAACTGCTCGGGTGGGCCGGCAACGCCTACCAGTATGGCATCCTGGCGGCGCACTGGTATTGGGTCGGCGCGATTCCTGCCATGCTGTTTCTGGCGCTCATCATGATGCCGTTTTATTACATCTGCAAGACGCACTCGGTACCCGGTTACCTCGAGTTGCGATATGGCAACGCCACCAGCGGGCTCAGCGCGATCACTTTTGCTGTGATGACGATTTTGATGTCGGGCGTGAATATGTATGCAATGGCGGTGGTGATGCAGGTGATCCTGGGCTGGAACATCCACTTCAGCATCTGGGTCTCTTCGTTGACGGTAGGCATCTACGTTGCGCTCGGAGGCCTTTTCTCCGCCATCTTCAACGAGGTGATCCAATTCTTCCTCATCTGGCTGGGCGCCCTGCTAATCCCCATCCTGGGGCTGATCGAGTCGGGCGGTTGGTCGGGTATGGTTGCGCATATCCAGCAGAATTTCCCGGGAAGGGATTTTACGCATATGTGGGGGCCCATGCTCCATCCTTCACAGAACCCCATGGGTGTTCAGTGGGTGGCTATTGTCTTTGGCCTCGGGGCGGTGCTCTCGATGGGCTATTGGACGACGGATTTTCTGGTGGTTCAGCGCGTCATTACAGCCAAAGACATTCGCTCGGCAAAGACTGCACCCATCATTGGCGCTTACTTCAAGATGGCAGTACCGTTCATTGTGATCCTGCCAGGGTTACTGGGCCTGGCAGTTTTGCCTTACCACCTCTACCCGGCTAACGTAGCAACCGCCGGCCAACACACCTATGACCAGGTCCTGCCGCTGATGATGGCCCGCTATCTTGGCCCGGGTCTCCTGGGGCTGGGCATTACAGCGCTGATCGCAGGCTTCATGTCCGGCATGGCGGGGAACATTAGTGCCTTCGCCACCGTTTGGACTTACGACCTTTACCGGCCTTTCATCAAGAAGGACGCAACCGACCGGCACTATGTTGCCATGGGGCGGTGGTGCACGATGATTGGGCTGCTCATCAGTATCGGCGCTGCTTATATTGTGACGCAATTTGGAAGCCTGATGGATTATGTGCAGGCCCTGTTCAGCTTTTTCATAGCGCCATTGTTTGGCACCGTCATCATCGGGATGCTCTGGAAGCGCGCTACGAAGAAGGCAGGGTTCTGGGGCCTGCTGGCGGGCATCACCACCGCAATTTCTACTTTCGCGCTGATGCGCGGCCATCCGGAGCGGGTCGCCTGGTTCTGTTTCTATGCGAAAGCCCAGCCTCTTGCGCAACAGATGTGGCAGGCGCTTTGGGCATTTGTTGCTGTCCTGGTCGTATCGCTGCTGGTGACTCTCGCGACAAAGCCAAGGCCTGAAGCCGAATTGCGGGGCCTGGTGATGGGCCTGACCGAAATCCCGGGCGAAGGTCACCTGCCGCTCGTCAAGCGCCCTGTTTTCTGGGCCGCGATCTGCTTCGGTGTGTTTTTGGTGTTGCAATGGATCTTCAGGTAGCGGGTCGGAGGAAGCAGTGCAAGTAATTGAAAACATAATGACAGCAAGAACTGGGGAGTAACATCATGAGCGAAGAACGTCATATGATCCCTGTCTGGTTCTTTGTCGGGATCTTACTTTTCATTTATGGCCTTCTGATTTTTGTCACCGGACTGGCGGAATGGTCCCATCCCCCGGCGAACACCGAACTTGCCCACCTCCACGCGCCGGTATGGTGGGGCGCCATCATGGTCGTAATGGGTGCAGTGTTTGTAAAGCTCTTCCGTCCCGGTACGAAGGCGAAATGAGCCTCCAACCGTTTGAATGCAGCCTTCCCACTGGGACTGGCTTCAGATCCGCCAGCGGATTCATTGAGTTAACAAAATAATTGGTTGCCGAACCGGATGCGTGCGGGCAAGCAACAGGAAAGCGCAACTGGGAAAACTAGCGCAGGGCTGGGTGGTCCAGCCCTGCGGAGCAGTTCAAGTTTAGTGGTTGTTATGTCAGGAAGACCACGTTGGCCGGAGTACCCACGGGCGTGTATTGGCCGGTGAAAGTGAGAGCGCCGGTCCGCTTGTTGACGCGGAAAGTGGTGATGGCGTCGGCACGCTGGTTACAGCAATAGAGAAAATCACCTGCGGGATCGATAGTAAAGCTGCGCGGATAGTCACCGCGAGTCCATTCCTCGCCACCATAAGTCAATTGGCCGTCCACACCGATGGAGTACCAGACAATGCTATCGTGCAACCGGTTGGCCCCGTAAACGAACATTGCATCCGGCGAAATGCGAATTTCCGACGTGTAATTGGTGCCAACAAATCCTTTTGGCAACGTCGAAATGACTTGTTTCTCCGTGAGCCTGCCGCTTGATGTGTCGTAGTCGTACACCACAACTGCCGAACCTTCCTCCTGAATGCAATAAAGCCAGCGGCTATCGGGGTGAAAGACAAAATGCCGCGGGCCATCGCCAGGTGGAACTGAGGCTGATGGCGGGTCATTCGGCATAAGCTTGCCTTTTTCGACATCAAAATTCCAAATGAGAATCTTGTCCATGCCGAGGTCTGTGGAGAGGACGCGCTTGCCGCTGGGGTCTGATTCAATCATGTGCGCATGCGGAGCGTCGTGCCCGCTGATGGCAAAACTTCCCGGCGGGGCGCTGGTGGCGTGCAGTGGGCCGAGCGGTCCTTTGTCCTGGTGGACGTCCGTGGCAGGCCCGAGCTTCCCATCAGAAAGGATGGGCAACACGGAGATGCTGCCGCCGCCGTAGTTGGCGACAAAGACGTAGCGGCCGGAGGGGTGAACGCTGATGTGCGCCGGGCCATCGCCTTCAGAACTCACTGTGTTAAGCAACGTCAGGTGGCCGGTGGACGCATCCACAGAATATGAGCTGACCGCGCCGGAGCGTTTGCCCTCGAACTGGTGAATTTCGTCTCCGGAGTATAAGTATTTTTTGTCAGGACTGAGAGCAAGCCAGGATGGATTCCTGGGATTCTCAAGCAGATCACGCTGGGTGAGCGTGCCGGTTGCCGGATCCATTTCAAAAAGGTACACGCCCTGGCCTCGGCCCGGGCTTCCCTCCGGGCCCGCAGGCGAACTGTAGGTTCCCACGCAGACCAGCCGAGGTCTACCTGAGGACTGCGCTTGCTCGCCTTCCTCCACCCCGCTTTTAGGCCCGCACGCAAGCGCCGGACCTGCCATCGCTAAAGCGGCAGCGCTTTTCAGAAAGTTACGGCGTGACGGTTTGGGTAGAAGATCGTTATGCGATTGAAATTCTTCTGACGACATATAAATTCTCCTTTGGATGTGAGCTGCATTTGAACCCGGAAATGCCAGATTATGATGGCATCCCGCCAGGAACGCAAGGGCGGATTGTCATGACGGCATTTCGACCCGGAAATAACGGCAGAAAATTATTGCTGGTGTGGATCAGACAATGGGAATTCAACCCCGTGTTCTTCGTTGACCTGCCGGCTGGCGGCGATGTTGAAATCGGTAAGAGGGAACTTGCGGGCTGTCTGGCCGTTGAAGACCCACAGAGTTTTTCCGAGGATGGCATAGTCCCGGACTTCCATCTCGTGTCCGTCGCGGTAGATGAAAACGGTGACAGGGAATGTGGGCTGAGAAACACGCGGCACAGGCTGCGAGAAGGACTCGGGGCGAGGTGCGACAGCAGGTTCCTGGGCGAATTGTCGCAGGGCCTGCTGCTCACGAAGAGAATGTACTTCGTCAGTCAGCGCCTGCACCTGGCTCGTGAGAAACTCTTTTTCCTGTGCGGCGACCTCCGCGGCAACGTCACCATGCGCGATCAGCGACGCCTGCTGGTACTGGACGTCGAGCGGCGGCCACAGGCCTGGGTAGAAATACGTAAACGGATAATTGGACGGATATCCAAAAAATGGAGGAAAGACGACTGTGCGGGAGCCGCCGAATTGGCGGAATCCGGATGGGCCGTCGCGGAACGGTTCGGGCCGCACCCATGAGCCCGAAGCAGATGAACCTGGCGTTAATACAACGGACTGGCCCTTCACGGCGAGTGGGAGAAAGGCACCCGCCAGAAACGCGGCAATGGCGAGCAGGCACTTCATGAATGGAGTTTACCACACCTAAGAAGGGGTGGCGAAGGGATGTTGCCTGCCGGGGATTTTACAAACGCGGCTCGCTACGAATACGCATTCGTCATGAGTGGCAACGCGCGACGACCAGGGTAATGTCATCGGCCTGTTCCTCGCCGCTGAACTGCTGTACCGCCCGGACGACCGAATCAAGAAGAGGCTGGGCGGCCAGGCCGCGGTTGGCACACAGAGTCTCGACCAACCGCGACTCGCCAAACTCCTCGCCGGAAGGCTTGGCTGCTTCTGTAACGCCGTCGGTGTAGAGCACCAGGCTATCTCCGGGCTTGAGCGTGGTCTCCGCAACGTTGCATTCCCACGTTTCAAAAAGACCCAGGACTGTTGATGTGGACTCCAGACGTTCGAGAGCCAAACTCGACGCCTGACTGCCGGTGGTGGGGCTGCAATCTCGCAGCAGGAGCGGCGGCAGGTGTCCGCAATTCACGTAACGCAGACGGCCCGTTGAGTCATCATAATCTGCAAAAAACAGGGTGGCATAGCTGTTGTCGCTGGTGTTTTCGTAGAACAGCCGATTGACCGAACTCAGAAGTTGGCGAATGTCGTTAAGGGCCAGAGCATACTGGCTCCGCAGGTTGGCCTGGAGATTCGCCATCAGCAATGCGCCTGAAACGCCTTTGCCCGCAATGTCTGCCAACACCAGAGCCACCCGGCCGGGCCGTAGTTCCAGAAAATCGTAATAGTCGCCGCCCACCTGTCGGGCTTGAGCACAACCTCCTGCATACTCAAGCGTACGAAGGTGGGGAAACTTCTGCGGGAACAGGCGGGACTGTACCTGGCGGGCAAACTCCATTTCCTGGGCAGCGCGGCGTTCCGCTTCGATGCGCTCCGCAATCTCTTCAGCCAAACGAATGCTTTCCATCGCGATGCCAGCCTGAGTGGCCACAGACGCCAGAAGCCGCTTGTCTTCGCGGGAATAAGGCTCCTCAGACAGTCTCGAACCGAGCACAAACAGACCCGCCAGATGGCTGTCCCGACCGAGCACGGGCACCAGGCAGTCGGGTTGCAGTGGGGCGAGCAGAAACGGATGGGGCAGCTTTTCCTCATCCTCATTCATCACATCCCATGGCCGTCCCCGCCGAGCAGTCTCAATCAGCAGGGGATCGGCGGGTGAAAGAACCGAGAGCCCGGACGGGACTTCCCCACGCATGGCGGAAAGTTGGTTGCTGGCCGTCTCCAGGTAAACCACCAGCGAACTTGGCCGCAGGGCCTGTTCCAGGTGTTGCTGCAACATGTCTGAAAGTTTTTCCCTGTTGGTTGCGGTCCTGGAAATTTCAACCAGGTTTTCCAGGACCATGCGGGCGTCATATGAATTGCGGAAAAAGGCACGGTCGATTTTTTCTCCCACCCGCTTATGGACCGCCATCCCCGCCCACAGCAAAACGGTGCCGAAACCTGCTCCGAGCGCGATCCCGCCCGGGATGCCTCCCCCTGCGAGAAGTTCCAGATAAGGCGCGAGGAAAAGAGCGAAAATCACGGTAACTCCCATGCTGACAAGTGCGAGCAATATCGTAAAGCCCCGAAGGACAAGTATGTAACGGACTCCGCGGCGCAAGAGGACGGGGACTTCGAGGACGCGGTGCTTGAGGACCGCGTAAGCAAAGGAAAGCGGGAAAAGGAAAAGCAGCATAACCAGCGTCACGCCCAGCACCAGTGGCGGATGCAATCGGAAGAAATCACCAAGAGCAGCCAGGGATGAAATGGGAAGCACACCCACCAGCGTTCCCCAGAGAATTACACGAATCTTGCGGCGAGCTTCGGGCGTGGGCACCGTGAACGCGTTTCCCACCAATGCAACCAGCCCCAGCACCGTGAAACCATAGTTGTAAGAAAGGCGAATGATGCGTGAAAAGTGCCTTCCAATGATCGCTTCCACGACAGCGGGAGCGTGAGAGGTGCCGATTCGCAACCCCGGCAAAGCGAATGTGATTGCGATGGCCAGACCCAGCCATTTCAGCCATGGAAAC
This sequence comes from Terriglobia bacterium, assembly GCA_035576145.1. Lineage (GTDB taxonomy): Bacteria > Acidobacteriota > Terriglobia > UBA7540 > UBA7540 > SCRD01. The sequence continues at coordinate 16,355 of DATLWV010000029.1, forward strand.
CGGCGGTCCAGGAATGACCGGGAAGGAAACAAAGTGAAGAAGCAGTAGAAGAGCGCCCCCAGCAGGGTACTGAAAATTGCACGATAGGCCGTGGCAAATGAGCGAAGCGGCGGGTCCAGCCCCGCGAACATGTTTGGAAAGGGCGGCGCCGCTGCAAAGCAGGCGAACATGAAGGCCAGCAGCCAGGCGTTGCGGTCTTCAAGTCGAAGAAATAAGACCGGCAGACCGACAATCAGGAATACCAGAGGATAAGTCTGAAGAATTTCCTCCCCCAACCTTTCGGTCAGGCCAGCCTCCTTGGATGATTCTCGCCGCGGCCGGAAGGTGGCAGTAATAACCAGAGGAGAAGATTCTCCTGCACGAATAACTGAGAGCTTAACGTCGTTCCCAGGCTTCTGGCGCGACCACACCTCGAAAATCATGTGGCGGTCTTCAATGGCGTGGCCGTTGATCGCAGTGATGCGGTCTCCGGGTTTCAGCCCGGCTTTTTCCGCGGGTCCGCCGGGCTCCACGCTCCTGACACGTTCGGCGTGCTGTGCCCCGATATAGTCGAAATCAAAGCCCAGTTCTACACCGCTCTGCCAGCGGATTGAGTACATCCAGAGCGCGCTGTATAGCACGACGGCGGCACCAAAGGCTGTGGCAAGCACGGCCAGCACAGGCTTCGGAAATGGAAGGAACCTTTCCATGCTTGTATATACCTAACATGATAGACGGGATTTGGACAGGCGGAGTTTCCGTTTGCAGGGTACCCGGGCGCATTTGACAAATGTTTAACAAAAGGCCGGGGCAGGGACTTGGTGTGCGGGCGCAGCTTCACGCACACGCAAAAGGCAGGACTGCTAGTAGAAGCGGCCATTGTCGGGTCGCGCGAGGTTCACACTTCCGGGATGCCCAGGTCTTTCGAGCCCAGCGGTGACATCTTCATCTGCGGAGCGTATTGCTCAAGCAGGTCCAGTGCGATGCGGGCGCGGTGCACACGCTCGCGGCCCATCTTCGCTGCCAGGTCTTCAATGTGGACGCCGGAGGGATAAATGTCCGGTGCGTTGCGCAACCCGAATTTGAAGTAATTGGGCGCGGACACCTGGATGATCTGCGGCATCTCGTAGTAGCGGATGAAGCCGCCGAAGTTGTCAGGAACTTCAATGTAAAGGTCGATGGGGATATCAACCGCCTGGCGAATGGCGCCGATCTGCGCAGGCGCAAGGTCGGTGGGGACATTCAGTGTACTAACACCAGCCTGCTCAAACAGCCGGGCTGTGGCGGGATTGGCGGCAGGCAACGTAACCGAGCTCTTGATGACCAGGTTCCTGGGCAGTTCGCCCTTCTTCTTCATTTCGTTGATCACCCAGATCAGGCCAAGGTCGGCGGGAAGAATGCTGCGTATGCCCAGATCGCAGGCTCGTTTCACGTCTTCAATGGCATAAACCAACTGGTCAGCGCCGCGGTGTTGAAGGCCGATCACTTTACCGGCGGTTGAAGCGGTCTGTGCTCCAGTCTCAAAGGTAGCGCGCGGACCGACAAACAGGCAGACTTCGATGCGCTGGTCGTGGCCGATGTGGGCCATTTCGGAAATTTCGGCCTTCGTCAGCAGCATGACACCGCTGCCCTGGCTCACGCGGTGAATCGGAACATTCAGCTTGGTGGCTGCGTCCAGTACCTCGCGGAAAACACGCGGACCCTCCACGCTGGGGATCTCGAAGCGGTATTGCCCGCCATCCTTGAACCTGAGCGATGTCGGCTTGAGTGCATGATTGTCTTCATAAGGAAGCTTGAGCTTTGCGAGAAATTGTTGAGTCTTCTTCATGGCAATCTCCTGGTGACGCCCCGGATATTTCTTATTGCGTGTACTTCAAATAGACCGTGCGCGATTCCGTATAAAATTCGAGCGCCAGCGGCCCTTGTTCGCGCATTCCGAAGCTGGACTCCTTGGTGCCGCCAAACGGAAGCTGATATTCCACCCCCGCCGTGGGAAGGTTGATGGTGATCAGGCCCGCCTCGATGCCATTGATGAACTGGTGGACCCGGGTAAGGTCACGCGAGACGATCGAGGCGGAAAGCCCGAACTGTACCCCGTTGGCCAGGCGCATGGCCTCTTCAAAATCATTGGCCACCATTAATCCCAGCACCGGCCCAAAGACCTCTTCCTGGGCGATGCGCATCTCCGGCTTGACCTTGTCGAATATCGTCGGTTCGACAAAGAACCCTTTGTCATAGATGCCGCCGGTCAGCCGATTTCCTCCACACAACAGTATGGCGCCTTCCTTCCTGGCGATTTCAATATACTTGAGGTCGGTATCGAGTTGGCTCTCATCCACCGCAGGCCCGATCTGGATTCCCGGTTCCACGCCGTTGCCCACTTTCAGAGCTTTGGTTTTTGCCACCAGCTTTTCAACCAGCGGCTTGTAAATGTCTTTTTCAATAATGGCGCGGCTGCAGGCGGTACACTTCTGCCCGGTTGAGAAGAACGCGCCATTAATGAGAATATCCGCCGCATAATCGAGATCGGCGTCCTTCAAGACAATTGTTGGATTCTTGCCGCCCATCTCAAGCTGAACACGAACCTTTCGCCCGGCCAGCTTCTCGTGGAGCCGATTGCCAACATCGCACGACCCCGTAAAGGAGACGGCGCGAATGGCAGGATGCTCAACCAGTGCATTGCCGGCTCCGCCGCCACTTCCGGTGACGTAATTTACCACACCTCCTGGTATGCCGGCTTCAACCAGTGCCTCCACCAGGCGGTAGGGGCTGAGCGGCGCAAGCGACGCCGGCTTGATGACCACCGTGTTGCCAGCCACCAAAGCCGGGGCCATCTTCCACGCAGGAATCGCGCTGGGAAAGTTCCAGGGTGTAATCAGTCCCACCACTCCGAGCGGCTTGCGCATCATATAGCAGAAGACGTTGGGGCGTTCGGATGGAATCTGGTAGCTGAACGAGCGCGCCCCCTCGCCCCCAAAGTAACGGAAGATGTTGACGGCGCGTTTGACTTCACCTTTAGCTTCAGGAAGTGTTTTGCCTTCTTCGCGGGTCATGTCTTCCGCAATGCTGTCAAGGCGGGATTCGATCAACTCGGCGGCCTTGAACAGATACTCGCCGCGGCGCGGGGCCGGCAACGCAGCCCAGGTGGCCTGTGCTTTCGCCGCCTCGGCGCAGGCAGTATTCACTTCTTCAGCGCCGGAGGCTTGAAAGTGCCCGAGCACTTCATCGGTGTTTGCCGGATTGACGTTGGGGAATGTCTTCTTCGACGCACATTCAACCCATTCACCGGCGATCAGGTTTCGATAAACTTGTGGCATGCGACCTCCCGTTGTGTGATGGCAGGAATTAAAAATACGAAACATCCCGAATGCGAGATGTTCCGGAACTCCTGCGTAATATCAGTGGCCGGCAAATCACCGCCTGGTCAGGAGTAAGCAACCACGAAAGTCGAGGCGGCCGCCTGCGCGAGCCCGGCGTGCAACGCAGTTGTTGCGAAATTCCGGTCAGCGGTGTGCGCTCTCTCCCTCATTGCGTTCTGGAGGGGAGCGCGGTTTGTTCTTGCTACCATTGGCCAGCCTTATATCGTACTATAAAGTTCTTTGGATTGAAGTTTCAGAATTGGGGCGTGGGTGAGAAGTGAAAATCGAAACGATTGTTACGGCGGTCATTTTTTTCAGCGTGGGATTTCTGGCAGGGTTCATTTACAAGTCGCAGCAGCAGCCCAGCGTTCCGGCGCCGGCCGCTGCCGCGGTTGCCCCGAGTGCCGTGCCTCCCTCAGCCGGAGCGATGGGCGTGGGAGGTAACACAAACATTGATCCTGCTACAGGTCTTCCCAACGGGCATCCGCCGCTTGAAGTCGCCCGGATTATCCAGAGCTACGAGCAGCGAGCCAATCAGAATCCGCAGGATGCGCAGATCCCATTGGAACTGGCAAATTATCTCTATGACAACAAGTATTTCAATTTGGCCATTAATTGGTACCAGCGCTCGCTGAAGTTGAATCCCGGCAATATTAACGCGCGAACCGACCTTGGGACATGTTACTTCTATACGGGTCAGGCTCAGCAGGCCATCACAGAATATAAGAAGACGCTTGCGCTGAACCCCAACCACCAGCCAACCATTTTCAACCTCATTGTCGTCAACCTTGAGGGCACTCATGACTTGCGGACCGCCACCAAATATTGGAATCAGCTCGACCGTCAAAACCCGAATTATCCCGGCTTGAAAGATATTAAGGGAAAACTGGACGAGGCTGCCGCGAGGAGTGGTGGTTCCGCTATGACCCCTTAACGCAGCGGGGCATCCGCGCCCGGTTATACACCGTCATACTATCGTGGCACGCTTACTTGAAATCATCATGGACCTGGTCTTTATGATCGGGGTGGTGTATGCCGTCTCGAGAACCATTCGTGGCATTCTGGGTGGGGCCCCTGGGGGTGTGAGCCGCCATCGCCAGGGTGGGCAAAAAACCACGCAAAAGGTGGCCGAAGGCCACACGGCACGAGACCCTGTATGCGGCATGTTTGTTTCGACTGAAGTATCACATCGCCTTGTGGAGGACGGCCAGGTGCTCCACTTCTGCTCTAAGAAGTGCATGGAAAATTATGAGAAGCAGAGAGCACGAACGTGAGCTGTAGTTCTGCGGCGTTCTGCCGGCGAAACCCGCGCCGCGCAATTTGCCCTGATTTCCCTCCTTATAGATTTTTTCGGGCGGTATCACTTAAGAATTGAGTCTCGGCAATAGTTTGGTATAATCCTGCCCGCCTATGCCAATTCCTGAGAAACGCTGGCAGCACATCATTCCGGTCGCGTTCATCATGTACACGATTGCGTTCGTCGACCGGACCAATATTTCTCTGGCCCTGCCTTCCCTCAGTCATGATCTCCACATGAACGCAGCGCAGGCCGGGAGCGCGGCCGGCATCTTTTTCTGGGGTTATTTGCTTCTCCAGATTCCGGGCGGCTACCTTGCAGAGCATTGGAGCGCCAAACGGTTCATCAGCATCCTGCTGGTATGCTGGGGCGTTGCGGCTGTGGGCTGCGGCCTGGTGCGAACATGGGAGGAATTTTGGGTAATGCGTTTCGTGCTCGGCATCGCCGAGGGTGGCGTATGGCCGGCCACGCTGGTCCTGCTGGCGCACTGGTTCCCACGAGCGGAACGCGCCCGAGCGAACGCTTACTGGATGCTGTGCCTTCCGACAGCCGTGGTGCTTTCTTCTCCCGTTTCCGGCTGGATTCTCGGCCGCTGGGGCTGGCGTGCGATGTTGATCTCGGAAGGCGCCTTGCCTTTTGTGTGGCTCATCGTCTGGCTTATGTATATCGCCGACCGGCCACACGAGGCCAAATGGATTTCGGGCGAGGAGAGGTCTTTTCTCGAAACCACGCTCGAAGCTGAGGCTGTCGAGCTTGACCCTGAGCAGCCGGAACCGTTCCTCAAGGTGCTTCTGCGGCCACAGGTGTTACTGCTGGTGGTTATCTATTTCATGCAGAACAGCGGCAATTACGGGTATCTGTTCTGGCTGCCGAGCGCGCTTCACAGTGAGAGACGCCTGAGCGACCTGACGGTTGGTCTGCTTTTTACGATTCCCTTTATCGTGACGGGGATCGGGATGGTATTGAATTCACGGCATTCCGACAAAACGCGTGAGAGGAAAGGTCATGTTGCGGGAGCCATGGCATGGGGCGGCGTGTTTATGCTGGCAAGTGTCTTGCTCAGCCCGCATTCATTTGTTCTTTCTTTTATCGCAATTACGGTGGTTGGAGCAGGATCGTTCGGTGCGCTGGGACCGTTCTGGGCCATCCCCTCCGAAACATTGCCGCGGTCGGTCAGCGGTTCGGCGATGGGCCTGATCAACGCTCTGGGTAACCTGGGGGGCTACTTTGGCCCTGTGGTTGTAGGTTATCTCCAGAAACGGACTGGCAATTTTGGATACGGCTTTGCCGCACTGGGCATAGGTTTCATAGTGGGCGCCCTGCTCACCTCCCTGGTACGCGCTTCACGCAATCCATCTCCGACTGCAGCAAGGAGAGCCTGATAACGGCTGTCAGCGGTAAGGCAATTCCATGCGGGCATTAGGCGCGGCAGCCTGTTAAAGGAATCGTCGGGAGGGCATTCCGTGGCGGAGGCAGAAGGTCAGATTGTAAATTTCGACGTGGATGATTTTTGCCGCCGTTTTTCGGCGATTTACACGGGGGCTATTTCAGATGTACTGGACGAAATGGGTTTCCGCAACCAGGTTCTTCCACCCGACATCCAGGCGCTCACGTTAGACCAACGCGTGGCGGGAATCGCCATGCCGGTTGAAGGGGAGCCAACGGACAGTCTGGATCCAGAAGTCGTGTATCTGCCTATCCTCAAAATGCTTGGCGACCTGACCAACGGCGATGTGATCGTCTCGCAGCCGCACGATAACATTAGCGCACACATCGGTGAACTGTCCTGCGAGACGGCCAGGTTTCGTGGCGCCAGGGGCGCTGTGATCGACGGAGGCGCGCGCGACATTGACTATATTTTGAAACTGAGATTTCCAGTCTTCTGCCGCTATCGGACGCCCGCCGACGTAATGGGCCGGTGGAAGTTGGTGACCTACGGGAAAGAGATAGAGATCGGGAAGGTGGCCGTGCGGCGAGGAGATTTTATTGTGGGTGACAAGGATGGCGTGCTCGTGATTCCACGGGAGATTACACTTCAGGTTCTTGAAAAGTCCGAAGAAGTCGTGAACACGGAAAACCTTGTCCGCAAGGCAATTCTTGAAGGGACCCACCCGGTGGATGCATACAGGAAGTATGGGCGTTTTTGATGATGCGAAGAAGGCAGTGCAACAGGACGTGTCTCCTTCATTCATGGGCCCTGCAAAATCGACAAACATATTCTTGACTTGTGAAGGTATTAGGTGTACCAAAGTGGGCTGGTCCGGTAGAAGGCTGGAATGGTGTTGGGCCCGGGCGGGTAAACGACAGGGCGCCACGATTAAGCTGGAAATCTCATTTCTTATAACTCTCGATTGCCAATCAACAGGAGGCCACAATGTCAGATCGGAGAACCTTTATGCGGCAGGTTCTGGGAGGCAGTACCGCGATGGCGGTTTCAGGATTAGGCTCGGCGGGGCGCATTCTTGGCGCAAACGATCGAGTTCGCTTTGGCCTTATAGGCGCGGGGGGGCGCGGCCAGCAAATTTTCAAGTCTGCCATCAAAGCCCCGAATACCGAAGCGGTTGCAGTGGCCGATGTTTACACGATGCGCCTTGAAGAGGCCAAGCAGATTGCTCCTGGCGTAACCACCTACTCGGATTTCCGACGGCTGTTGGATGACAAGAGCGTCGACGCGGTACTGATTGCCACGCCGCAACATCAACACGCGCTGAATTTTGTTCCTGCCATCGAGGCGGGAAAAGACGTGTACCAGGAAAAGACGATGGCCTTTAACCCTGACCACGCCCGCCGGATGCGGCACGCGTTCGTGGCATCAGACCGCGTGGTTCAAGTGGGAATTCAGTCCACCAGCAGCCAGGCGCAGGTGAGGGCGCACGAGCTTGTTCACGGAAAGGCAATGGGCAGAATTTCCGCGATTCATTCCCATATGTATCGCAATTCACCTTACGGGGGCTGGAAGAGGCCGATTCCTTCTGACTGCGATGCCCAGCACGTGGAGTGGAAGGCTTTTGAGGGAGAAGCAGCGCTTCATCCTTTTGATCCCAACCGTTACATGAACTGGCGGTTTTACTGGGACTATTCCGGCGGCAATGTGTTTGAAAACATGGTCCACCAGGTGGGTTTCTGGTTCAAGGCGATGGACTTGCACATCCCCGAGCGGGTGAGCATGACGGGCGCCAATTATTTTTCGCCTGACATGCAGGTGCCCGATACGATGGACGTTACCATGGCCCTGCCGGAAAAGATATTCTTCAGTTGGAATTCCGGCTTCGGCAGCAGTTTTTATGGCGCCGACGAAGTTGTGCTGGGAAGTGAAGGGGCTGTGTTACGGGACCAGAATAATGACACGGTCTCCTATGTCCCCAGAAAGACGCGGCGCGGCGGTGCCGCCGGCGGTGGCGAGGGAGCATCTTCACCGGATATCGTGGGCGGCGGGGACGAAACAGAACTTCACATGCAGAACTTCTTTGATTGTGTCCGCAGCCGGAAGGCCCCCAACTGCCCGTTTGAGATTGGTTACCGGTCGGCAGTTGCCTGCCAGATGGCCATCGCGTCCTACCGGCAGGGCCGCGAAGTGCGTTGGGATGCCGAAGCGGCCCAGATTGTTTAGCCTCGTGCGCGAGACATCGTGCCTCGGGGGTAGTGGCATTTTCGCAAGGGCTGGGTTTTTTGATGCGACGTGTAAGAGTCATATGTTCCGGGTAAGGAGGCAACAATGACTGACAAATTGGCACGAAGAAGATTTCTGAAGACGAGCGGGCTGGCAGTTGCCGGCGCGCTTTCAATCGGTTGTGGGCCTCAGGAAGAAAAGAAGCCGGTGGAGGGCAGTGCAGCTCAGCCGGCTTCCGCCGAGTTCGCATCTCATGGGCCCCGGCTTATGCCCGGCTGCTGCGCGTATTCTTTTAACACCTACCTCTCCAAAAAGAAAATGACGTATGCGGAGTACTTCGACAAAGTAGTGGAGATGGGCTCGGTGGGCGCCGACATGACGGTTTACTGGTTCAAGTCAACCGATCCCGCTTATCTCGCCGATCTGCGGCATCTGGCCTTGAGGAAGGGAATCCCGTTCTCGGGCGCGGCCTGTGGCTCGAGCATGGTGCAGGCCAGCGCCGCCAAGCGGCGCGAGGTGCTGGCGGAAATCAAGAAGTGGGTGGACGTGACGGACCAACTGGGAGCCTCACATTTGCGGATCTTCGGCGGCCCATTGCCGAAGGGGGCGACTGCAAAACAGGGGACCGACTGGGTGGTTGAGACCATGAAGCCTGCCTGCGATTATTCGGGCAAGAAGGGCATTACTCTTGGCATCGAAGACCACCAGGGCGTAACGCAGGACGCCGACGTGTGTCTTGAAATCATGCACCGCGTCGACTCCCCCTATGCGGGCATCAATCTTGACATCACCAACTTTGTAGCCACGCCCAGCGCGGACGCCTATGCTCAGATCAAAGCCTGTCTACCGTTTGCAACGCACAGCCACATCCGAGACCACTTTGAGGACGGCACGCCGGTTGACTTGGAACGCGTGTGGCGGTTGTTTGCCGAAGCCGGCTACAAGGGCTTCATGTCGGCTGAGTACGAGGGTAAAGAAGATGCCATGACGGGCGTCCCGAAGCTGATGGACAAGATCAAAACCCTGTGCCGAAAGTACTCGACCGTTTGAAGCAGTTCAAAGGTTTTGGCCGTCGTGCCGGTCCATCCATATGGCAGAAGGAACCAGGAAGGGAATCAGCCGTAGGGATTTCTTTAGACAGAGCGCAGTAACTGGAGCGGGCATTGCCGCTGCCCACGCTGTTCCCTCCGCGGGGGAAGCCAGCGAAGTTCCGGCCGAGCAGCAAAACGCCCGGAAGGTCCTCATCATGTCCGATATGGAGGGCGTGGGCGGAATCTTCAGTGCGGCCGGCCAATGCAATCCCTTGAAAAGCCCGCGGTGGCGCGAGTCGCAAAAGCTGCTGACGGGCGAAGTAAACGCCGCAGTTGATGGCTTGTTTGCCGGTGGCGCCACGGAAGTAATTGTCTGGGACAGTCACGACGGGGGCCAGGCTCTTTCCGCCAGTGATATTCACCCGAAGGCACGGGTGCTGATCGGCTCCCCCATTCCTCCCATCCGTGAATTCGACTCCACCTTCAGTGCCATTATTTTCATAGGCCAGCACGCCATGGCAGGCGCAAAAGACAGTGTGCTGTCACATTCCTTTTCCTTCAACATCCAAAACCTGTGGGTGAATGGGCGACTGGTCGGAGAAATTGGAATTCGCGCGATGGTGGCGGGCGAAATGGGTGTCCCGGCCATTATGCTTGCAGGGGACACGGCGGCTTGCAGGGAAATTCGCGAGTTAATCCCGCAGGCGGAATGCGCGGAAGTAAAATCAGCGGTCAGTTCGACGGCGGGATATACACTTCCACACCCGTCCGCTTGTGAACTGATCCGAAACAGGGCGGAGCGCGCAATGAAGCGGCTTGCGGAATTTAAGCCTCACCGGGTCGAGGGTCCGGTTGAAGTGAAGGTGGAGTTCACAACTTCGGGCGATCCAGGGCCGGAACCTCGGCGCGCCAGCCGGCGCATTGATGAGCGGACCGTGGTTTATACGGGGAAGAGCATCATCGAGGCGTGGTTTAAGTTTGGAAGACTATAGCGTGGCAGGCGGAAACCCTTCCACTCCCTATCTCACATCCCCTTTCAATTTGGGCACCTGTTGCAGGCTCACGCCTGGACGATCTTGTCCCTGTGTTGCGTCAACTTGCCGGTGGCGTTCCTCGTGTCAACCACTAGCTGGGCGTTGGCCGCGATAAATTCATAGTCGTAGGACGAGTGATCGGTTGCGATCAGGACAGCGTCGTAGCCGGAAAGTGAGTCCGCAGTCAGCGGGACCGATTCGAGTCCCAGGTCGTACTGCCGCATCTTGTGCAGGCGTTCAAAATAGGGATCGTTGTAGTCGACGCTGGCGCCGCGTTCCTGGAGAAGCTGGATGATTTTGAGCGACGGCGATTCCCGCAGGTCGTCAACGTCTTTCTTATAGGAAATACCGAGCACCAGAATGCGCGCGCCGTAAATGCATTTGCTCCGGCGGTTCAAAGCCTCTGAAAGACGTTCGATCACGCGCAGGGGCATGGAGGTGTTGATCTCTCCCGCCAGTTCGATAAAGCGCGTCGGGAACTCGTACTCCCGCGCTTTCCAGGTGAGGTAGAAGGGGTCGATGGGAATACAATGGCCGCCCAGGCCGGGGCCCGGATAAAAAGCGGAAAAGCCAAAAGGCTTGCTCTTTGCAGCGCCGATGATCTCCCATATGTCGAGCCCCATGCGTTGGCAGAGCAATTTCAATTCATTCACCAGGGCGATGTTGACGCTGCGGTAGATGTTTTCAAGCAGCTTGGTCATTTCCGCGGCGCGCGACGAACTGACCAGCACAATCCGGTTGAACGCCGCTTCGTAAAGCAGTTTGGTCGCCGTGGCGCTGGGGGCGTTAACACCTCCCACCACCTTGGGAATCTGATGGGTCTTGAAGGATGGGTTGCCCGGGTCCTCGCGTTCCGGAGAGAAGGCGAGAAGGAAATCAGCATCTGGAGGATCGGAACCTGCAGCCGCACCGTCTTCCACCACATAGGGAACAACAGGGCAGCGCAGGCCGGAGCGTTCCAGTATGGGGAGGACAACTTCTTCAGTGGTGCCCGGATAGGTGGTGCTTTCAAGCACTACAAGCTGGCCCGGGCGCAAGTACGCACTGATGGACTTGGCGGTGTTCTCCACGTAGGTCAGGTCGGGCTCTCGATGGTCATCGAGGGGAGTCGGCACGCAAATGATGACGGCGTCCATCGCACGAAGTTCCGAGAAATCTGTCGTGGCTTTGAAGTGCCCGCGGGCGAGCGCCTCCGCGATGTCGGCTTCGGGGATGTGCTTGATGTAGCTCTGGCCCTGCTGAAGTCGATTGACTTTCGCGGAATCAATGTCAAATCCCGTGGCTGAAATCTCTTTGCTTGAAAAAAGCAGGGCAATGGGCAGGCCGACGTATCCCAGCCCGACAATCCCTACCTGGACTGTCTTCTCCTGGATGCGCTGGTTGAATGCCTTCAGGATTTCATTCTTTACGGGTGCTTTGTTGTCTGGAGTCGTGTTCATTCGGCCTGCCTTCCTTGTTCAAAACCGTGATTATATGCCGGACAGTTTTTTGACTGCAAATATCGCTCGGCAACGGAGCGTGCTGCCGGCGAGCGACGCTATTTACAATCCAAAAGCGACAATGCCAGTTCCCGTGGCTATGGCGACGTATTGCCTGCCGTTCACGGCATAGGTCATGGGCGATGCATGCCATGGCTCACTCATCTGGAAATGCCACAGGGGCTTGCCGGTTTCAGCGTCTGCGGCGGCAAATGCTCCCCCGTCGTCGCAAAAGAAAACCAGGCCTCCCGCAGTGGCCAGCAGGCCTCCCCAGGTATTGCCGGGCCCCACCTGCGGCCTTTCCCAGACCACTTTGCCGGTTTCGATGTCAATCGCACGCAGGAACTTCTCCCCGGGTTCTCCTGGGATCTCGTGGGCAATCTGATCGCGGAAGGGTTTCCCCTTTTCCCACACTGCCGAGCCCTTAAAGTAGATGCTGCACTTTTCGAGGGCCTGGACATAAAAGAGACCCGTGGCCGGGCTCCACGCTGGGGACATCCAGTTTGTCGCGCCTTCCGGCGCCGGGCAGACCTTCGTCCCTTTCAGTGTCGGCTCCGTATTGGGGAGCACTTCCGGCCTCCCATTGGGAGCGATGCCTCGCGCCCATGTCAGCTTGTCCACGAACGGTGTCGCCGTCAGGAATTGGCCCGTAATCCGATCGAGCACGTAGAAAAATCCGTTTCTGTTTGCCTGCAGCAGCAGTTGCCTTTTCCGGCCGCGGAACATGGCGTCTACCAGCAGCGGGGTTTCCTGTGCGTCCCAGTCGTGGACGTCATGAGGAGTGAACTGAAAGTACCATTGCAGCTTGCCCGTCTCGGGTTTTAGCGCAATTACCGAGTTCGAGTAAAGATTGTCGCCCTTGCGCTCATCGCCGTTGAAGTCCGGGCAGGGGTTTCCGGTTGTCCAGATGAGGAGGTCGTTCTCCGGGTCGTAGACCCCGGTCATCCAGGTGTCGGAGCCGCCGTGTGGCAGCGCGCGGCCTATCCAGGTCTTGGCCAACGGATCGCCAGGCGCCGGCATGGTGTAAAAGCGCCATGCCTCCTTACCAGTTGAAGCTTTGTAGGCGATCACAAAGCCACGTGCGCCTAGGTCGCCAAATCCAACCCCTGTGATCACCAGATCCCCCACCACCAAAGGAGCTGCAGTGATCCTGTACTCCTCCTTGTAGTCGGCCACCTTCACATCCCACACAAGGCCGCCCGTCACCCAGTTCAGGGCGAGCAGGTGGGCATCCGGGGTGGCCATAAAAATCTTGTCTCCCAGAACCGCAACGCCACGATTTCCCGCTGAAATCTCCCCACCTTCCCCTTCACCGACGGTACGACGGTAATGCCAGACCTCCCGCCCGCTTCCGGCATCGAGCGCATAAGCTTCGTTTGCGTTCGTCACAATCATCAAACCACCGATCACCACGGGGGTTGTTTGGAGGCCTTGCGCGCCCCGGAGCTGAAACGTCCATCGCGGGGCGAGATGGCTGACGTTACTAATGTTGATCTCATCAAGCTGGCTGTAACGGTTGCCACCAGGCTGGCCGTTATAGGTTGGCCAATCTCCTGGCCCCGGAGTCGCGCCTTTGAGTGTCAGGTCCGGTGCGCGGTCCGGCGGTGTGGGAGAACTCAAATAGGCAAGCAGGTTGTGCAGATCGGTCCCGCTGAGGTGGATGGCTGGCATCAGAGGCTTCGTCTCTCGATCGACGTGGTCTATGTCGCCCTGCCGTAAAAAGTGGAAATTCCCCTCAAAATCCTGAAGCTGGATGTCATAGCTGCTTTCGTTTCTGGCCAACCCACGGATAGTGCTCCCGTCTTTCAACCTCACCGAGACCACCTGATAGCCTGGTGTGCCGCCCGGACTCGTTAAGGCCTTTTCAATTTCTCTGATGGTGCGTCTGCTGCCCAGTGCCGTGAGGTCAGGACCTCTCACTCCGCCACGGCCGTAAATCATGTGGCACCCGCCACAGCCACCTGTGCCCCAGAAATAGGCTTTACCGGCAGCCGCGTTTCCGATGGTTCCGCTTCTCGCGGCGGGGGCATTGAGTGAATAGACGAAGTTGACGAGCGCGGATTCTTCCTTGGGAGGCAGATGGAACGGAGGCATGCCTCCAGGCCGTCCTTTGCGGATGACCTCGAAAATCTGATTCTTTGAGCGCCGGCCGCGGAGCAAGCTGGGTCCCCGTTCGCCACCTCTGGCATCTCCGCCGTGGCAGATGGCGCAGTTAGCCTGAAAAGTGGCGCGTCCAGTTGCCACTGGAGATTGCGGGAGCCCTGCCGCAGCGGCGAGAGATCCTGCGGCCCATAAACAAAGGAGGGTTCTGACGATCGCGATTGGTGAAGAATCGGGCATAGTATTCATACTCCCAGCCTACCTGATCGAGGTGCTCCTCTTCTGTCGGCCAAGAAGGTCCTGTCCGTGCTCAAAAGGGCCGGGTTCAGGAACTTCCTCCAACCAGCAGATTTCTCATCATATCCTGATTGGAAAACATATGAGTCCTGCCCACCGTGTTTCCATAGCTGGCAGGACATGCAGGTTTGGGCACTTCCGTTCTTGTGCCATATCTCGGGCTGAGAATTCAAGAAAAATTCGCTTTCGCCAAAATCTGGCAGAAGTAAACATCTGACGCCCGCGGATAATCCAGGTGAAGCTGATTAGTGAAAGTCCTATTGGTCTGGCGGCAAATGACAGTTAGAAAATAAGAACTGTTAGGGTTGATTTTTTCTACTTTTCTGGGGAAAGCTTCGGATGTTATGAATTAGGTGATTAAAGCACAGACAGTTCGTGTGGGGCCAAAGGAAGGAGTGTGGCCAAGGAACTGTCGGTGCGCAGGAGGAAGCGATGGCGAGTGCGATCAAAGCAGCTCCGGGGCGGTTCAACACTGACCCTGGCCAACCGAGGTTCAGGACCCTCCTTGTGGATGAGGACCCGAGCGATGTCCGGTATTATTACGGTGTTTTGCACGCACTCGGGCACGAAGTTGTGGTAGCGCAAACTTATGCGGAGGCGCTGGCCCGGTTGGAGCGGGAGAATTTTGACATTGCCGTTGTTGCGCAGGGCAGCCCTGCGTTCGAGGGGCGTCAGGTGCTGGCGCGCGCCCTGGAAATTAACCCGGAACTGCCGGTCCTTGTGGTGGCGCGGACACTGGACATTGACTGCTACCTGGAAGCCATGGAAATGGGGGCGGCCGACTATCTGGAACGGTGCGCGGCCCCTCGGGACTTCATGCGCTCGGTGGACGCCCACCTTCAGATGAAAGCAGCCGCTTGATTCGCATTTCTTCCTGCAGCTGGCGGCTGCGTGGCGTAGGCGCCCGGAATCCTGCACCTGGGCGTGACGCAGATCCTGTTTGCATTAATAGTTATTTGCTTCAGGGTGTTGCAAGAGATTCTTCATTTAAAGCTTCAACTTCTGCTTCCGGGATAATTTCGAAGGTTGTTTCGATTTTTGCCGTCTTAGCGATCATCGCGCTTACTGAACAATATTTCGTTTCCGAAAGATGAATCGCTTTCTGGACCGCTTCGGGTTTAATGCAGCCCCTCAGCTTGTGCTTGATGATGACCCGGGTAAAGACGGTCGGCGGCTCGGAACACTGCTCCGCCTTCAGTTCCACGTCGTAACCGCTCACGCGCTGGCGCATCTTCCTCAAAATCCCGACCACATCGAAGGCGGTGCATCCTCCGAGTGCCAACAGGGCCAGTTCTATTGGTTTCGGGCCGGTATCTCCGTGAGCGTCATCCATCACCACGTTATGGCCGGACCCTGACTGGCCCACAAACTGTCGGCCTTCGTCAATCGTGGTGAGATGAAGCTTTGCCTGGACCATGGGGGTCTCCTGGGGCACAGTACTCCTCTTGAAGCGGGGGCAAGCAGACTGTTGTCAATCCTACTTTGTTCTGCCGCTAGCCGCCGTGACTCCTGCATTGCTCGCCGTCTTTATCAGCCAATCTGTGCTGACGGACTTGGGGCGCGTGATAGGCGTCCCGAGCAAGCGGTTGAGGACCAACTGAGAACACATTCCCAGCGCCCGCGAAACACCGAACAGGACCGTGTAATAGTCAAACTCCGTCAGGCCAAACAGATAGAGCAATGAGCCGGACCCGGCATCGACGTTCGGCCAGGGGTCCTTCACCTTGCCCTGTTCCTTGAGGACCTGCGGCGTGATGTGGAACAGCCGGTCCACAATCCTGAACATTTCGTCGTTGGGACACACGCGGTCACCGAACTCATGGAAGGCCGTAAACCGGGGATCAGTAACCCGAAGCACCGCGTGGCCATATCCCGGAATTACGCGGCCGTCGTTGAGAGTCTCCCAGACATACTCCCGAAGTTGGTCGCCCGTAGGCACGCCTTTGTACTTGTTGCGAACTTCCAGAACAAAGTGCAAGCACTCCTGGTTGGCCAGGCCGTGGAGCGGACCAGCAAGCCCATTCATGCCCGCGGACACCGCGTAGAATGGGTCGGAAAGCGCTGAACCGACGGTGTGGCATGTAAAGGCGCTGACGTTCCCGCCTTCATGGTCGCAATGGAGAGTCAGGTAGAGCCGGATCAGGTTGTGGAACTCTCCGGTAGGGTCGGGCAGGCCCAGCATGGAGGCAAAATCCGCTCCCCAGTCCAAATCGGGATTGGAAGGCAACGGCTCGCCTTTACGGGTGTGGATTCGGTAGATGCCTGCGGCGACTTCGGGAAGCACGGCAAGCAAACGGAGAGAATCTTCCAGAGCGGGTTCCCAATAATCGGTCTTGTGCATCCCTTCCGAATACCTCTTTCGGAAGACGGATTCGCGTTCCATGGACAGGATGGCGGTGCTGAACATCGCCATCGGGTGGGCGTCCGGCGGCAGAGATTTCAGGACATTCCAGACGTAAGAAGGAACTTCAGCGCGCTGCCGGAGGTCCTGTTGCAGGCTGGCTAAGGCCTCAGCATCGGGGAGTTCGCCAGTGCAAAGCAGGTAAAAAATTTCCTCAGGGAGCCGTTTCTTCAGATCGCCGATGGGGAATCCCCTCACCACCAATCCTTTGTCGGGCTCAACAATGGAGGTGTCACAGACCAGCCCCTTTACACCACGCATGCCTCCAAACACCTGGCTGACCGTCACCTCTGAGACCACCGCCGTGCCATGCTCGGTAACGACGTTGTGAATTTTGTCACGGAGAACTGGCGCTTGTTCCGCCAGCCGATCATGTAGTTTTCCCATTCTTAACTCCCATACAAGCCCATTATTCTACAATAAGTTGTATGTCGCAATCGAGTTGTGAGCAGTGAGGGCGGTCACCAACCTTTGTGATGTTGCTCACCCTTCCAGGCGGCATCCTTCTGTTTTCAGTGTTTTTAAGCTGGCCGTCTGTCCGAAAACTTGAATCAGTTTGCCGGACAAATCTTATTCTGGCAGAGCGTACGCCACGTAGGTGCCACCGGCAGCTGCACCCCACTTTCCTCCGCCGGCGCCGATCACCAGGTACTGGCGTCCGGCAACCTCATAGGTTGCGGGAGTGGCATTGCCGGCAAAGGGCAACGTGGCTTCCCAAAGCAGTTTTCCTGTGGCCTTGTCGAAGGCATGAAACTTGTTGTCATGGTCCGTCGCGGCAATAAAGAGCAGTCCTCCGGCGGTAACCAGTGGACCGCCGTAGTTTTCGCTTCCTGTGTTGCGGATCCCTTGCTTCACCAGTTCTGGAAATTCGCCGAAGGGAATCCGCCAGGCAAATTTGCCTGTATTCAGGTCAATGGCCGTCAGGGTGCCCCAGGGAGGCTTCACGGCGGGGTATCCGTCCGGGTCCAGAAACTTGTTGTAGCCATCACTCATATACTTCAGCCATGGGCCCATTTCGGCTTCATTCCATGCGACCCTTGCCATGGTTTGCCTTCCGGTTGCCAGATAGGTCGCGATGGCTTCAATCGGCCTTTTACCCAGCTGACCGAAGGCAGGCATCCTTCCGGCGCCTTTCCGGATGAGATCGGCAAGCTGGCGCTCGTTGTACTTCTTCGCGATGTTCTTGAGGGAAGGGAATTCCGGTGGACTGCCGGCCAGGTTGGCCTTGTGGCAGCTCGAGCAGTTGGCGAGATAAAGCTGGCGGCCGTTCACAAGCCCGCTCGTTTTCGGCCGGGGAACCAGCCGCAGGATCCAGGCCATCACGTTGGCGTTGACGTAGAGCAGGCCAGTGGTGGGGTCGAACGCCGGGCCGCCCCATTCGGCACCGCCGTCAAAGCCGGGAAAGATAACCGTTCCCTGGAGGCTCGGAGGAACGAACTGGCCTCCATAGCGAAGCTTGCGCAGCTGCGCCAGCACCGCCTTGTGGGCCGCAGGGGTGCGCTCGGTGAGCATATCGGGCGTGAACTCCTGCTCTGCGAACGGCGGAGGCAGCAGCGGAAAGGCCTGCGTTTCGGCCGTCTTCTCGCCGTCGACATCAGACGCTGGCGCCTTGCGATATTCAATTGGGAACAACGGCTTGCCTGTTTCGCGATTAAAGACGAAAACGTACCCCGACTTCGTCGTCTGGGCCACGGCATCCACACGCTGCCCATCGTGATCCACGGTCACCAGCACCGGCGCAGAGGGAAAATCGCGGTCCCAGAGGTCGTGCTTTACCGCCTGGAAATACCAGACCAGATGGCCCGTATTGGCATCCAGTGCCAGCAGGCAGTTGGCGTAAAGATCATCGCCGATGCGATCTGAACCATAGAAGTCGAAGGCGGCTGAGCCTGTCGGCACAAACACCAGACCGCGTTTAGCATCAAGGGTGAGGCCTGCCCAATTGTTTGCGCCGCCGGTGTACTTCCAGGCGTCTTTGGGCCATGTTTCGTAGCCAGGCTCGCCAGG
>DATLWV010000030.1:0-4184 GCA_035576145.1 Terriglobia bacterium
ACATTCTTCTGGTCGGCGACTCGCTGGCCCAGGTGGTTCTGGGCTACGACTCCACTGTGCCCGTAACCAGTGGTGAAATGCTGCACCATCTGCGTGCCGTGCGCCGGGGCGTCCAACGGGCGCTGCTTGTCGCAGACCTGCCTTATGGCTCCTATCATCTGGGCGAAAGAGACGCTCTGCGGACGAGTTTGCGCTTCATCAAGGAAGGCGGCGCCGAAGCCGTCAAGATTGAAGGTGGCAGGAAACGTGCCCGCCTGGCCCGTCGCATGGTGAATGCGGAAATTCCTGTCATGGGCCACATCGGCCTGACGCCCCAGTCGGTCCACCGGATGGGCGGATATTCCGTCCAGGGCCGGACGCTGGAGTCGGCAAATGACCTTCTCGCGGACGCTCAGGCGCTGGAAGATGCGGGCGTTTTTGCCCTGGTGCTCGAGGGAGTTCCGCGTGAACTGGCCGCGATGATTACGCATCAGCTGCGTATCCCGACCATTGGCATCGGCGCAGGTCCAAATTGCGACGGCCAGGTGCTGGTGTTCCACGATCTTGTCGGGCTGAGCTTTCAGCATCCGGCGAAGTTTGTGCGGCGTTATGCGGACCTCCGCCCGGCGTTGCACGAGGCCATCTCGCGGTTTAGGGACGACGTTATTGAGGGCCGATACCCGAGCGACGGAGAATCCTATCACTGGCCGACGGTCATCATGGAACAGTTTGAAAAGGAGATTTCCGGCCAGCGTGTTCCTGAATAGAACCCTTGGTTCACCAGTAGCAATGGCCGTTTCCCGCTTGAAGGTTTTGTCAACGACGTTCGTCGGGATGAAGTGAGCCGCCCTTTCCGGGTAGCAAACTGGGACTGTTTATGCGCCTGATCACTTCCGTTAACGAAATGAAGGCTCTTACGCGCGAGAACCGTTCCCGCGGCAAGTCCGTGGGCCTGGTACCCACTATGGGAGCTTTGCATAAAGGGCACGTGAGCCTGATCCGCCAGGCAAAACAGCAATGCGATGTGGTGGTAGCTTCAGTCTTTGTGAACCCGATTCAATTTGGACCCGCGGAGGACTACGAACGGTATCCGCGTGATCTCGATCAAGACTTCCAGCTCCTCAGTTCCTACAACATTGACACGGTTTTTGCTCCGGCCGCCGAAGAAATGTATCCGGAGGGATTCCAGACATTTGTTGAACCCGGTCCTTTGGCAAAGAGCTTCGAAGGGGCCTCACGCCCGGGGCACTTTCGTGGTGTCCTGACAGTGGTGGTGAAACTCTTCAATATTGTTCAGCCGGATATGGCATATTTTGGCCAGAAGGATTTCCAGCAGGCAATTGTGATCCGCCGTCTGGTGGAGGATCTCAATTTGAACGTCCGGCTGGTTCTCTGCCCTATCGTGAGGGATGAGGACGGGCTGGCCGTCAGTTCGCGCAACGCCTATTTTAAGCCAGCCCAGCGAAGGTCTGCCCTCGTGCTTTCGAGAAGTCTCCGCAAGGCTGAAGAGTTGGCCCATTCCGGCGAGTCCGATTCAAAAATAATCCTGTCGGAAATGCACCGGGTGTTACAAGCCGAGACGCGGGTAAAGGTCGATTACCTCGCGATTGTCAATCCCGTATCATTTGAGCCCGTGTCGCGCGTCGCGGCTGGCACCATTGCACTGGTCGCAGCGCATGTAGACCGGGTCCGGCTGATTGACAACACTATCCTGGGACCAATCGGAACATCACAGGACGACCGCCTTCAAATGGCACTCTCGGCCCCGGCTGTAACCACATCCGAGGCCAGGGCCCCAGGAATCGATGCAGAGGCTGTTATTCACAAGGTTGAGGGTTGCCGTGACTGCGCCGCGATTTCAACAATCCTTCTACCACCACGCGAATTCATGGCCAGCTACATAAAGCGTGACTATCCCGATCTCAGCACTGTCCGGACAGCTGTGATTGGACGCCACGCTACGGCAAGACCTGACAATTCGTTCTACCGCAATAGCGGACGGCCCAACCGCTTTGTAACAGCTCTCTATGACCTGCTTGGAATTGGCGACTTCGCGGAATTCAAGAAGCAGTTTATCCTGACCGATGTTATCCGCTGCCATGCCTCGGGCCCGCGAATTCCCGACAAGGCAATGCGGAACTGCTCGCGCCACCTGCGCAACGAGCTTTCCCTTTTCCCGAACCTGGAAACTCTGGTGATATTGGGAGAGGATGGCTATATGGGAGTGCAGCGGTTTCTGCTGGAACACGACCCTGGCGAAATCCAGCCCTTCTCCAGTTTTATCGGAGCTCATGGATGGGTAGAGGAGCGGGCCGAGATTGCAGCCCTGGACAACCGCTCCATCAGAATTTTCTACTGTCACCATCCATCGCTTGGCTACCAGCGAAGCCCGTCTCTTGCTTCGGAGCTTGTCCGATAACGCGCAACCGGGCGCTTATAGTTTCAACGCCGCCAACACCTGCTGAACGTGCCCGTCAACCTTTACGCGTGGGAACACGGCTTTCACCTTTCCCTGCGGACCGATGATGTAGGTCGACCGGACAATGCCCATGCTTTTCTTGCCGTAAAGGGTTTTCTCCTGCCAGGCCCCGTAGGCTTCAAGGGTCTTGTGGTCTGCGTCGCCGGCGAGACGAAAATTCAATTGATATTTGTCCCTGAACTTAGCCAACTTTTCTGGCGAGTCGGCGCTCATTCCAACAACCTTGGCTCCAAGTTTATCCAGTTCCTTTTTGGCATCACGAAACTCGTGAGCTTCCCGTGTTCAACCGGGTGTGTCAGCCTTAGGAAAAAAATAGAGGACCAAATTACTGCCTTTGTAATCACTCAGCTTTACCGGCTTGCCGGAATCAGATGGTAGTGAAAAACCCGGCGCCTTGTCGCCAACTTTCAGCATCTTTAACTCCTCTCGTGAAAGTAAATTTCCATCTCACTTAGACCCGTCTGGACTGGTCTTTGAAATTGCCTCACCACCCGGTCCTGGCCCGTCTGTTTCCGGCGTGTCCGCGGCGTTCAGCAATGATTCATAAGCCAACTGGTATTGTTGATTGCCGGGGTCAAGCTTTTGCGCCTGCTGGAACTGTTCAAGCGCCCTCTTCCTGTCTCCCGCTGCCTTCAACGCCATCCCCAGATTGAAGTGTCCGGCGGCATCATTTGGCTTGAGGCGTAGCACCTGTCCATACTCAGAAATAGCGCCATGCCAGTTCTTCTTCTGGTAATAGGCAGTGGCAAGATTGTTGTGCGCAGTCGCGTAATCGGGATTCAAATGGATGGCGCGCTGGTACTGCTTGATGGCATCGTCCAGATTCCCCTCTTGCTGCAAGGCAAATCCAAGGTTGTTGCACGCCACAGCATACTTGGGATTCAGTTCCAGCGCCTTTTGATATTGTTCGACTGCGGCCTCAAGGTTCCCCGCCTGACGCAAAGCATTGCCCAGATTGTTATAAGGCTGGGCCCAGTCCGGTTTCAGGGCGATGGTGTTGCGGTAGGAGGTCATTGCTCCATTCAGATCGCCTGCCATCGCCAGAGCATTGCCCAGATTGTCATGGGCGATCGCCCAGCCTGGCTCAAGCCTCACCGTTGAACGGAATTCCTTGATCGCCAGACCCAGTTTCCCCTGCTGCGCGTAAGTGAGCCCCAGGTCATTGTGTGCCCCGGCATTGTCAGGATCAATCTGGAGCGCCTTTTCAAATTGTTGCGCCGCTCCGGTCAGGTTCCCCTGTCCCCGAAGCAGCGTACCCAGATTGTAGTGCGCTTCGGCATACCCCGGATCAAGACGAATGGCCCGAAGATATTCCAGCATGGCAAGGCTTGGCTTATGTTGCTGATTATACGCACTGCCTAAAGCATTATGGGCATCCGGCCAGTTCGGCTCCAGTTTCACAGCCTTCTGGTAGTGAACAATGGCTTCGTCCAGAGACCCAGCAGCTTCCAGTTTTTGGCCGGCCGTGAGCTGTACCTGAGCCGCTGCGCTCCATTTCACGGCGGATTGTCGTGTTGATGCTTTCCGGCTTCTTGCATCCTGCGATACGCCGGCAGAATTCGAGGTGGGAGCGGAGAGGATGAGGATCCCCGGCATACAAACCCAAATAAGGAACGACCTTGGAAACATGGAACAGCAGCCCCGCAGAACTATCAGCTTCAGGGAAATCTTCTTTCTCTAAACAAGGCGCACAGGTTCGTAATCATGAAAGCTCTTTCTTGAGGAC
>DATLWV010000031.1:0-2733 GCA_035576145.1 Terriglobia bacterium
CTCTTCCGCATAATGTTGAAACTGCTCCGTCCACTCGATTACTCTTCTCATCAGGGTGTAAGTCTCCTTCTTTAAGGATTCGGTCTCGCTTGCAGGCGATACCAACTTACACCCCCCTCCCTTTTACACACTCAAATTTACGTCACCCGGGGGCTGTCGCTGCAAAGTGAGAAGGTCCTGTCTGAGCAAAGTAGAAAGTTCCGGTGCGGGTGGTAGAAACTTGTGGGATGAGAAAAGAGGAACTGAGGTTGAGCCAGCGGGATCGGGATCGGTTGATCGTGTTGGAAGGGATCGAGCTAGGACATTGGAGGCAGCGGGAGGGAGCCTTGCAGATGGGACTTAGCACGCGCTGGGTGAGGAAGCTGCTGGCGCGGCGATTCCTGAAAATTGACGGGCCGCCAGAACATATCTTTTGCGCACCGGCGGAGGTGCGGTACACTTTTCGCGCAGGGTTAAGAAGACCAGCACAAAGGCGGGACGATGACAGATACCGGCATTTGCTACGTGGGGGTTGACCTGGGCGGCACCAGCCTGAGGGCTCTTGTGGCTGACGAGGAATACAAAACTCTGGGGGTGAAGAAAATCCGGACGCTCACGACGGGCGGCCCGGCACGGCTGATCCATCGGATTGCGTCGCTGGTGGAGAGCACTCTCAAGGAAGCCGGAATCAGCCGGTCGCATGTGCGGGCGGTTAGTGTGGGGGCTCCGGGGCCGATTGACCGCTCCCGCGGCATTGTGGAAGAAGCGCCGAACCTGGGGTGGAGGCGGGTTCCGCTGCGCGCGGAGCTTCGCCAGTTGCTGCGCGTTCCGGTTTTTGTGGAGAACGACGTTAACGTGGGCCTTGTGGGCGAACACGCGCTGGGCGCGGGCCGTGGCGCCAAGAACGTGGTGGGTATTTTTGTCGGCACGGGAATCGGCGGCGCGCTGATCCTGGACGGGAAGCTTTATGAAGGAAGCCGCGGAGGCGCGGGAGAGATTGGCCACACCGTTCTGGTGGTTGACGGCCCGCTCTGCGGATGCGGACGGAGAGGCTGCGCGGAGGCGCTGGCAAGCCGGACGGCCATGGAGCGCGACGTGCGCGCGGCGATCAAGACCGGGCGCAAGAGCAACGTGCTGAAGATTATGAAGAAAAAGAACAAGGATCGCATGACCAGCAGCATTATTGTGGCAGCCCTGAAAAAGAACGACCTGGTGATGCACGAAGTGCTCCACCGTGCGCAATTTCATCTCGGAATTCTGGCCTCGAATGCGGTGAATCTGCTCGACCCGGAGTGCGTTGTCATCGGGGGCGGGATTGCCGAGAGATTGAAGGACACTTATGTGGATCCCATTCGAGAAACAGCCTACGAGTATTTTTTGAGGCCTGCGGACCGCGACCGGGTGAGGATTGTGCCGGGCAAATTGGGCGACAACGCCGGAGCATTGGGCGCCATCGTTCTGGCCAAGCAGCGGCTGTTGTAAAAGGCCTCGGAGGGAGAATTTGTATGATGACGGATTTTGACCTGGAACACACCATATCCCTCCTCTCCCGCACGCCTGCAATTCTTGATGCGCTTCTGCGCGATCTGCCGGATGTGTGGACCCGCAGGAATGAAGGTGAAAACACCTGGAACGCGGTCGACATTGTTGCCCATCTGATTCAGGGCGAACGCACGGACTGGATGCCGCGCGCAAAGATCGTGCTGCAATCCGGTGAAGCCAGGACGTTTGAGCCCTTCGACCGCTTAGGATACGTAAAGGAGAGAGAGGGCAAGCAACTGGGTCAGTTGCTGGATGAATTTTCCCGCTTGCGAAAGAGTAATCTTGCCGAACTGCGGGCAATGAATCTGCGGCCGGAGGACCTGGCGCTGCGCGGCCGGCATCCCGCCTTTGGAGTGGTTACGCTGGGGCAGTTGCTGGCCACATGGGCGGCGCATGACATGACGCACTTGCACCAGCTCTCAAGGGTGATGGCCCATCAGTACCGTGAGGCCGTGGGCCCGTGGGCGGCATACCTGGGCGTACTCCATTGCGCCGGCCATAGTTCGCCTGCATAAACCTCCCAAACACGGGAGCCTTTCTTGCTGCTTGCTACCGCCGTGGATCTACAGGGAATCCATAAACACGAAGTAGGCCGAGTCCCCCGCGCCGGCCGGGATGGATGCCTGCGATTGGTGTGTCACGATAACCTGGAAGCATTCCGATTTAGTGGATAAGTCCGATAAAAGTCGGTCGAGAGAAGTGACGGGCGCCGGGGCAGGCTCAATGAGAGCCAGTCTTTCGAGTATGGGGTAAAGAATCTGGCCTGCGGGAGAGGCCAGCGTCTCAAAGCCTTCCGTGGCGAAGCTGATGGTGGCTCCTGTCTCGCAAAAGTACCAGGCGAGGCACGCGCATAGATTGACGGCCTTCTCAAAGCTTTCGAGCGTCTCCAGGTGCGAGTTGGGGATCCATGGATCAAATACCAACCGCAAGCGGTGCTCGTCCTCTCGGGTGAATTCCCGCACCTTCAGTTGCCTTATCCTTGCAGTGGCTTTCCAGTCGACGTGGCGGGCGGAATCACTCTGCTGATAGTCACGGATGGAGTAAAGATCGTGACTGTGTCCTTTCAGGTAGCTGTCCAGTTCGCTGCCGAGCCGCGGCAGGAGCTCGAAAAATCTTTCGGTGGGATGAACGCTTGGCAGAACCAGCACCTCCCGGCTGCAGGGAATTCTTCGTGTCTTGCGAAGGAACCCAAAGGGAAAGCGGGTGCTGATG
>DATLWV010000032.1:0-10570 GCA_035576145.1 Terriglobia bacterium
CCGCCAGGTCAATCTCATGATGGATCGGCTCTCCCGGAGGGGTCACATCCACAACCCGATAAAAGCGACCGGCGCTGACCGGCGAATCGACCAGGCGATTCAGGGAGGCTGGCTTGAATTCGATTTCATTGCCCTCCTTGCGGGCAACAGGGAGCGGCGTCCCAAACTGCCAACCTTCGGGAAGCTTCAGACTCGCTTTGAAAATAATGTCCTGCGCCAGTCGGCCCGCGGGATAAAGAAGGTTCTGGTTCCAGCTGATGACGGCCAGCTTGTCGGTCGCCGAAGCGCCGGCCGTAAACCCGGATGTGGATTCGGGTTCAACGTAATCGAATGTGGCATCGAGAACGCTGACACCTTGCGGGATGTCCAGATGAAAGGCAAACATGTCCACCAGGTCGCGACGCCACGGTATGGTTTTTCCATTGCCGCTGAATTTCAATCCAGCCAAATTGACAATTGGCCCGTCCGGCGCATGTTCACCCGGGATCCATTTGGGATAGTAGAGGGTAAGGCGCCCGGGAGAGACAGGAATTCCCATGTGCGTGTGGATAATTTTCTTCGGCGCCTGTGTGGCATCAACCTCCAGAGTTATGGGGGACTGGGCCTTCAGCCCCAGCGTGCCGGCCATGAATGCGAAAACAAAAACCAGATAAGTCCAATAGCGTGAAATAATCATCCTTTCCATCCTCTTATTCAATTGACTTTAGTGGGATCGCCGGCATCCGGGAGCGTGTTTCCGGAATGGATCGCCATCGGATTGCCGGCGTGCCGCTCGTGCGAGACAGACGCGAATTAAGGGCAGGGGTCTCCCCTCCAAATCTCCGATCATAACGCGGTTCAGCGCACTCCTCAAAGGTTCTATCCGGGGGCATGTAAGGCAGGAATCAAACGCTGCACCGGCGGTTGCTCCCTCACGCGGACAGAGTGATACGACATTTACTGTCGTCACTCCCCCTCCCTCGTCACATGGTTGGAGTGGTTTTCGGGCGCGGGTTAAAGTCGCTGGGCTTTATGTTCACTACTTTGAGCCGGCGGTCTGTGGTAACGATTCCGAGGTCCTTGCAGCCATAGCCCGTTTCCTGCGGCAGATGTTGAACCAGCGAATCGGGAATTTCAGCGTAACTTGCTGGCAGAAGTTCGGCCTCTCCAAGAAGGCGCGCAGGGCTGAAGGCTCCGGTCAGATCGCCAATTCCTGGCGTGATAGCGTCCTGGGGACCAAGATCCTTCTCGCCAAACTGCTTTTCACCCAGCCTTCGGGCGCGTTCCTCATCCGGCAGAAGGGCCAGCGGCGGCAAATTGAAAACGACGTCCACAAACTTTACCACGGAAGCCTGGTTACCTTTTGAATGAGCAACGTATTGCGTTCGCGCGTATGGCGAGATGAGAATCAGAGGAACGCGCGGGCCGTCACTGATTACAGAGCCATCCGGGCCTTTTGCGCGAACCGGCGGTGGAACATGGTCGTAATCCCCTTCCGAGTCATCCCAGGTGATGATGATGGCGCTTTCCTCCCAATAGGGGCTTGCGGCAATTGCATTCACGGCCTTGGCCACCAGCGCCTCACTGATCTGGGCATCAGCATAGGCCGGATGGTCATCGTCCCCCTTGAAATTCCTTTGTACTCTTGGTTCAGGATCGGCAGGATTGATATTAAACGGATTTTTGTAACCGCCCTTCACAAAAAAGACCCCACCCTGTTTCGGAAGGGTTTTCTGCTCCAGTGCGTCAAAGAACGCGTGCAGCCCGTGGAGTTGACCACGCATTTGGGGATTGTTAGCGATGTATCCAAAGTATTGCGGCCCGTTGTGGTGCGTAATATAGGCCGCATGAAGGCCGAATGCGTCCTCCGGGCCGTCGTCCATGTCAACCTTTCCCGAACCGTAGCCTTCTTGATACCAGCCGAACCCTACCGGAGCCTGGTGGCGGTGGGAAATAAAAGGGATGTCATGACGGACATCGGCCAGGTCGTGGAGTGGATCGCGGTCCTGCTTCCTTACCGTGTTAAGTCGGTTCCCCTGCAGCGTGAGCGGGAGCGAGGCAAAAGTCAGGTTGAACTGGGTGTTTGGTTTTTTTTCGTACCCAAAATCATGGGGATTGACGGGCATTTTCTGAGCTTTCGGAGTCGGGTCCAGGGGCGATCCCCAGAAAGGGTCGTCATCGTTCATCACGGGAACACCGGGCGCGTGCGAACCGTCGCCGGTGTAAGCCTGGTTCGGGTGCAAAACCCACTGCGTCTGGCCCGTCTGTGCGGCAATAATAGCCAGATTGCCGAGTGTGGATGGTCCCGTCATTTCCTGAAACACATGATCGAACAGCACGAAACGGCTGGCGTATTGCCATAGCAGAGGTATGGTGTCGCAGTCTTCGTAGGCCATGGCCAACTCGCCCATCTGCTTTGCCACCAGAGGAGGAGCGCCGGACTTCATGTATCTACGTTCCTCAGCAAGTGCGAACCGGTCCATTCTGGGAACGCCACCCTGAATGTCCATCTTTGCGACAATCA
The DNA here is from genome assembly GCA_035576145.1 of Terriglobia bacterium. Lineage (GTDB taxonomy): Bacteria > Acidobacteriota > Terriglobia > UBA7540 > UBA7540 > SCRD01. Next base: position 2,504 of record DATLWV010000032.1, read on the forward strand.
TGGGATGCGAGTGGTCCACGTCATCGGTATCGGCTGCATAATCCTCAGGGCCAATTCGGAAGGGCTGAATCATTACGGTCGTGCCATCGGTGTCAATCAGGGGCTGGGTGAATCCTGGAGTTTCTTCCGGCTTATGGCTGAAAATGCCCTCCGCACCGGGGTACGTCCCAAAGTATGAATCAAATGATCGGTTTTCCTGATAAAGGACAAAGACGTATTTGATTTTCTTTCGCACAAGCTCCGTCAGCTGCTTCGGCGAAATTTGGGGTTCCTCGGAAGGAGGAATTTGATATTTCTGAATGCTCTGCTGGTTGGGGTTAGGTCCGGGGTTGGATGCCTGCTTCGTCTGGCACGCGGCCAGAAGCAAGCCTATCAAACCAATCTGCACTGCAAGAAAAAATGATGAAGAACACTTGCTCATAACGAGGACAGTTTAATCTGAAACGGCATCCAGTAGCCAGTTTTGGATTGTTCATGATTCAGCGGCACGGTGGCTGTGGAACCTCAGAATGGGAAAGCCGCAATCCCTCCGCCTGGCGGAGATAAAACAAAGGAATGGCTCGAATTTCGATGAATATGCCGGCTGCGATGTCGCCGGCCAGCTTGACTTTCGAAGTTTCGAAGTATACAACGGCTTCATCGGGAGCGAAGGAGCCAATCTCACGCGCCCGGACCTCTGAAGCGCGTGCAAGGGCAGACAATCACCGGCCTCGTGAGGCGACGTATGGCGGCAGGAAAGAGCGCGAGCAGCTCAAAACGAGTTCAATCGCGTGCAATGCGTGAAATTAACAATGATAGTTTTATATACGAATGGCCTGAGGCGGGCTTGACGCTGTTCCATAGCCCTTATGATCCGGACCCTCAGATCAAGATCGAAAACGGGCGCATCACGGAGATGGATGGCGTTCACGAACGGGATTTCGACTGGATTGACCAGTTCATTGCACGCTATTCCATCAATATTCCGGCAGCTCAGGAATCAATGGCGATGGATTCCCTGTCGATCGCCCGGATGCTGGTGGACATTACGACAACCCGAGAGCAGGTGGTCAAAGTCTTCTCCGGTCTTACCCCCGCGAAAATCATGGATGTTGTAGATCATCTCAACGTCGTCGAGATGATGATGGCCTTGCAGAAAATGCGCGCCCGGAAGACGCCCGCCAACCAGGCTCACGTCACCAACCGGCGAGAAAATCCAGTCCTGCTTGCCGCAGATGCAGCCGAGGCCAACGAGCGGGGATTTGCTGAATTAGAGACTACAGTGGGGGTTCCGCGGAATGCTCCGTTGAACGCGTTGGCTATCCTCATTGGTTCTCAGACCGGTCGAGGTGCGGCACTAACGCAATGTGCAGTGGAGGAGGCGCTGGAGTTGCGCCTCGCCCTGCTTGGTCTCACGACCTACGCCGAGACTTTGTCGGTGTACGGCACGGAGCGGGCCTTCTCAGACGGGGACGACACTCCGTGGTCCAAAGCGTTTCTGGCTTCAGCCTACGCCTCCCGGGGCATCAAGGTCCGGTTCACATCGGGGTCCGGGTCTGAGGCCTTGATGGGACATGCCGAAAAGAAGTCGATGATCTACCTGGAAACACGCTGCCTGATGGTCATCAAAGGTGCAGGGTCACAGGGCGTCCAGAACGGCTCGATCAGTTGCATCGCTCTTCCGGAATCCTTGCCTGGCGGTGTGCGCGCGGTTCTGGCGGAGAACCTGATTGCCACGCTGCTCGACCTGGAGCTGGCTTCGGGGAACGACGCGATGGCCTCTCACTCCCAGATTCGCAAGTCCGCAAAATTGATGCTGCAGTTCCTGCCGGGCACCGACTTCATTTTCTCGGGTTACAGCGTGATGCCGAGGGAAGATAACCTTTTTGGCGGCGGAAACTTTGATAGTGATGATCTGGATGACTACAGTGTGCTCCAGCGCGACATGCAAACGGATGGCGGGCTTCGTCCGGTGCGGGAAGACGTAATTCTCGATGTCCGTCGGCGTGCTGCAAAGGCCATTCAGTCCGTTTTCCAGGTATTGGGGCTTCCGGCGATTACCGATGCCGAGGTTGAGGCGGCTGTCATCGCTAGAAGCAGTAGTGACATGCCGGCGCGTGACGCCGTGGCAGACTTGAAAGCCGCCGACGAGTTTCTCAGCAGGCGGCTCAATGCTCTGGATGTGACCAGAGCCTTGGCCAGGCATGGATTTCGTGATATTGCCGAAAAGATTCTCTCCGTGCAGAGATTGCGGGTTTCAGGGGACTACCTTCAAACTGCAGCCGTGCTGCGACCGGGCGGGGCTGTATCAAGCGCAGTGAATGACTCTAATGATTACCTGGGGCCAGGCACGGGTTATCATCTCACTCCTGCGCGTGCGGAGGAGATAGCGAACCTGCCGCAAGCGGCCGAACCTCGTCAAATGGGCACTGAGACGGGTCCGGCGTCTGTAGACTTTTTGCAGGAAATTGGCGAATCATTACCAGGGAACGACCCCCGCGAAATTGTTATCGCGCTGGGGCCGGCCTTCGGCACCGAACTGAAATCAACACTCCTGGGGATTCCCCACAACAAGGTCTTGCTGGCATTAATCGAGGGAATTGAGACCGAGGGCGGGAAGGCCCGTGTGGCCAAAATTTATGCGACCTCAGATTGCGGTTTTATTGGTCATGCCGGCGCCCGGCTGAGCGGATCGGGCGTCGCAATCGGGTTGCAGTCTAAAGGGACCACCGTGATTCACCATCGCGACCTGGAACCACTCAATAACCTGGAGTTGTTTCCTCAGGCCCCTGGCTTGACACTGGACTCCTACCGCGTTATCGGAAGAAATGCCGCGAAATACGCCAAGGGAGAGCCGGTGCTGCCGGTTCCGATCCAGATCGATAATATGGCCCGACTGAAATATATTGTAAGAACAACAGTTCTTCACCTGCGGGAGACCAATCAAGTGAGGAGTGATAAACCGCCGCAGGAAATTCGTGTCATTAAGGGGCGGATGGCCGAAGCTGGGAGGGAGACGTCTGAATGAATACTGAATCCGCAGCGCAAGATTATCCACTTTCCGAAAACTATCACGACCGCTTGCGAACACCCTCGGGAATTCCATTTGACGAGATCACTCTTGAAGCTGTCCTGGATGGGCGAATTCAAATGGATGATCTGCGGGTAACAGCCGAGGCGTTGGAATTACAAGCAAGGGTAGCGGAAGCCTGCGCCCGACCGCAGTTGGCGGAGAATTTCCGCCGCGCCGCGGAGTTGGTTGATGTGCCACAGGAAAGACTTCTGGAAATCTACCGGGCTCTTCGGCCGGGTCGCGCGACAAAGGTGGGTTTGCTGGAGATCGCAGAAGAGTTGGAAACTCGCTGGCGTGCTGTCAGGTGCGCCAATTTTGTCCGTGACGCCGCCAATGCCTGCCAAAGTAAAGCCTGACCTTGCGTACCAGCCAATGGAGTAGCGTCTGAAATCTCGCGAGCGCCGTGCTTTTCCTGAGGCCATTAGTTTCCAGAAGTTATGCCCCGGGAAATTCCAGAGGCTTGTTCTCCGACACTTGATCACGTTGATTTCGGTCATCATTCCCTTGAACCATCCCAGCGCAGCTTGAGGAATCGCTGTTTTTCATGGTATAAAAAGATTGACAACTTGTTGAGATGACCTTCGGGGCAGGGTGAGGGACGACGCATCAAGCGTCTTCCCAATTCCCGATCGGCGGTAGAGCCCGCGAGGAGAACTCAGATTCTTTGACCCGCCCTGTTTTGCAAGTGGTTCTGTGGGCAGGGAGGATAATCCTGAGAACTCCAGGACTCGGTGAAATTCCGGGGCCGACGGTATAGTCCGGATGGGAGAGGGTCAGGCGCCTGTGTACGTGCGCTGGCAGGCCACTGTGCGAGGCCGCGCCGGTGCGGGTGGATGGGTGCAGACAGTTGATTAAAATCCTTGCCCCGATGCGGGGTTCTGTTGACGCGGCAATCGCCGCCGACCAAGACCCCATCTCCCAGAAAAAGATAATTGGCTTCCAGGCCAAGGCCTGACTCGCATGGTGGAGTTCCAGAGCGAGGGCGGGCCTGCTTAAGCAATCAGGGTCTGTACGCAAGTTATCGCAACCTGCGAAATCAGAAATGAGGTCCCGTGTTCAGCGGCATTGTTGAAACCACCAGCCCCATCCTCAGCGTCGGCAACGCACGCAAGCAGCGGATTCTGACTATCCGCAAGCCGCAGGGCTGGAAACTCCAGGACGGGGAGAGCGTATCCATCGAAGGCGTCTGCTCAACCGTTCAGAGTTTCAATAAAGGGTCATTCCGGGTTGTTTACATGCCTGAGACACTGCGTAAGACCACGCTTGGGGAATTGCGGAAAGGCGACGAGGTTAATCTTGAAAGGTGCCTCACACTCCAAAGCCTGATCGGCGGTCACCTGGTCCAGGGACACGTGGATACTACGGCCCGAATCAAAACCATCACTGACGAGGGCGAGGCCAGACTTTTTACGTTCGCAATACCCTCGCAATTTTCCCGCTACATTGTGCCCAAAGGTTCCATCGCCGTTGACGGCATCAGCCTGACCGTTGTGGAGGCAACGCGATCCGCGTTCCAGTGTTCCCTGCTTGCCTACACGCTGAGCCACACAACGCTCGGGGGCAAACGGCCCGGCCGCCCGGTCAACATCGAGGTGGACATCCTGGGCAAATACATCGAAAGGCTGCTGAAAAAATGAGATTGCGGAACGCGAAGTCCAAAGCGCCGAATCCAGCCATGGCCCGGAAGAATATATCGCGGTTTCGCATCGCGATCATTCGCGGCGAATACAACCGCGAGATTACTTTGAGCCTGGAAGAAAAATGCGTGGAGACCCTGCTGGCTGCGGGAGTCCCGGAAAAGAACATACGGAATTTTGCCGTCCCCGGATGCTTTGAAATTCCTCTCCTTGCCCAGCGCCTGGCATCGCAGAAGAAATACCACGCCCTGATCGCACTGGGAGCCGTGATCAAGGGTGACACCTACCATTTTGAACTGGTGGTGAATGAATGCGCCAGGGGAATTATGGACGTCTCGCTCCGGCACGACGTGCCGATCATTTTTGAGGTTCTTGCCACCTACAACAGGCGCGACGCCGCGCGGCGCGCAGGGAACAACAAATTGAACAAGGGGATTGAGGCTGGGCAGGCGGCCTTGTCTCTGCTGGCTACTCTGAGTAGTGCCAGGGGTTAGAGGGAACATATGTCGCACATAGCAACAGTTGAAGAAGCAGTACAGGAAATCCGGGCGGGCCGGCTCGTCATCGTCCGCGACAGCCTGGACCGTGAAAATGAAGCGGATTTCGTGATGGCCGCGGAAAAGGTTTCTGCCGCCCACATCAACACCATGATCAAAGATGGCGGAGGCCTGATCTGTGCCGCCCTCACACGCGAGCGGGCGCTGAAGCTGGGGTTGCCGCCAATGGTCGGAGCCGATGACAACGGTACGCCGTTTGGCTGTGATTTCACGGTCTCGGTTGACGCCCGGAAAGGCACCACAACGGGGATTTCAGCGCAGGACCGCGCAACCACGGTTCGCCTGCTGGCATCTCCACGTGCCCAGTCTTACGACCTCGTGCGCCCGGGGCACATCTTCCCGGTGCGGGCGCGGGAGGGCGGAGTTCTGGTGAGGGCCGGACACACGGAGGCCTCAGTCGATCTCGTCCGGATGGCCGGGTTGAAGCCGGTGGCCGTCATGTGCGAGATCCTGGACAAGAATGGGAAATCGGCGTTAGCGCCCAGCATCGAAAAGATCGCCCGAAGACACCGCCTGAAGGTGTTGAACATTGAACAACTGATTGAATACCGGCGCTATCGGGAAAAGCTGGTCACCTGCGTGGCCAGCGCACAACTGCCTACGAAATTCGGCAACTTTACCGCCCACGTATACGAGTGCCCTTCACAGAACCGCAAGCACCTGGCACTGGTGATGGGAAGGATATCACCAGACCGCCCTGTTCTGGTGCGAGTCCATTCACAATGCGTAACCGGTGACACCCTGCACTCCATTCGGTGTGACTGCCGTGAACAGCTAGCAACCGCAATGAAGAAGGTGGGCGAAAAGGGCGAAGGCGTGATCGTCTACCTCAGCCAGGAAGGACGCGGCATTGGCCTGACCAACAAGATTCGCGCCTATGCGCTCCAGGACCAAGGCCTGGATACTGTGGAGGCAAACGAACAGTTGGGACTGCCCGCCGACATGCGGGATTACTCCGTGGGCGCGCAAATTCTGCGCGACCTGGGTGTTCGCAAGATCCAACTGTTGACCAACAACCCGGAAAAGGTGTCAGGTATCAGGCGGCATGGGCTCAACATTCTGCGGCGTGTCCCCCTGGAGATTGCACCCACCAAGACCAACCATACGTATTTGAAAGTGAAGAAAGACAAGCTGGGACATTTGCTGAGCAAGGTGCAGTGATTGCGCGCGCAAACATCACGCCGACCGCCTGAATTCTATCTGCGCATGGCGCTCCGGCTGGCGCGCAGGTGCCCGGGTGTGCCCTATCCCAATCCATGGGTCGGTTGCGTCATCGTTCGCGATGGACAGGTGGTCGGGAAAGGATTTCACCACGGCTCTGGCACCAACCATGCGGAGGTTGAAGCGTTACTGGATGCCGGCCCGCGCGCTTGCGGCGCCACGCTCTACGTCACGCTCGAACCGTGCTGCCACCACGGGCGGACTCCGCCCTGCACCGACGCCATCCTCAAAGCAGGAATCCGCGAGGTCTACTACGCGTTGAAAGACCCCAACCCGCTGGTTTCCGGCAAGAGCGCACAACTGCTGCGGAGGCGCGGGTTGCAGGTCCACGGCGGCCTTTGTTCAGACGAAGCCATCGCTCTGAACGAAATGTATGTGAAGTTCCAGGCTACCGGTCTGCCCTTCGTAACAGCCAAGGTGGCAACCAGCCTGGACGGGAAGATCGCAACCCGGACGGGACAATCAAAGTGGATCACGGACGAGGAAGCCCGCCGCCGCGCACGGCTCCTGCGAGCAGAGCATCAGGCTGTGATAGTGGGAATCAACACGGTGTTGAGTGATGATCCGCACCTTGGGCCGCGCGCCCCCGGAGCGGCAGAGCCCTGGCGAATCGTTCTGGATTCCCGTCTGCGAGTTCCTCTCTCGAGCCAGGTCGTGAAATCGGGAAAATGCATTGTCGCGTGCACCGCCGGAGCCAGTGCGACAAAAAAAGCTCGTCTCGAGCGCATGGGTGTAAAAGTATGGTCGTTCCGCGCCAAACAGGTTCCCCTGCGAGCTTTGCTCAGACGCCTGGCCAAAGAGGAAATCATCAGCTTGATGGTCGAAGGGGGCGGCGAAGTCTTGGGAAGCTTCTTTGACTTACGCCTCGTTGACAGGGTTTGCTGGTTTATTTCACCACTGGTTCTGGGTTCCGTTCGAAGCCGTGTTGCGGTGGCGGGGATAGGCGCAGCCCGGCTTGACCAGGCATGCCACCTTCAGAATGTCACCATCGAGAAAGTTGGCAATTCCTGGCTCCTCCAGGGGAGGGTGCCCCTTACGACAAAATAATGAACTGGAAGGAATATCCGGCAATCGCCTGATTCGAAGCCGGCCCCATTGGCTAAAGGGCCGGACCCACCGCCTCTCGGTGACTCAAAAAGTGTTTCAAATCTGAACAGCCGAACATTACTTCCACACGCAGGCAACCTGGGCGCCGGTTCACCTTCTCCAATGAAATGTGATTCAAAATCGGCAGTGGAGGATTAATCTTCTTATGCACAACAGAATACATAGAACCATCATATCGGTGTCGTGTCTCGTCTTCTTTTTTGCGGGAACGGCATTCGCCAAAACGAAGCAGATCGATGTGCTTTATTCTGCGACAGTTGGGAAAACTCTGAAACTGAAGCCCGGCAAGTACAGGATCGACGTTGTCAACAACCAGAAGTCACCAGCGGTCAAGTTTTTTGACAATTATGGGAAACTGGTGGGTCAGGCTCCGGTCAAAGTGGTGAACGAATCGATGAAGAACCACCAGACCCAGGTTGATTATTACACGATGGCATCCAACGACCACGCTATTACGGAAATCAGTCCTCAAGGCTGGAAAGAGAAACTCTAT
>DATLWV010000033.1:0-24596 GCA_035576145.1 Terriglobia bacterium
ATGGCCCACACCATTTTCCAAACGCTATCAGAAGTTTTTTCGAGGTATGGCTACTGGGTGGTCTTCTTTGGGGTCATGCTGGAAAACGCAGGCATTCCGGTCCCGGGTGAAACAGTCCTTTTGTTTGCCGGATTTCTTGCCTATCACGGGAAAATCGAGCTTTTGCCCAGCATCCTGGTGGCGATTGCAGGGGCCACTCTCGGCGACTCGACGGGGTTCCTGATAGGGCATTTTGGCGGGAGACCGTTTGTCGACCGGTTTATCCGAAGGTTTCCTGTCGTTCGAAAATCCTTTGACCATTCCCAGACATTGTTCCTCAAGTACGGCCAGTGGGCTGTCTTTACAGGCAGGTTCATTACGGGGTTGCGCATGTTTGCCGGGATCATTGCCGGTCTTTTTCGCATGCCCTATCTCCGGTTTCTCTTTTTCAATTTCACGGGGGCCACGATCTGGGTCATTGCAATCATCTATGTGGGTTTTCTGTTCGGGAACAGTTGGCAACTGGTCGAACAACACTTTCTCAAAGTCAATGAATTTGTGATGGCAGCTGTCCTCGTTGCTGTTCTGATTGGCGTGATTTCGTACTATTTCAAGAAGAAGTGGGATTCCTGAATCTCCCGGCAGTGGCTCCCGCAGGGGAGCTTTGGGCTGGGCCCTGCTGGCTTGCGTTTAACCATCCCTGCCGGATTCTCGCCTGTTCATTTGTGGCACCTGGCAGCTCCATGATCGAATACTCGTCGGGGCGCGGCGGATCGAGCTGAACAGTGATGAAAAGGCGATTTTCGTGCCGCTCCACTTCAAACGGAACTTTCGCCCCCGCAGTGTAAATGCTCAACCGGTCGGCCAGACTTTGAGTGGCAAGCGACTGGTCATCTACGGAAATCAATACGTCGTCGCGACTTAAGCCCGCGCGGTCTGCCGCCCCACCGGGCTGGACGGCAAGTATCCTGACGCCAGTGTCAACGGGCTCCACCAGCACTCCCAGACTGGGAGGCGCCTGGGGCGAGGTTGCAACGTGGAGCGCCAATCCTGCCCTCGCAAGAACTTCATTGTAGGGAAGCGGAACCGTCCCGGCGACGTATTGCTGGAAGAAAGACGTGAAGTCCGTGCCGGAAACCTGATTGACGGCGTCGAGAATACCCATTTCCGTGTAGCCGTGGCCGCGCAGGTAATAGCTGGCGGCAGGGATTGCGTAGAATTTCCCGTACATCAGCCGCATCACGTCGTCGAGTGATTTTTCACCGCGCGTGGCAGAACGGATTTCAAGATCGAGAAGTGTCCCCAGCAGGGCCCCCTTGTTGTAATAGGAGATCGTGGTATTGGCAAAATTGGTTTCCTGCATTTGCGGTGACCGGTCGAAAAACCAGGCGTGGAAACTGGAACTTTCGGCGGACATCAGCCTGCGGCCCGGAGCTTCCCGCAGCGCACGGACTTCGCCTGCCAGCCGGTCCAGGAATTCCTGCTGCGACCAGATGCCGCTGCGCAACAGGTTCACGTAGGAGTAATAAGTCGTAATGCCTTCCACAAACCACAACGACCGGGTATAAGCCTCGCGGCTGTAATCGAACGGCCCCAGCCCGGTAGGGCGCAGCCGCTTGACGTTCCAGAGATGAAAGAATTCATGGGCGGCTGTTTCGAGCGCCTGAGAGAGTCCGCTGTCTGACAACTTACCGTGAACGATAATGTCGGTCGAGTTGAGATGTTCCATCCCGTCCCCCATTGGCAGGCCCGGGTCAAAATGGAAAAGAAAGGTGTAGTGGTTGAAGTCCGGCGCCGGCATCATCGCCATCTCAGAGTGGACGATCTTCTTCAGGCCTTCAACCAGTGCAGAGCGATTGTCGGCGTCGCCGTCCTGATCGGGATAACTGTGGACCGCAACACGGAAGGTTTTTCCGTCTTCCTCAAAGTCCTTCACCCAGCAGTCGGGCCCTATTTCGAGAGGTGTGTCGATCAGGACATCGTAGTTCGGAACTTGGAACGTTGTTTGGCTCGGCGACATCGAGAAACCGCTGACGATTTTCCAGCCGTGGGGCGGGTGAATGGTCAGCGTCAAGGGGTCGGGTTTGTTCCCCGGCAGGTACATAAAGACGGAGGCGCCGTTGATGGCGCCGTGCGAGGTGTCGAATTGCGAGAAGGAGCCCGTCAGGTCATTGGCGAACACCTTGTAGAGCACCTTTACTGTGCCGCCGCAGTCGGACGTATTCACGGCCCAGGTTTGTTTGTCCGGCTGCACCCATGGAAGGGCCTGGCCGTTTGCGCCGACAACGGTGAACTCCTGAACGTTCTTTGCGAAATCATAGATCGCATAGCGGCCGGGTGCCCAGACCGGCATGGCGAACCTGAGGACGGGCACCTCTACTTTGGCTACCGAAATCTCCACCTGCAGGAGATGTGTTGAGGGGCGCTCCATTTCGAGGGTGTATGACAGTTCAAGCCGATTTGGCCCATCTTGCGGCGTCGTGAGTTGTCCTGCGGAGGCTGCCAGGGCCAGTACAAGGCAAGACAGCAGTGCGAGCAGAAGCGGGCTGAAGTGACGGAGAAACCGGGACGGTGCGGATTGGCTTACATTAGTAAATGAATAGCGATCTTGCAACATGGATTCTCTTTCCCTGGGATTCACGCAGTTTGGCATGGAAACTTGGAATTCTTTCACCGTGCAATGGGCAGGTGGTTTCCGAAAGTTAGACTGCACTCTGGCGAGTTCTCTAAACATCGCGCTAAAGGACAGGAGTTCCATCCTGCAACATCTGTTCGCGGATCAATTTGACCGGCACCACGCCGTAACTCAGGAACTGATCGTGGAATGCTTTCAAGTTGAATTTGTCACCGAGCTTCTTCTTGTAGTCCTCCCGCAGCTTCATGATCTCCAGCTTGCCAAGCGTGTAGGCCAGGTAGGTGGGATCGAAGGTCCCACGCATTGCTTCGCGCTCGGCATTTGCGGGGTCCATATAGGCTTCCTGCCGGAACAGATCGGCGGCTTGTTCCACCGTCATTCCCTGCGTGTGCAACTGGATTCCCGCCAGGTAACGGCACACGCGGATGAGCGCAGCCTGTAGCTGCACCAGCAGCAGGTTGGGGTCTCCCTCGCCGTACCCCTGTTCCAGCATCATCTCTTCGCAGTAATGGGCCCAGCCTTCGACGTTAGTTCCCATGCCGTCCATGGTGGACTCAAGTTTTCTCGCTTTTGTGGGCGCTTGCTTTAGCCATAGAAACTGTACGTAGTGGCCCGGGTAGACCTCATGGATGGCCACGACCCGGGTGAAATACCGGTTAAAAAACCGGAGCAATTGTTGTTTCCGTTCTTCGTCCCAGGCAGGATTGGGCAGCGTGACATAGAAGAACGACTGGATTGAATGCTCTTCAAATGGTCCGGGCGTATCCATCGATGCAAAAGTGAGTGCCCGCATAAAGGGGGGTGTTTCGGTCACCTGCGGAATGGGCGCCTGCGGGACTGTCACAATTTCATGGGTGAGCAAAAATTGCCTGAGGTTATCGAGTACCGATTGGGTTTCTCCTATCACCTGGCCTGCCGCCGGGTAATTCTGTTTGATGGTCTGAAGCACCTGGAGCGGCGTTTTTGTGGAGTCGATGATGTTGGCAGCCTGCGTGAAGAGCGACTGCACCCGGCGCATCTCTGTGTTCCCGATCTTCAACAGCTCCTTGATGGGGATGTCAACCATCTCGTCATACGACAGTTTCTTCTGGAAATTCTCGGCGCCGAGCGCAAAGTTGCCCTGCGACAGAGGCGCAAGACCAGTCTGTAGATATTCAAGAAACTGCTGGTAAGCCGTCACGGCGGTCTGGTTGACCTTTTCAAATTCCGTTTTCAGTGCGAGGCTCTGCGCGCCTGCTACGGCTTGCGGCAGGACGTTCTGGAGGAAATCAATCTCTGCCTGGACTTCTTCAATGGCGACTTTTGTGTAGACGGAAGGAGGGGCAATCACGTTGGCGCGGGCGCTGTTTAATACGTCAGGAACGCGGCGTTCGCGGGCAATCAATGATTTCAACCGGTCGTCGAGCGGGGCAAAATCACGCTCGATCAAGGTGTAAAGCGCAGTCCCTGCCTGGGTGTTGTAATATCTTGGATCTATTGCCCACATGCGGATGTCGGCCAGGTCAAGGAGTCGCCCGTTGATCAGGCTTTCAAGCACCGTGGCGTCAAGCAGGTTATTCTCAGAGAGCCCTTCACTGGGGATCCTCGCCAGCTCCCGCAGCGCCATCTGGTTGCGCGCGATTTCACTTTGGATATCCGTTTGCGAATACGCGGGAAGCTCGCTATCGTATTTGTGAATGCCAGCCCTGGTGGCGCTGGCGGGATCAAACTTGAAGAAGCCTTCGAAGTATTCATCGACGAATTTCTCGAAGGCCTGGTCGGATGCGGAAAGTTGTGCGGCCTGGTTTGTTGCTCCTTCGTCCTGCGAGGCGGAGGAATCCGGTGATGGCGCTTTGCTGGTACCTGGCGCGGTTTGGCCCGAGGCTTTGATAGCCGCACCCCCGGCGCCAAGTGCTGATACCATCGCTAAGATTGATTCCCGGCGCGTTATCTTTTTCATTTCCTGAGTTGTCCCCTAATTTCCGGTCTCACGCCTTCCCCCGAGACTTGCTTGTGCAGGCTCAAGCACCAGCCGATGGACGCCCCCTTTGTTAACGGCTTCATCACTGAACAGCATCGGGAAGCTCTGGCCATGATACCAAGCTTCAAACTGATCTTTATAGTACGGACTGAACGGCTGGCCCGATTCTCCGAGCGTAATGTTCTGGACAGAACCGTCAAGCTCTCCGAGATCCACTACCATTCGCATGGACGGCCCGACACCGCGAGTGGCGCGTTTGAGAGTGTTCGCCGTTCCAGATTGCGGAAAGGGGCCTGCATTCAGCAGCCACCCCAGGGGCCGCAAAACTCCTCCCAACGGGTGCCGGAAAGTTAAAGGTATGGTGATGCCCCACTGCCAGGCGTTGTGATCATTTGTTCCAACGAGTTTCGGAATTTGTGCGACAGCCTCTTCCAGGCTCTTCATCAGGGTCTGGTTAAAGTCGTTGTCGCCGGGCGGCAGCCACCGGTACAGTTTGTTGTCGATTACGTTTTGCAGAAAGACCGTGCTCATCGGACAACGGTACCCTGCGAGATCGTCCCCCAGCCTGGGCGCAAGAATGCGATGCAGAAGGGCTGTTCTGGTGAGTTCACATACCAGTGTGGCGGCGGAATCGACCGTTGCCTCGCCGTCCCATGCGCCCAATCTCTCAATGGCAAACTGCACGTCGGGCGCCTGGGGTGGGTAGTCCTTTGCCGCGGCGGTCAAGCGTTCTCGCAGCCACTCATCGTCCAGCGGATGGATGTCCATCTGGATCTTCTGCATGTCCTCGACGGTGAAAGAATTTCCGGCTTCCAGAAGCTGAAAAATCCTCGCTGTCCGGTACGGGGCACCCCACATTGACGTGATGAAATAGGGATAATCGTCGGGCACAACACGGCCGTTTGCCGTTGCGATAATGCCGATCTTTGGATTATGGGCGTGGGGAAGGTCCTGGAACGGAACCATGCCAAGCCACTCGAATTCGTCGCTTGAACCCGGAACGGGAACGCTGCCGTTGCCGCGTTTCCGGATGGGGACCCAACCGGCTGCATAGAAGCCGATGTTTCCTTCGGTATCGGCGTAGACAAAATTCTGCATTGGCCCTGCAAAGCTCCGAAGTGCATCCGTAAACTCTTTCCAGTTGCCGGCCCGGTCAATCTTCAAAAAAGGGAAGTGCAGCGCATGCGGCAACAAGGCCGTCCAGCCGAGAGCGAGGTGCCGCCGGCCAGTGTCCGGAAGGATTGGGCCGTGGCGGGTGGATTTCACTACCAGGACCTCATCCAGCTTTCCGCGGACTCTTATCCTCTCGGTCCTTTCGTTGTCCTCCACCCATTTGCCATCGTAGAAATATTCATGCGGGTCTTGAGGATTAAAAGCTTCTTCATACAGGTCCTGCACGTCCGGGTCTGTATTGGTTACTCCCCAGGCGATTTGGCGGTTGTGCCCGATGATAGCCATCGGCAACCCGGGAAGACTCACGCCACTCACGTCCAGGGCGGGGGCTTCCATATGGACCATGTACCAAATGCTCGGAATGCCAAGAGGAAGATGCGGGTCGTTCGCCAGCAACGGCTTGCCAGAACGTGTGTGTGCTCCGCTCACCACCCAGTTATTGCTGCCCACACCCGTGTAGGAACTTGACGACTCCAAGGCCTGCAGCATGGGATCAAGATCGGAGAGGTCTTGTTCTAACGGCGCCGACGCTTCGCCCGGTGGTTCGAGAAGGTGTGGCTGGAGTGAAGTTGTGGCAGATGGCCCTTCGGTCGACGGTTTTGCAGGAGCTGAAGATCCTGGCGACAGTTCAGCCACGGGACGGTCCAGCGGTGACCGGGCTGGGAAGATATCATTTTCAAGTTCCGCACTGCCGAGCTTTCGCCCCACCCTCTCATGCATCAGTTCATCCGGCCAGGATGTGTTCAGCAGTCGCGCCATGTTCAGGGCAACTTCCAGCGAGTCGGATTCCTGCCAGGGTTCCGGGTGGTAGCGCAGGAGCAGAAATTCGATCGGCAGGCGGTCCTGATGGGTCGAGATGAACGCGTTCACGCCCTGAGCGTAATCCCGCAGCAGCTTCTGTTCTTCTGGATCGAGCTCCTGTACGCCGCGCTCGGCAGCCTGCTTCATTCCCAGTGTCCGGTTCTCGATATCGGAATGGAGTGTGCGCGGCCCGAACAATTCTGACAGGCGGCCCTGCGCAATCCGGCGGGTGAGGTCCATCTGCCATAAGCGGTCCTGCGCGGTGACGTACCCCTGCGCGAACATCAGGTCATCGAGAGACGCGGCCCGAATGTGCGGAACTCCGTGCGCATCACGCAGCACCTCAACTTTGCTCTGGAGCCCTTGCACCTGGACAGTTCCATCCAGCCGGGGCAGGCACGCATGAACGCGCCAGTAAATCCACACGCCCGCTGTGGCCAATAACAGCAAAAATGCGATCAGAACCGATCCCCCCGCCCGACGCAACGGCCGGTGGGCTCGATGTGTAACCTGAGAAACATCTGGTGGAAGCGTCGCCATTGTCTGGAAGGAGCCGAGGCCTTAGCAGGTGAATCACCCTGGATGCCTGAAGGAGGGATAGTACAGAAAATCCTCTGACTCTGCAATGGGCCGCGTTTCCGCATGAGGATCTTTGCGCGGCGGCCCGCGACTTCGTTGTGGGTTCTCTTTGATGAAATGTCCAGGCGTGACTTCTGCTTTACGTTCCTGTTAGTTCCCGCCGAAGCATAAGTAAAGCCTAATTCCTGGCCTGCCAACAGCGATACCCGCGCCTAATTTTCTGATGATCGATGGTGCAGCAACCGTGTTAACAAGCTGTTTTGTCCGTGACTTACGCGATCTATATATAAACAGGATAATTACACGTTCAGATAACCTCAGGCCCTAGAGTAAGAAAGCCAGACAGCCGATGAAATTTCAATATGGCGCGATGGAAGACATCTCCGGTTTTGTGCTTGCTTCGGGGAGCTACCTTGCGACGTGCGAGATGGGCGCGACCACTATCGCCGTCGGGCAGCAACGGGCAGCTCATACGCCGGATTGATTTTTGGCGTGGCCGTGCGTTCACGATGCTGGAGATGCTGGTTGTGGTTACCGTTGCGGGCATTGTCGCTGCCATGGCGATTCCGCAGGCTTATCATGCCGTCAAAGCCTACCGGCTGCACGCGGACGCGTCGGCGCTTGCCGACCAGTTGAACATTGCGCGCATGAGGGCCGCATCCCAGTTTGCGCCCTACCGTGAGGTTGTCAACGCTTCTTCCGGGAGGTACTGGCGGGAGAAGCTTTGCGGCGATACTTCCACGAGTACCGATTCGGCCTGTACCTCCGCCTACAACGCCCTGACGACTGCGGGGATTGAGGGTGGGACCCAATACGCGATGGAAGGCGACAGTTTCTCAAGTTGCCGTCCTTCCTTTCTCAGCGCAAGCAGTTACCCGGGAACCATTCAGGCGGACCCAAGCCCCTGCCCGGACCCCTTTGATATTTATTTCAACACGCGCGGGGCTCCGGTGGACAGCAGCGGCAACCCGCTCGGCAATGGAGGACTGGCAATTTACGTCCGCAACCAGTACAACCTGGTGGACGCGGTGACGGTGTCAATTGGGGGAGCGGTCAACGTGTGGAACTGGGACACGGCCAGCAGTTCCTGGTTGAAGAGGTAAACTGCCCCCGGTGCGCGGAGATTGCGCGAGGAAAAAGAAATGGAAAGCCCGTTCAAGGATAGCGGCGTAAGTCTGATTGAGACCCTGATTGCTGTGCTGATTGCAGTCGTCGGACTTTTCAGTGTGGGAGGCCTTATCTTTCAGGCGATGGTGACCAATAAGAACCAGGGCACCGAGGTGACGCGGGCGACCATCTACGCGCAGGACAAGATGGAAAAGCTATTGTCGCTCAACTTCAGCAACTGCACACAGGCAGCATCAGCCCAGCCATCCAGTTGCAATACGACCAACGTCAGCGCAAGCGGATGGACAGACGGCCTGCTTGCCGGCGGCGCTATTGGTCCCTCCGTCCAGGCCACATGCCCGAATTCCGGAGCTTCGGTGGGGTACATCGATTTCCTTGACAGCAACGGCATCCAGCTACCCGGGTCCACGGCGGCAACAAGCTGCTCTTCGATTACGCCTTCGGACATTTCATACGTACGGATGTGGGAAATTACGGATGTGGCTTCCACGGGCGGTCCGTCCCTCAAGCAGATTTCTGTGGCGGTCTATTCCCAGTCCGCCGTGAACGCCAGTTCCGGCAAGCCCGTGGTGGTGCTCACCAGTTTGTTGTCAAATCCGAACTAGGATTGCGCGACATGGAACGGGTCCAAAACCTTCGGCGGGATTTTCCAGCGGGATTTTCGCTGATCGAGTTGCTGGTCAGCGTGGCCATCATCGTTCTTCTGATGTCCGCCGTCTTTCCGTTCCTGTTCCAGTCCCAGAAGAAATACCAGACCAACCAGGTGGTTTCAGAGGCGAACCAGAGCGCCCGCGCGGCGATGGAAGTCATGACCCAGGAGATCGGGCAGGCAGGATTCAATCCGAACTTCACCGCCGCCAAGACTTCCAGCAATACAGTCGCCGTGAGCTCAAGCGCGCAGTGCATTACACTCAGCGACATCAACCAGATTAATCCCGGCGACTGGCTCACAGTGGATAAAGGGGCAAACCACGAACTGGTCGAGGTGCTTTCAACCTCCAACGTGTCCGCGACGCCGTGCAGCACACCCAATCAAATCAGTGCTGTTTTCCTGTTGAGCCACGACGGGTCCACGACTCCATTTCCCGTCATCAGTTACAAGATGCCTTACGGTAGTGGCATTCTGCAGACCTCGGGCACTTCAAGCGACCAGAGGCTGGAATTCTTTGGTGACATCAACCAGGACGGCGTCGTCCGGTACGTGGTCTATAGCCTGTCGCCGGTCAGCCCCGCCACAACCGTCAGCATTAACGGGACGACTTACACTCTATACGATCTTTACCGTTCCGTGACGACCGTGCCGTTCACAAACCTTCCGGCGCCATCCACTTATACCCCGCCGGGGAACAATCAGGCCTCCACCCTGGTTACCAATATCCTTTACAACACCACGACCCAGAGCGGACCGACGGGCGGGCCGATTTTTGCCTATCCCAACCAGGTTGTGATCGGAGTCGTGCCAAACCAGATCACTGTGGTCGGGACAGTAGTCGTCACCATCAGCGTTGCGGTGAGCCCCAAGAGCCTGGAGTCAGCATCTCCGGAATGGTTCACCATGGCCACCCAGATCAGGCCCCTGAACCTTCAGGCCGCCATCACTGTGAATAATGCGGGCGGCGCCATCTATCTGCCGCCTCTCCCCAAGAGTTTGCCCATGACTTTTCCCTCGAACTATTACCCGTGAGGTGCGACCTCTGATGGAAACATTATCAGTTAACAAGACGAATCAGGCTCGAGATGGACGCGAGCGGGGTATTGCGCTGATTCTCGTTCTGCTGGCGATGCTCGTACTGTCCGTGCTGGCGGCGGCGATTGTCTTCACTGCGCGCTCCGAAACTTTTGCCAGCTACAACTACAAGCTGGACACGCAAGCGGACTACCTGGCCAAGGCGGGCATTCAACGCGCCGTCAACTGGTTTCGCAGCACACATTACCGGGCCATTGCGGAGAGCGAGGCCAACACTTATTACCTGGTGACGTCGATCGGCAGCCCCTTTGATCTTTACACCTCCAACGCTTCGCCGGTGGTGTGCAAATCCGGCTGCCCGAGCAACAACAGCTCCGTTCAGCTGATCGGGTTTGGGAGCGGGTCGTCGAATTTCCCTGACGTCAACAACAGCGAGAGCACGCCACGGGAGGTTTCCGACGCCTTCGCCTCGGATTTGAACGACCTGGCAAACACCCGCGTGTCCGCCGACGCTGACAATTCCGGCTATTTTAACGTGAATGCCGCCCTGTTGAACTACCAGACTGTCAATGTGGGTTACCAACCTCCGCTGACTCCCACGCCAGTGGAGACCTGGCTGATTACTTCCAGGGCCACCTGGACAGCAGGGTCCGGTTCGTCTACGAGAATAGCTACTGCGGAAGAACAGGCGATTGTGCAGCCCATTTACATTCCGACCTGGGGCAATGCCCTTTATGGATTCTGCTCTGTTACGATGCAGGGGAGTTCGGGTACCTGCACTGACGCCTTCAACTCTTCACTCGGCGCGTACGGCGGCGGGAATCCCAGTGTGGCCTCGGGCCAGTGTGATTCCACAACCGCCAGCAACGTGATTGGAGCGGGCGCCAGCGTGGGCGCGAACGGGGGAGTTACGCTCGGGAGCAACGTGACGGTTTCAGGGGACGTTGTTATCGGCACCGGCGGCAGTTCCGGATGCGCCGCCAGCGGGTACAGCGGAAGCACGAGTTCGGTGTTGGGGCAGGTGATTAATGGCCCCTACAAGGCGCCGCCTCCCACTCCCACTTTTCGCGCCAATTTCCCCAACGGCGCTCCTTCTTACTCCTTAGGTTCGGGAAGCATCCAGGTCTTACCGGCGGGCGCGACGTGGTCCAATAGTCCGTTCCCTCAGACGACGGGCGTGACTCCTACGACAAGTTCGCCGTGCATGGACACCTCCTGCGACGGCACCTCCTCCCATCCCTATGAGATTTCGAGCATCTCGATGTCCGGCGGAGGCGGCGGAGGAAACGCGCCCGTTCTGGAACTGGTGGGAGCCTCCAGTCCTCTGAGCCCTATTTACTACGATATTGACAGTCTCAGTGAAACGCAGGGCCAGATCAGTGTTTCAGGTTACGTAGTCATCAACATCAAAAGCAATTTCAGCATCGGAGGCCTCGGAATATCGAACGGTGTTTCGTCCAGCATCCCACCCGAATCCGTAGTTATTAACTATGCGGGGACGAACAGCGTGTCCATCAGCGGCAATGGAGCTATCTCAGCCCTTCTGAACGCTCCCAACGCAACCGTCAACCTGGGCGGGGGTGGCAGTGGAGGGTACTTTGTTGGCGCCGTCCAGGCCAACAACGTTTCCGTTCAGGGCGGCTATCCCGTCCACTACGACGTCCAACTCAGCCAGATTGGCGGGACGATGGGCGTGATGGTAACCTCTGCGTACAGCCGGAAGAAGATGTAGGAGTCAAGCTTCCCGCCATTTCAAACTTCAACCTTTTCATTCGCGATCGTTGTTCGCCCAAGTCGACCTGTTCCTGTTTTCAAGGTTTCCAACCGGGTTCATTTACCAGGATTTGACGCCGACATCCATATTGCGTGCGCTGGCGTGTGGTAATCTTAAGGTGTGAGGGGGCCGGCTTGTGTCCAGGACTCGACAGGAGAACACCTTTTCCGGCAGTCCGCTGACCGCACTCAGCCCGGGGTTAATGCAGTAGGAAACCCTTGTGTGTTGCAGGTGCATCGTAGCTAATGGCAAAATTGAATTTGACCCGTCCCCGATTGGATTGAACTCTCGGAAGAAGAGTCGACGAAAGGAGAATCCTTTTCATGCCGCGTTTTTCGAAGCAGTTTTTGCGCGAGAATTTTCTGGGCCTGAGCCTGACAATGCTCGGGGTCCTGTGCCTGGTTCTCGCTTCCGTGATGTACGTCGGGCACCGCAGCTTTGCAAATATCGTGCTGGCCGATGGGCAGGCATTGAGCGGACCGGACATCAATCAGCTTGAGCAGTTGAACAAGGCCTACGAGCGCATCGCCCAGGCCGTTACGCCGGCAGTGGTTTACATCAGCACTACGCAGGTGATGAAGGTCCAGCAATCTCCCTTTTTCTCTGACCCCTTTTTCCGCCGCTTTTTCGGGAATATGCCTGGAACGATTCCGCAAAGACAAGTCCTGCATGCTTTGGGATCCGGAGTGATTGTGTCGCCGCAAGGCTATATTGTGACCAACAATCACGTGATCGCGCAGGCGACAGATATCGAAGTGATGCTTGCCGACAAGCGGAACTTCAAGGCCAAAGTGATCGGCACAGACAAGCCGACGGATCTTGCCATTATCAAGATCGAAGCGGACAAGCTGCCTGTTGCATCCTGGGGAGATTCGGAGGGCCTCAAGGTTGGTGACATCGTTATGGCCTTTGGAAACCCCTTCGGCCAGAACTTCTCAGTCACCCGGGGAACGGTCAGCGCGCTTGGCCGTTCGGGGATTGAAGGTCCGACGGGTGTGGCTGACTTCATCCAGACGGACGCCGCCATTAACCCGGGCAATTCGGGCGGTCCTCTCGTCAACGTCCGCGGACAGGTGGTTGGGATCAACACTGCCATCCTGAGCGGCAACTCAGGGCCGGGGGGCGAGGGCAGTTTTCTCGGCATTGGATTTGCCATTCCATCCAACACGGTCAAACACGTGATGGAAGATCTGATCAAGACGGGAAAGGTCTCGCGTGGTTACCTTGGAGTCCTGGTCCAGGATGTCAGTCCCGACTTTGCGAAGCAATTTGATGTTCCTGACACCTCCGGCGCTTTTGTCCAGAATGTGGAACCCGACGGGCCTTCGGCCAAGGCTGGACTCCAGAATGGTGATGTGATTCGCAAGTACAATGGCAAGGACGTTCCAGACGCTGGAGCGCTCACAGCCATGGTGACGCAAACCGATCCTGGAGCCGTCGTGACCCTTGATGTTCTCCGCAACGGGAAACCCATGACGATTAAGGTGACCCTGGGTGAGAGGCCCGCGAATGCTGGCGCCGCTCCGGGACGGGGCCAGGCACCGTCAGGAAGTGCTCTGGAGGGCATTACGGTTCAGAACCTGACTCCGGGCATGAGGGATCAACTTGGGATACCTCCCAACGTAAACGGAGTCGTAGTTTCCGATGTCGACCAGAATAGTCCGGCGGCCCAGTCCATCCAACAGGGAGATGTAATTCAAAGCATCAACCGTCAGCCTGTCCATAACGTTAACGACTTCAACCGGCTGGCGGGTGAAGCCAAAGGGCAGGTCCTGCTGCGGGTGATTCACCAGGGACAAGGGTTCTTTGTTGTGATTTCGCCCACCCCTGGCGACGATGGCGGTGACGGGCAGTGATGGTTTAGCTGTTTACCGGAACTGGGTACGAATTCACTAGCCTCCGGAACGTTGAGGCAAGCCTTGGTGGTGAGCAGGAAACAAGGCTGGCTCCAACGTCCCGGGGGCTTTTTGTTTGCAGCTTGACGTTTTCACGCACCCGGGACGGAGTTGGAGTTCCAGGCTCCTTCCGGTATGGCGGCTCCCTGTGAATGAGCGTCCCATGAAGCTGTTGTGCAACTTCCGTTGCAGGAATGGTAGCGGGTCTGAATTGCGTGAGTTGAAGACGGAGCGATCCGTGTGCTGTCTATGAATCAGCGGGAGTCGCCGGGGCATCGCCAGACTTTCCAGCCGCAGCAGCCACTGCAGCCGGAGCACCGTGGCATTTCTTGTATTTTTTGCCGCTGCCGCAGGGGCAGGGATCATTGCGGCCGATCTTTTCCTTGCGAACCACCTGCTGGGGCTTTCCATCACGCCGCCGCCCACCATGCGCATTTCTTGCTGCTCGCGCCGCTTGCGCTGCTGATACTGGCGGATCAACGTCTCTTCCTCTTCGGGGGTTCGCATCAGGTAAAGGTAGCGAAGGGTTTCGTCCTCGGTGCGGTCCATCATGGCTTCAAACATGTCGAAGGACTCGCGCTTGTATTCCACCAGTGGATCGCGCTGTCCATATCCCCGCAGCCCGATGCCCTCTTTCAGGTGGTCCATGGCCAGCAGATGGTCTTTCCATTGGGCGTCAACTACCTGCAGCATGATCATGCGCTCATGGAACCGCATGCGTTCAGAACCCCAGACCTGCTCGCGCTCCTCATAACGCTGATGAACAATCTGCTTCAGGTCTTCAGTCAGAGGGTCGAGCAACTTGGGATCGAACTGCAATTCATGCTTCCGGAGATCGACACCGAAGCGGCCCCAGAATTCGTTCTGCAAGCCCTGAATGTTCCATTCATCCGCATGCTGTGCCTTGGGGCAGTAGCTCGTGACAAGCCAATCCACGACCCGGTCGGCGGAATCTAGCAGGTATTCTTGCTGGTCGTCACCCTGAAGCAGTTGGCGGCGCAGATCATAGATTGTTTCCCTCTGCTTGTTCATAACATCATCATATTCAAGCAGGTGCTTCCGGGACTCGAAGTTTTGGCCTTCAACCGCCTTCTGCGCGGCTTCAATGCGCTTGGTGATCAGGCGCGATTCAATCGGCACGCCCTCTTCCATGCCCAGCCGGTGCATGATCTTGGAAATGCGGTCGCCGGCGAAAATTCGAAGCAGGTCGTCTTCAAGAGAAAGGTAGAACCGCGATGAGCCAGGGTCGCCCTGGCGGCCGGCGCGGCCGCGCAACTGGTTGTCAATGCGGCGGGACTCATGCCGTTCAGTGCCCAGGATGTGAAGGCCACCCAGGTCGATCACGCGCTCGTGTTCGACGTCGGTGGTGGCCTTAAACCGATTGATGAATTCCGTCCATTTCCTGCGCCATTCCGAGTAGGCGTTGATGTACGCCTGGTAAATCTCATCCGCGGAGCCTGCCGCCGGGCGTTCGGGCGGTTCCGGATCGATACCCTGCTGGCGGTATTTTTCCGGCGACTTGCGGAACTCTTCACGCGCCAGGAATTCCGGATTGCCGCCCAGCAGGATGTCCGTTCCGCGGCCGGCCATGTTGGTGGAGACGGTGACGGCGCCCACGCGGCCCGCCTGCGCCACGATCTGCGCTTCGCGGTCATGCTGCTTGGCGTTAAGAATGTTATGTTTGATTTCGCGCTGTTCCAGCACTTCCACCAGGCGTTCCGGGCGGCACTGGATCTCAATCAGGTAGTCGAGCACCGGAACGACTTTGTCCGGAGTCTTGGTTGCCAGTTCCACCAGCTCGGGAACCCCATCACCGTCCAGCGGATCAACCGCCGGAGCAAAGTATCTCTCCACCTTGCGTTTCAGCAGCGCGTTGACAAACTCGTTCCGATTGCCGTTCCGTGAGCTTGCCACGCCGGCAAACCGACCATCCTTCAAGGTCTTCTTCAGGGCCGAAAGCGTGACGCCGGCCCTTACCAGCCAGTTCATGGCTTGGCCGTGCTGCGCCTGCAGGTCGCTAGCCCACTTTTCTAGCGTACGCCCGTCCAGCCCCGCCTGTTTCAGCAGTTCCTGGAAGTGTGCCGGCAGGTATCCCGCCTTGCGCAGTTGCGCACTCAGGCGTTCCGATTTTTCAATCGCGATGGTGCCCACCAGCACGGGCTGGCCGCGCAGGTGGTACTCCTTGATTTCCTCGATGGAGGCATTGAACTTTTCTCGCTCCGTGCGATACACCACGTCCGCGTGCTCATACCGGATGAGCTCGCGGTTGGTGGGAATCACCACCACTTCCAGCTCGTAGATTTTTTCAAACTCGGCCGCTTCGGTTTCCGCCGTACCGGTCATGCCGGCCAGCTTGTCATACATGCGGAAGTAGTTCTGGAAGGTGATGGTGGCCAGCGTCTGGTTTTCTCTTTCGATCTTGACGTCTTCCTTGGCTTCGATGGCCTGGTGCAGGCCGTCACTCCACCGCCGGCCGGGCATCAGGCGCCCGGTAAACTCGTCCACGATAATCACTTCGCCGTCTTTCACCACGTAATCCTTATCGCGCAGGAAGAGCGCATGTGCTTTCAATCCCTGGTAGACGTGGTGGATAAACTCCATGTTGGCGGGGTCGTACATGTTTTCGAGCCCCAGCAGCTTTTCGGCCTTGGCGATGCCGGGCTCGAGCAAACTGACGGTCCGCAGCTTCTCGTCGATCTCGTAATCTTCTTTCGCCTTCAGGTGCGGGATCACCTTGTCCACGCGATAATACTTTTCCGTCGACTCTTCCGACGCGCCGGAAATAATCAGCGGCGTCCGCGCTTCGTCAATCAAAATCGAGTCCACTTCGTCGACGATGGCGTAATGGTGTTGGGGCTGCACGCAGTCAGCAATTTCAAACTTCATGTTGTCGCGCAGGTAATCGAACCCGAACTCGTTGTTGGTGCCGTAGGTTACGTCGCAGTTGTAGGCAATGCGGCGCTCGTCGTCGTCCAGGTCGTGGACAATCACGCCCACGCTCAGGCCCAGCAGGCGGTAGATGGGACCCATCCAGGCGGCGTCGCGGTTGGCCAGGTAATCGTTCACCGTCACCACGTGAACGCCCTTGCCTTCCAGCGAGTTCAGGTAGACGGGCAGAGTGGCCACCAGCGTCTTGCCCTCGCCGGTCTTCATTTCTGCGATGGTGCCCTCGTGCAGCACCATGCCGCCCACCAACTGCACGTCAAAGTGGCGCATGTTCAGCGTGCGGCGGCCGGCCTCTCGGCACAGCGCAAAGGCTTCCGGCAGCAGGTCGTCGAGCGTGGCGCCTTCGGCCAGGCGCTTCTTCAGCTGCTCGGTCCGATGCGGAAAATCCGCGTCGGGCAGTTGCTGCATCTCCGGCTCAAGCGCGTTGATCTCCTCCACGCGCGCCTGCAAGCGCTTCAGGTCGCGCTCGTTCTTTGTTCCTATTACTTTACCTAGTGCGGTTTGAAAGTATGTGCCCATGGTCCTCAGTGGGGCCTGCGCCCCCGCAATTAACCTATTTATTCTACCTTTCTACTGCTCGATTGGCAAAGCTTGCGCGCCTTCCGGAAGTGACGGAGTTCGATTCGTGGC
Source organism: Terriglobia bacterium (assembly GCA_035576145.1). Taxonomy (GTDB): domain Bacteria; phylum Acidobacteriota; class Terriglobia; order UBA7540; family UBA7540; genus SCRD01. Next base: position 17,188 of record DATLWV010000033.1, read on the forward strand.
ACGGGCGTCCTCGCCCGTGTTGTGGTTGAAAGACACGGCCAGGATGGCCGTGCCACAATGTAGCACCGGGCTTCAGCCAGGCCAGCCCGTCATCAGCCCGGAGGGCTCCCCTACCATCGCGTGGCGTCCCCGCCGCCGGATTTGGGCCGTTTTTCTTCGTCTCCGTCTGGTTGTTCAGTCGGCTCACGCTGGCATGTGTCCGCCAGCCGCCAACGCGGATGCGGGGAAATCACCTATTTCGTATACTGGAGTATGGTCTAAGAGGTAGATTGGTATTTTCCCACGAGAGCGTGTCTCTTTCGTGCCAACTCAATGATACTGCCCAATACCTGATATCGCTTAACCTGGCCTTCCACCTTCGTTATTCGATAACCATGGGACAGTCGGCGTTTCGCGGTTTCAAATATCTCCGCGTCCATCTCGCTCGGGGAGTCGAACTCTTCTCTTCTAATTCTTAGCCGGCTACCGATTCTACCCCAATACTTTACCAAGCCGTATTTTGAGAAGAGAGTTGGTTGGGCTGTTACCGCGAATTCCTTCTTGGCGTTGACGCTTGTATCTATGCATTCAAAACGGATATAGAATTTATCAAACCAGTCTTTCTTTAGGGCCAGGAAGATGAAATCCCGTGTACCAGGAAGCGTCGTATCAAAATCAATCTCGTTCACGTCGAACCAACGCACATCATCGCCGAAATCCGGTTGGGTTCCCCGCTTCACCTCGCACTCGTATGAGGCGAGCACGACCTGCTGGATCGCGTGCTCATACTCCCATACGTTCGTATGCAAATAGGGTAACAGACGCACGGGCCTAACATCGAGTCCGATTTCCTCTCGGATTTCCCGCACCAAAGCCTGCTCAGGTGTTTCTCCAAACTCGATCTTGCCGCCGGGAAGTTCCCACTTGCCGTCCAGCCCGGGCACACCGGGGGCGCGTCTGTAAGAAAGCAACACTTGTTGTCCGCCTTCCCGCCTGATACACGCACAAAGGACCGTTACGAGCCTGCGCTCTTTTTCAGCGCTCATATCTCTTCTTTCAGTCCGTCCTAGATCTTTCGCACTGTTCTTGTCCCATCGGCCAATTGCGCGATCTCAAAATCAAAGAATATGGAGGGGGCTTCCTTCGTCACTGCACTTAACAGTTCAACCGAAAGCTCGCGCATTTCCCGGTCGCCAGCAATACCGCCTCTAACGGTAAGAAAGTGCCGGAGCGCGCGCGCGTTAATCGTTGTGAACACCGTCGTCTCCGTACAACCTGGAAGTACACTGCGCGCAGCGGAACGGATCGCTCGCCGAATTTCCCTGTGATTCTCCACAGGGCCGGAAATCTGGTTGGATTCCTCAAGCAGCCGCAGTATTTTTCCGTAGGCTTCCTTAGCCGTGTTCACCGCCCCTTTCCATATCGCTGCTGCTTGTGCGTGGTCCTCGATTTCACTTGGCATTACGAATTCGGCGTCTGACTCATCGTGGTATTGTTGCGATAGTTGGCTGAATGCAAAACCCACGCGGTGTCGCACCAATTGGTGGCTTAGGGCGCGGGTGATACCGGAGATGACAAAGCTCCAATTCACATGCTCTAGAACACTCTCATGGCCCATTGCTATCAAATTCTGAATGTAGTCACCGTTACTGCGATTGGACTGAGCCCTCCCGAAAGACATGTAGCAGATTCGTCCTGCAGCCTCGACCAATTCCTCTGCTTCCTTGGCGCCGGCACTGCGACGCCAACGCGTCCCAGCTGCATCCAAGAAAGCAATGAACGCCTCCAAATCGAATTGCGGTCGTCCAACCACATGTACTCGCACAGGCATCTTCAGCGCACCACAAATCCCCACTGCCTCTGATCTGCTCTCATAATCCATATTTCCCCTTTCTACAGCCTAGTATAATTCATCGGGTTCCTCAGACTGGCAAATCGTCATCAATCATGTCCCGTAGATCCTTTACGGAACGGTCAGATGGGACGATAATAATCGGGCAACCGCAGGCCTTGAGTCCATCGAACGGGCAGATAAAATCCCCAATTTCGTCCGACCCATATCGCTGCCAAATGATCCCTGATAGCTTAACTGCGGGCCCTTCAGGGTCGATCACGAGATGAGACGTGGAGCGATCTTCAGTCGGGGACCGCATTAATATACCCAATTTCTCAACGAGTGTGAATAATTGGCAAGACACATCCGCAAGTTCATCCTCGAGGAAAATCTGACGCCACGATGGCTCTCCATGTCCCCAATCGTCTTTTTTATAGGTGTACGTGCGGACTAGAGCGTCCGATACCTGGCCCATCTGCTCCAGCAGGCGAAATGCGAGATCCTTGAGGCTAGAGTTTCGAAGACTTCCGGAGAACACTCCCGCGAACATGCGTTGCCACTCATCGATCCCCTGCGGCTGGAGTTTACGATTCCTCCTGCTAAAACTCCTCAGCGCCTTTGCCAGCTTCTGTCTTTCAGCTTTTCCTAATCTTTCCACTTCGTTGTGCGCGCAATCGCACGGGTTCAAGATTTCGGGATCCCCCTCTCTTTCCTTGCCCCCACTCGAACGTCGCCAATAGCACGTCGGGCAGCAGCCCGGGAATTTATTCCAGAGCAGATCCGAAAATTGGTTCCGGATACGAATGACGCTTTCTTGCTCGCCATCGGGGGGTTTCGGTGCGCCGACTTCACCTCCAAGCTTGTGAACGAATGTAAACAACCACATGGTGAAATCTGCAATTTCTATCAGTAGCCCCCTCGAAAATGTCCCTTTTCGAATCTCTCCAGCCATACCTGACGCGTGATGATTCGCATGCATCCACAAGTCCCAGATGGAACGCTTCCCGTCCTTTTCGCTGTAAACCCGGTTAACAGCGTCGACGAACGTGTCCAAGGGCATACTTCCAACCGTGTTGAGAGAGATCATTGGGGTTCCCTGCTGCTATTGTCCCCCACTGGTGGGGCCTTTCCCGCTGAATTAGCGAGTTCCGCCGCGAACTGCAGAACTTTGGCTGGCCTTAAGATCACGTTCCAATGCATCTACCCGACTCTTCAACGACGTGAAATCCATATTGTCTTTCAGGGTCTTGACATCCGCCTGGACCTGGGCGATGGGTTCTTTCCAGGCGGGCCGTATCAATGTTGTCCCAACGGTTATCAATGCGGCAAGTATCGCTGTCAGTAGTGGCACCCACACTTGCCAAGACTTTATGTTTAGTTCAGCCTTCGCGACCTCTCGCGCTGCAATTTCCTTCGCTCTGTTGCTTACGTTTACAAAATCTGCAGACGGTTTGTTAATATCCGCTTGCTTAGGATACTCCCCTGGGTTTCCGTTATGCCGTCGTAGCCAATCCGCCTGAACGGGGACGGCAAGCCTAAAGACAAGCACACTCACAATGGGGTCTCCTTCCCGTACAAAGAAATCCTGGCTACCCATGTTAATGATGGTGAACCTCAGCGGACCTCGGTATCCGGGGTCTATGTGCCCGGGATTCGTCATTAGGATTCCTTTGAAGGACACTTTTGACGGTGGGAAGGCAATCCCCAGCATATCGGAGGGTAAATTGAACTGTTCGCGAGTTGCGATGACGGCAGTCTCACCTGGTTTCAGGGAGTGTTCTTTCTTGGGTTTCAATTCACTGCCCGGATCACCTTCGGCTGTTCCCGGAATGTGGATCCTTCCTACTGATAGGTCGATCGATGCGGGTTGGACAGGAGAGTCTTTGTCGTACCAGTCGGCGGGCCGGTGGACACCTTCTATGGTGGGTCTCTGACCGTCCGCCAGTTTGGTGAGGTCAATGTCGCGTAGAAACATGTAGTCCCCCTCGCTTTGGGCTGCTGTTCGCGCTGAGTCAGCACGACGATATGTGCGTAGTTCCCTCTTGGACCACAAGTCTACCATGCAAGGGCGCAGCGGCCCACCGCATTAACGCGCACTTTCGTCCTAACGTACCGTCGCCCACAGCCCTTCACTTAACCAACCGAAAATACCGAACGGTTCGCTTCTTGGCACGCGTGGTGAAATCGATTTTCTTGTCCTGCACCAGTGACATCAACAGAGACCATGTGAGCCAACCGTCCTGGCGCCGGAGGTCGAGGGCGAAGCCGCAGGCGGTTTCGATGTCTTTGTTTTTGAGGCCGGGGCCGTCAGGGACACATTCAGCTAAGGTACGCATGGTTGCAATGACGTGCTGCTTGCAGCGGTCAATGAGTTCTTCGCCGTGGGTAGTCATGACGAATCAGTCCTTTCGCGTGCCGTGGTTTTTGGTGGGGACAGTATATGCCGGAAAAGTGCAAGGCGGAAGCGCCTGTGATGTTCGCTTCCTTTGGGGGGACAGAATAAGAAATGCAGCAGATCCTTCGCGGAGCTCACCATGAGACCCTTCTCCCGCTTTGGGGGATCGGGGCCGTTCGCAAATGGGGGCGAACGGGCTCAGGAGGACAACGGGGCGAAGAGGTCCGCGATCCAGCGGCTAAAGCCGTGTTGCTATTGAGGCCAGCAGCGGCACGGATGAATCCGTGCCCTATCGCGGGAGCAGAGCCACCTATACCCCAGGTCCGCATACATCGTAAAAGGAATGACGTATGCGCGACCCTCAATGGGAGAGGGCCTGCAACATATTGGGGTCGGCGGAGACCCACGGCTCACCGCGTGGGCGAAGGTCTTTTGGCCCCCTGGGCCTGCGGAAGACAGTAGGCAGAAAGCGGCAAGCAGCAGGCATGAGGCAGGCGTCTGCGGCGCGGATGGCCCGCCCTCCGGCACAGGTGCTTTCAAAGGGTTCCGCGCGGGGGTAGAATGGCACTCCCACGGAGGATTCCATGAATAACATATCCCGCCGCTCGTTCCTGGGCGCCGGCGCCCTGGCTTCGTTCTGGCCGCATTACTATCAGCTCGCGTCAGCGGAAAAAGGGCGGCTCAAGATCCGCGACCTGCAGACGATGACCATCCAGGGGCCCGGCCGCACGTATTGCCTGGTGAAGGTGACGGCCGGTGACGTCTATGGCGTGGCGGAAGCTTACGGAACACCCGCGGTGGGCGTAAAAGAACAGGTGCTGGCGATGAAGCCCTGGCTGGTGGGCAAGGACCCGCTTGAGATCGACGTTCTCTACACGTTTCTCGATCTGCACTCGCCGAGCCTGGCAGGCTCGCGCACGGACGGTTCCGCGCACAACCTGATGCGCGCCGCGAGCGGAATCGAGATGGCGCTGTGGGATCTGGCGGGCAAGGCGCTGGGCGTGCCCACGTCAACGCTGCTGGGCGGCAGATTTCGCGATCGCGTGCGCGTGTATGACCATGCAAGCCCGCGCAACATGCTGGACAAGACTTTGTGCCGCGAATGGGCGGCGTGGGTGAAGGCCGATCCCGCGGGATTTACTGCGCACAAGATCGGCTTTGACCACACGAACCCGCAGAGCGACCTGGCGCGCGATCCGGCCAACCGCGTGCTGACCACCCGCGAGCTAATCCAGATCCGCCAGGGCTATGAGAACATGCGCGAGGCGATTGGCTGGGACCACGACCTGATGGTGCACTGCCACTGGGAGTACGATCTGGCGACTTCAATTCAGCTTGCCGAGGCTGTGGCGCCGATCAAGCCGCTCTGGCTGGAAGATCCGCTGCCCGTGGACTTTTCAGACGCCTGGCCGAAGTTGTGCGAGCGCTCGCCGGTGCCCATCCTGACCGGCGAAAATCTGGCGCGGCGCGAAGGCTTTAAGGACTTCATCATCCGGCACGGGTGCGACATCGTGCATCCGGACCTGCGCAACAGCGGCGGCTTTCTGGAAACCAAGCGAATTGCCGACCTCGCTGACTTGTTCGCCATTCCCGTGGCCACCCATAACACCGGCAGCCAGCTGCACACCTGGGCCACGTGCCAGTGGGCTTCCTCCATTCGCGATTACCTCACCTGCGAGACCATTACCGGGCAGGGCGGATGGATGGACCAACTGCTGCAGCTCGATGGACCGTACATCAAGGATGGCTTCATCCAGGTGACCGAAAAACCCGGGCTCGGCATTGAGCTGAATCCCGACGTCGCAAAAGCTCACCTGGCCCCCGGCGAGGTGTGGTGGGGATAGGAAAACGCCACGCCTGAGTTTCCTGCTCCAGCCGCAAGGCCGAAGCCGGCGGTGGGGTCCGATCCGAACCACGGGCCTGCCAAAAGCGGAGACGCTGCCGCTGCAATAGACGACGAAATCATCACGCCCATGTGTCGTCGAGCATGTCGAAGAGTTCGGGATCGGTGATGAGGTAGGAGAGTTCGAAGCGCTGGCTGTCAGGGAAGCCGGCAGTGGGATTGAACAGGCGCTTGCCGGTTTGGAAATTGGGTTCGTGGCCGAAGCGCATGCGCAGGAGGCGGCGCAGCAGCCGCTCCGTGGTGGCCAGCAGGCGCCCGGCGCGGCGGTGCGACTCATCGCGGTCGAGTAACACGGTGAGCAGCGTGTAAGCGCGCAGCTTGGTCTCATTGGCGTCGGAGGCTTCGATGGGCGGCGCCTTGCTCAGGAAAAAATTGAGCCGCTCAAGCTGCCAGGCGGCCTGGGCAAAAAACAGCCGGTGCTGCCGCCACAGCGAGTCGGCGATCAGGCCTGTAAGCTTTTCCTCTTCCGCGTTCTGCGGTCCGAAGTAACGCGCTACCAGGCGTGGATGGCCTCGTAATCCCGCGGATTTTCACCCAGCGCGGCCACCGGGCCCCGCAGGCGGCGTGCGAACAATCCATGCTTCAGGATTTTTTCCGCTTGGCGCTCGATGCTTTTGCGGGTGCGCGCGGCACGGGCCTTGGCAATGGACTCTCGCAGCCTGGCCAGGTGCTCGGGCGAGCGGCCACGGGCCTTGAGCGCTTCGCGCGCTTTGGCAACGTTGCGGCCGGCGGCTTCGCGCTGCGCGGGAGAAAAGGCGCGTCCGGGCAGGCGGTTGGCCAGGTGCGCCTTTTTGATGGTCCAGAGCGACGCGGACCGGCGCGCGGGAGTGAATTCCCAGCGCGAGCGATTGGCTTGCCAGGCCTTTTCGAGGTTTTTGAGCGCGGCGGCTCGACGGCGCGGCGATTGCTGATGCGATGGGGATGGGTGCTGCTCTTGAGTGGGCATAGTTGTTCCTGAGTTTCAGTGCTTGCATACATTGCAAAAAGCGCGATGTATGCGCCACCCGGATGTAGCACGACGGTGAATCTCTTGTAAAAGTGGCAAGCAGGCGAGCAGGCCGGCCGTGAGGCCGACATTACAATGGTAGGCTAGCATAAAGGCGTGGTGGTTGTCAAGCAAAAAGTTGGCTTAGGTGGGCGTAGCGGTGAGTTGACCTCACGGCTGTCCAAATTAGGGGAGGGGCTAGGCCGGTGGGATTGGAAAGGCAAGGCTTGCGAGCCCGAAACCGGTGATTGGGGGAGCAGGTTGTGAGTCTGAGAATCATGGGTGCTGTCCAAAGAAGTTAAGCCCAAGCGAT
>DATLWV010000034.1:0-20056 GCA_035576145.1 Terriglobia bacterium
TGAAAAGAATACGTTGGTGAATTTGGCATCCAAATTGTGGGACAAAAAGAATACCTTTTTTTGAAAACGAACCCGAGATGTTGTTGAAAACAAAGTGAAATGTCCCAAAAACGAACCCAAACGAACCCAAAAACGAAGCCGGGAAGTTGTTGAAAAAACGTACCTGTGGAAAAAAGGAACCCAAAACGAACCCGAAAACGAACCCGGCCATGTTGTTGAAAATAAGGAACAGTCGAAAATGGGTTCCAGGCCATTCCTACCCTCCTATTTTTCCGTCCGGTTCGCACGAGACCTTCGAGGCGACCCGCTTGTGGCGAGGCTCATCGTCGCGGCCTGGCCTTCGCGACCGCCATCACCACAATCCGATCTATAATTAAACTTCGCGCTCCTCACAGCGGTCACAGTTCAACTGTAAGGTAACGTTTTAATGCATATTCCTGACGGATATCTCAGCCCGGTCACTTGCGCGGCACTCTACGGAGGCGCCGCGCCGTTCTGGTACGTGGCTGTGCGTAAGACTCGCAAACTCCTTTTCACCCGTCTGGTGCCGCTGGTGTCCGTCTTTTCCGCGTTTTCTTTTGTGATCATGATGTTCAACATTCCAATCCCGGGCGGCACCACGGCGCACCCGCTGGGCGTGGGCATCGCGAGCATCGTGCTGGGCCCCTGGGCATCGATTCTTGCCCTTTCGACGGCGCTCTTCATCCAGGCATTCTTTTTTGGGGACGGGGGCGTTACAGCCCTGGGTGCCAACTGCTTCAACATAGCGATCGTGGGATCGCTGGTCGCCTGGCTTGTATATCGAGTGATAGCGGGCCGGTCTTCCATCACTTCATCCCGGCGCGTGGTGGCGGCGGCACTGGCGGGCTATCTGGCCATCAATGGAGCGGCCCTGTGTGCCGCGATCGAGCTGGGCCTGCAGCCGCACTTCTTCAAAAGCGCTGCGGGTGCGCCCCTTTATGCGCCCTACCCGCTGGGCATCGCCATTCCGGCCATTATGATTGGCCATCTCACTTTCGCCGGCCTGGCGGAACTGGTGGTCACAGGCGGCGTGATGGCTTACCTGCAACGCGCGAATCCTGCGCTGCTCCGCTTCACGGCTCCCGGCATTCCGATGCCGTATGAGGACGCGCAGCAGGCATCGGCAATTGGCGGCTGGAGAGCCTCACGCCCATTGTGGACGGCTGTCGGGCTGCTGATGGTGCTGGTGCCGCTGGGTCTGCTGGCGGCAGGAAAGGCATGGGGCGAATGGAGCGTTCACGACCTTACGGACCCCGCCGCGCGACAGCAGATTGCCCAGGCTTCCAGGAACGTAGCACCACCGGCCGCCGCCCCGAGCGGCCTGGAGAGGCTTTCCAGCATCTGGACCGCGCCGTTCCCCGACTATTCGCCGTCGTTCGTGCGCAGCCAGGCATTCGGCTACATCATCTCCGCCATGTTTGGAATAGGCCTGATTATCCTCTTCTCCATTCTCGCCGGCTGGATAGTTCTAAAGGTCCGTCCGGGGCCCTCGCGTGCTCCTGCACACACGGAGGAAACCTAAGCGATGGCGGCAAAGCACGGCTTCCTGGAGCGCACCACATCAAGCTTTGTGGACGCCCTGGAGCACGCCTTCTATGCCGAGCAGATAGCCCGCGTAGACGGCCTGCTTCAGCGTCTTGACCCTCGCGTGAAGCTGCTGGGGATTCTCGGTCTCGTCGTTCCCGCTGCGGCGGCCCGCAGCTTTGCCGTGATCGCCGGACTCCTTGCCGTTGCGGTCGTGCTGGCTGCGCTCTCGCGCGTCTCTTTCGGTGTCCTGCTGAAAAGGGTGTGGAGCGCGGTGCTGCTGTTTACAGGGGTGATTGCCTTGCCGGCCCCGTTTGTCACACCGGGCCGCGTGGTCTATCATCTTCCCGTGCTGGAGTGGAGCGTCACCGCCCAGGGCCTCGCAAGCGCCGGATACCTGGTGCTTCGGGTGGAAACGGCGGCCACATTATGTGTACTGCTGGTGCTCACTACACCGTGGAACCACGTCCTCAAGGCGCTGCGCGTCTTTCACGTGCCAGCCGTGCTGGTCACCATCCTGGGCATGACGTACCGTTACCTGTTTTTGGTGCTCCAGAGCGCCCACGATATGTTCGAATCGCGCCGCAGCCGCATGATTGGCGAAATGACCGGCCGTGAGCGGCGGCGAGTGGCTGCGTCAAGCGCCGGCGTGCTGATGTCGAAAACCTTCGATCTCAGCAATGAAGTCTATTTGGCCATGCAGTCAAGGGGCTATCGCGGTGATGTTTCCACTTTGGATGAATTCCAGGTCCGCAGCTTCGACTTGGCCATGCTGGGTGCCTTCGCGGCGGTGTCAATCTCCGCTTTATGGCTGGGACTATGAGTGCATCAAATCCGAACGGGCCCGGGCAGGCGCCGGTCTATGAGTTGAGCGATGTCACCTATCGCTACCGCGAGGTGACGGCGCTGGACCACCTGAACTTGACGGTTGGCGCAGGCCGCCGGGTCGTGCTTCTGGGAGCGAACGGCTCCGGCAAATCGACCCTGCTGCGCATCCTGGACGGACTTTGCTTCCCCGACGAAGGGACGGTTCTTTTCTGCGGCAAGCCACTTACCGAAGCAAGCGTCCAGAACGATGGCTTCGGATTGGATTTCCGGCGGCGCGTCGGCCTCGTTTTCCAGAACCCGGACGTCCAGCTCTTTTCCCCCACGGTTTTTGATGAAGTGGCTTTCGGGCCTCTCCAGCTCCGGTGGCAGGCCGATGAGGTCCGAAAGAAAATCACGGAAGCCCTCGAGATGATGGAGATCAGCCATTTGAAAAACCGTTCGCCGCACCACCTTTCCATGGGTGAGAAAAAACGGGTTGCGCTGGCTTCGGTGCTTATTCTGGATCCGGAGATACTGCTGCTCGACGAGCCCACGGCAGCGCTGGACCCCAAGAGTGTCAGCCACATGATTGACTTCCTGGTGAGAGCAAGAGGCGGCGGCAAAACTGTCGTCACCACCACGCACGATCTCGACATTATCCAGGACATCGCCGACGATTGTTTCGTTTTCCACGAAGGACGCATCACTGCTGCTGGCCCGCCCGCCCAGGTCCTGAGCGATGTGCCTTTGCTGAAGACTACTGGGCTGATTCACTCGCATCTGCACGTGCACAAGTCGGGCGAGGTCCATGCCCATTCGCACCTTCACCGGCACGAACACTGAAGTTACCCCGCGCACGCTTTGTTGGATATTCCGGCATGGCTTCAAGCCTGCCGCACGAAGGGAACCCGGATGATGAGTCTGCAGAGGAACACTCTACTCTTTGAACTTCAGGCTTCTCGTGTCTTCCTCGCGCCCTGTTTTTTCGGCCAGCGAGCGGTAAAGGTCGGGCCGGCGGGCCTTGAGGAAAGCCTGCCCCACGCTCGGAGCAACCAGGGAGCCATCCAGATCAGCAATCACCATGTCGTCGCCCGCTTTCGAGGTCTCAACCAGAATCCTGCCGTTCGGATCGATGATCATGGAGTTGCCAGTGCGGATTTCGTCATCGTCAACCCCCACGCCGTTGCTGAAAATCAGGAAGATGCCGTTGTCGTGGGCGCGGGCCGGAAGCCATCGCATCAGCCAGCCTCGCCCTTTGGGGCCGCGAAACTCGTTCTCTATCGCCTCCGGATTCTGGGCCCGCCCGTCCCACAGACTCCGGTCGATGATCCCCATCAGGTGCGGATTGTGCGTACGGCAGCCGCCGGTCTGGTGCGGAGCCAGCAGAATCTCGGCTCCCTGGAGGGCTGTGATGCGCACGTTTTCAACCAGGTTGTTGTCATAACAGGTCAGAACACCCGCGCGAAAACCTTGCGGAGTGTCAAAGATGGTGTAATCAGAACCACTGGACATATGCTCGCTGACAAAAGCGTGCAGCTTGCGGTGGCGGCGCGCTGTGCCGTCGGGGGTGGCGACCACGTAGGCGTTGTAAAGAGCGCCATCCTCTGCCGCTTCCACCAGTCCCGCGCCCACGGTCATTCCGTGCCGTGCTGCCAAGGCTATCAACTCCTGCGATGACGGCCCGTCAAAAACCGGTTCGGCGAGTGCTGTAAGTTCTTCGCGGGAAAGATGCCGAAGAAACCAGTAGCCCGTAATGCAGCATTCCGGGAAAAGAATCAGATCGACTCGCTCCCGGGCGGCCTGCTCAACAAACGCTCGGACCTTCTTGAGATTGGCCTGCTTGTCGCCGTCAACGTGTTCAAACTGGACGGCAGCAGCGCGGACGTTTTTCATGAAACAGACTCCTTGTCGTAAATGGGCGCCCCGGCAGACGAACCCAAATCTTCAGGCTGCCATGCTCGGGCAAGGCGAACCAGCTTTCGCGGCACGACCTGATTCATCGGCATTATATCCTAACGACGCTGCGTTAACCGCGGCCTGCCGCGCCTGTTGACAGCACCTCCATGACCCCTTTGGGTTGACTCAAATTCTCTGGGAATGGCAAGATAATCGAATGAGAATTCTGGGGAAATACGTCTGGTAATGGCAGAAAAATTGACCAGACGCGATGTGCTAAGAGCGGGCGCGGGGCTCTGCCTTCCTATGTTAACCGGCCGCTTGGGATTTGGCGCCCAGACCACCCCGAAAGTCGATCCCATCCAGTTCCGCAACGTCGCGGCTGCCGGCGGGGTGAATTTTACAGTCCAGAACAACCCCACGCCTGAGAAACACCTGATCGAAACCATGACGGGCGGCGTCGGGCTTTTCGACTATAACGGCGACGGCCTTCCGGACATTTTCTTTGCCAACGGCGCTTCGCTTCCGTCGATGAAGAAGGACGATCCCAAATACTTCAATCGTCTGTTCCGTAACGAAGGCGGAATGAAATTTACTGACGTTACCAAACAGGCGGGGCTTGAAGGTGCCGGTTACTCAATGGGCGTGGCCGCCGCAGACTTCGATAATGACGGCCACACGGACCTCTTTGTCGCCGGGGTCTTTCATAACATCCTCTACCGGAACCGCGGCGACGGCACTTTTGAAGACATCACCGAACATGCCGGCATCAAGAGTGACAAGTGGGCCGTGGGCGCCGGGTGGTTTGATTATGACAATGACGGCTGGCTCGATCTGTTTGTGGTCAATTACTCCCAATTTTCGCTCGAGCATGGCCGCTTTTGCGGAGATCGGGCCCGTAATCTGAGAACCTACTGCCATCCCAAATATTTTGAGGGATTGACGTGTACCCTCTATCGGAACCGGCGCGACGGTACGTTTGAGGACGTGACTGTTGCCGCCGGTTTCGGCAAACACGTTGGGCGCGGCATGGCTGTCGGCTTTGCCGATTACGACAACGACGGCCACATTGACATCTACGTCACCAACGACAACATGCCCAATTTCCTTTACCACAATCTCGGAAACGGAACCTTCGAGGAAGTGGGACTTTTCGCCGGTGCGGCCCTGCTGAACAATGGCGAGCCCGTTTCCAACATGGGGGTCGATTTCCGCGACTACAACAATGATGGCCTGCCCGACATTTTCGTCACCGACCTTTCAAACGAGACCTTCCCGCTGTTCCGCAACATGGGCAAGGGGATGTTCGAAGACGCCACCTACAGCAGCGGCCTCAGTGTGCTCTCAGCGCCAAGAAGCGGCTGGAGTCTCGGCGTCTTCGACTTCAACAACGACGGCCTAAAGGATCTTTTCACGGCAAACTCCCACGTGGACAACAACGTTGAACTTTTTGAGGCAACCACCTACAAGCAGCCAAACAGTGTCTTTGCCAACCTCGGAAACGGTACGTTTACCGATACCTCGCGTTACGCCGGAAAGGATTTCCAGGTCCCGCTGGCACACCGGGGAGCGGCATTCGCGGACCTGAACAGGGACGGAAGGATTGATGTGGTGACCTCATCGCTGGAAGGACCCGCTGAAGTGTGGGAAAACGTCAGCCCGGAGGAGAACAACTGGCTGATCCTGACCCTGGTGGGACACAAGAGCAATCGTGACGGCATTGGCGCGCGCGTCCGGATCGGAAACCAGCATAACGACATGACTAGCGCAGTCGGCTATGCCTCATCCAGCCATTTTGGCGTGCACTTCGGCCTGGGAAAAACTTCCGTGGTTGATGAAGTTGAAATCCGGTGGCCAAGCGGAATCGTTCAGCGACTCAAAGGCGTTAAGGCCAACCAGTTTCTGAAAGTGGACGAGCCGTCCGGGTAGCACAGGCCAGCACACAAGCCCCCACCATCATTGGTAAATTCTAGCCCGGTCCGGGGGCAGTAATCTGGACTTCCTGCTGCAGGGTCTGCTGCTCGGTCTGCCGGGCGTTATGAATCTGCTGGTATTGCTGAAGCAATGTCCGGGCCAGGTCTGCCTGGCCGCTCGACTGGTAAGCACGGGCAAGCTGGTAATGAATGCTGCCGTCGCTGTCAATCGGAAGGGCAGCCTTGAGATGTGGAATGGCCTGTTTCGATTCGCCCAAGGCCAGGTAAGCCTGCGCCAGCGAACTATGCGCCATAAGCGACTGCGGGTCAATTTGCAGTGACGCTTCCAGGTAATGCACTGCGTTATTGGGTTGCTTCAGACTCAGGAAAGTAAACCCATATAGGTAGTTCAGTTCGGCAGATTTTGGCCTCTGAGGAAGGAGAGCCTCCAGCAATTGCCGGGCCTCTTTGAGATTCTGCACCCGGAGGAGCGCAAGGACCAGTTGTGTCCCGACGTCCACATCCTTTCCTGAAAGCTCGTAAGCCTTTTGCCATTCCTCCACCGCTCCTGGAAATTGGCGTTCATCGGTGTTGATCTTAGCAAGGAGTTCGTGGAACTGAGGGGAAGGAGGAAGTTGCCCGAGATGTGCAAGGGCATTTACCGCAAGTTTCTGGTAGGCCTTCGTCTTCCAGTAGTAAACGTCCGGAGTTTTCCCCGGCAGCGCCGCCAAATCCCGATAGTTCTCCGCACGGAACGTGCACACATGTTTCTCAACAGCGCAATTCGGCTTTCCAAGCTTTTCTTCGCGCAGTTGTTCTGTCTTTGCCCAGTCGGCATGCCCTGCCTTCTCGTAAACCGCCGCCAGAGCCGAATGGACACCCCGCAGTTTCGGGTTTTTAGCAATTGCCTGGCGGTATAGGTAAAAGGCGCTGCTTAACTGCATGGCCTTGGCCCGATTATCGGCAGCCAGGGCCAACCAGTAGCTCGACCCGGTCGCAGTCCTCTGCAGATCGTCAAAGCTTTCCTGGGACAACTCCTGGTAGCAAAGTCCAAGCCGATACCACACCTCCGGATTAGCGGAGTCAGATTGAGATAACTTTTCAAACTGGGTCGCAGCTTCCCGAAATTTCCTTACCGCGAACAAAGCTTCGGCAAGGTTCCCCCTGGATCCACCGTCGGAGGGGTCGGCACGCACTGCAACTTCAAGATGTGGGATGGCCTTGGCAGGCTCCCCAAGACTCAGATAGGCGTATCCAAGGTAGAGATGGGCAGGGATGTTGTTGGGAGAAATCTTCAGGGCCGCCGTGAACTGGGTTACAGCCTCTTGCTCGTGACCAGCCATATGGCAGGCCAGGCCGAGATTGGCAATCAGTCCGGCATTGCCGGGCACAGCCTTCACCAGTGCACGATAGATGGGAATGGCTTCTTCAAACCGCCCGGAAGCCATCAATTCTCTGGCCTGATTGGATTGCTCAGCCAGCTTTGCGGTCTGAGCCTGGAGAAAGGGATTGAACACCGCCAGCAAAATTACCAGCGGCAATAAGCGCCTTATGTTTCCAGCCATCTTCTAAATTGTACCAGCCATATTTGGCAGTAGCCAGACTCGGATTTATGCTGACTGGAACTTTTCTCGAGGAAATTGCTCCAGGTGCAAAAAAAAAGCGGGTGGAGACCTTTCAGTCCCCACCCGCTGTCGTCAATGAATCAGGTTAGGCCGTGGCCTGTCGCAGCGGGCCGTTGGTGGCCCCCTGCGGCATGCTTCCGGCAGTCGATTAGAAGTCGATTTCAGCTCCTAACTGGAAGATCCGGTTCCCGAAGGCATCTGTGATCTGCCCGAGGCTTCCGCCGCAGACGCCCGCACTAGTGATGGAACAGCTCAGGTTCGGATTGCTCCAGTGGGGAGTGTTTGTGAAGTTAAGCGTTTCAGCGCGTACCTTCAGACCAAGCCGTTCCGTGATCTTGAAGTTGCGGAAGAGACTGAGATCCAGTTGCATTAGCCCCGGTCCGCGCAGCCATGACAAGCCCCGGCTGGCAGAGGTGCCTATTCGAACTGGCTGCCCCGTCGCAAATTCGACTGGCGTAAAGGCGGTTGTGTTGAACCACTGTTCACCCGTCCCTGTCCCCTTGATCATTTGGAGACCGCCAGTGAAGTCGGGAGCCTGGTCCGTGCCCGGAGTATTCAGGTTGTTCGTGCCCTGGCTCACATAGAGCGGTGATCCAGAAATGCCCGTAAGGATACCATTCACCTGCCAGCCGCCAAGGATTGCTTTGGCAGCTTTATCCGAGTTGGCAAACTTCTCGCCGGCGCCGAATGGCAGATGGTAGATAAACGCCATCTTCAGCACGTGTGTGTGGTCGAAGCTCAGCGTGTGGCGATTCAAGGACTGACAACCGTTCGGTACCAGACTACTCGGCGTGCAGTTGAAGTGCAGACCGTTCTCCCATCCTTCGTCATCCATGTAGCCGATCACCTTCGAGTAGGTGTAGGCCCCCTGAAGGAACAGGCCATGGGTGACGTGACGGTCGAGCGACACCTGCAGAGAGTTGTAGTGAGAATCGAGGTAACCGTTGAACAGGAACGTGCCGCTCGATTGCGGACGCCCGAAAGCGGCATACAACGGTGTGCCATCATTGCCTGTGCCGAGAGCGCCCACATTAGCATTTCGGCCGTTGAACTCGTGCACGAGGTGATTGCCGACGTACCCGACGTTCAACAGGACCTGACCCGGCAATTTCCTCTGGACCGTGAAGTTCCAGAATTCCACGTAACCGCGCTGGAATTTGCCCGGCGCCAGTGTCCCGATCGTGACGTTAGTCGGAGGCGTGATAATTCCCGACTGGAACCCCGTGGGAGACTGAATGAGCGGAACACCATCGGCCAGGCCCGCCCCGCCGTTAACTGGTGAGCCGACTACGTTGTTCACCGTATTGTTAGCAGCGTTGAAATTCGCGTACGGGAGGTACCGGGTAACGTTGTCACTGACACCGGGGAGGACAACGTTGTTGTCAGCGCCAATCGTGTAAGGCCAGAATCCGCGCAGAGGGCGCTCGAGCGGCAGCGTGTCATATGTCATGCCGAACGCGGCGCGCACGACTGTTTTGTCATTGAACTGGTAAGCCAGTCCCAGTCGGGGAGCGAACAACGCCTTGCTGGTGGTCACTCCCACTGGTGTGTTATTGAGGTGAGTGTCGTTGTTGCCAAGCCCGCCCAGGTAGAGTTGGTTGGTTGAAGCGTCATACACCTCGAACTTGCTCACACCGTCCCGAGTGATGAGCGGATAGTACTCCCACCGCAGACCGGCATCAATGGTCAGTTTGGGAGTGATACGGAAGGTGTCTCCGACGTAGAGAGCTTCATCCCAATTCTTGTTGGTGGCCTTGATGAATTGCTGGCCGTTTTCAACCTCGTTCGCAAGCCCGAGATCGAAGGCTGCCACGCTGTTCCAAAGGGCCGGGTTAAAGGTGCTGCCAGTAGTGCTCGTGCCATCATAGACAGTCGCCGTCTGGTCGTTCCCTAAAAGGTTCAGGAACGTATTGTACTGAGAGGTGAGCACGTAGCCGCGCGGACAGCAGACGATTTCCGGCTGCCAGTGGTTCATGTGATTGTGCGATGCGTCAAAACCAAACACCAGGGAGTGCTTGCCCTTGATCCAGGTCGCGTTTTCATCCAGCGTCAACTGCCAATCGTTTCGTTGCACCGGCTGCCAGGATGAGTTGTTGCCGAGCGTGGCAAAACCGCTCATGGCGATTCCAGGCATACCGCTATACCGTGGATCATCGGTCGGAGTGTTGCTGTTGGTCAGGCCGAGGACGGTCTGGCCATAATTCGTGCCCAAGTCCTCGGGGGAGTTCTTTTCGGCCATGCGCGTAAAGCCAATGTGGCCGCTCAGCACCAGGTCGGACTTTGCTGTCCACGTGTGGCCAATGGTGACGGTCTGGGAAGTCTGGTCACTGACGCCCGTGCCGTTGCCCCGGCCGGCAACGCCGTAATCGCTACCATCATCCAGCTTGGCTTTCTGCAGGGTGTACTTGCCCCACAGGGTCTGACGGTCGCTGATGTTGTAGTCGACCTTTCCGGTATAGATATTCCGGTTCCAGTCTGAGTTTCTAAACCGTAGGTCGTTGTTCGCGGTGTTCTCCGTGAACCCGCCTGCCGGCGTGTTGTTCGGCGCATACCCATTCATCAGTTGCCAGAACTGGCTGGCACCTTGATAGATCCGGTTGGCCGGAATGATATTGCCGTCGAAAGCGCAGCGACCAGCACCGGTGGTAGGATCTCCGGTGGTTGGGTCGAAAATCATGCCCCGCCTCAACTGGGTCGTACCCCCGCTTGTGGTGCAGACCATGATGGGGGTAGTGGCAGCAGCGTCTGAGTAAAGCGGCGCCCCAAGATAGTTTGAAAAATCTCCGCCTCGCATATCTGTAGGAGCAATCAGGAACTGGTCCGCTGCATTCTGGCGTTGGAAGTATCCATCCCAGTTGCCGAAGAAGAACAATTTGTTCTTCACAATCGGCCCGCCGACTGCTGCGCCGTCGTTGTTCTGGATGTTGTGCGGCGCCTTGCCGGTAGCGGTATGAATGAGAGGATCCTGGGCATCAAGCGACGCATCCGTGTGATAACCATAAAGGTTGCCGTGAAACTGATTCGTTCCGCCTTTGGTGATGACGTCGGTCGCAGCACCCATCGTCAGACCCTTTTGGACGTTGTAGTTGGAAGTCTGTACGTTGACTTCCTGGACGGTAGCGGCGGGCGGCACGATCACCATGTGGTCAGGGAGCCACAGAAATACATTTGTGGCGCCGTCCACGCGGGTGGTGTTGATGTGCTGAGGCAGTCCGTTAGTATTGATGGCCAAAGAACGGTCCGGCGTGTCAGCAAGCGAATTGGGGTAGCTTCCCGTAATGGCAGAAAGAGAAACCACGCCAGGGGCCAGCAGCTCAACACTCTGGAAGTTGTGGTAAATGTTCAGGGGCAGGTTCTGGACCGCATAGTTGCTGATCGTGGTGTGAACGTTGGCCTGCTGTGTTTGAAGGACAGCCGCAGCTCCGGAAACCGTCACCTCCTGGGTAACAGCTCCGACTGAGAGTTGCACGTTCTGCTGGTTGACCGAACCGGCGGCAATGTTGATACCCGTCTGCTTGACTGGCTTGAAACCTTGAGCCGTCACGCTCAGAGTGTAAGTGCCTCCGGGAAGGTCAGTGATGCGATAATCACCGGCCGAAGCCGAAGTAGTATTACGGGTGAAACCCGTGTTGTCATTGACAATCGTGATTGCCGCGCCAGGCACAACGGCGCCTGTCTGATCGGTCACTGTTCCTGCAACGGAACCGTAGAGGATCTGCGCATTCAAACGTTGCGTTGAGCAGAGCCCCAGAACGGCAACTGCGATGAGCCATATAGCGAATCGAGATACAGCCCGAAATCGCATGTATTACACCTCCATAAATTGAGTGTTCTTGGTGGAGGACCCTAAGAGTGACGCAAGGCTTGGCCGAGGATTGATACCATGAAGGCCTAACCGCAATAATTAGCAGCGTTACAAATGAATTGACCCTGATACTACCCAAGAGAAACGCAGGGCTTGGCCTGAGATTGAAACCAAGTGGGCCTAACCACAAATTAGTAGTGTCGCAATGGGATTGACCTGTGTCCTACCCGACGATCACAAGTCTAACCGCATTTTGTAAAAGATGTCAACTATTATTCAGCCCCTTTCCCTATGTAAATTCTCGGGGTCTAGTAGAGAAACGATGGGCGTACTACACTGGATCCATTACGCGTTCTTTCATGACCACATGCGTTAGAACATGGGCTTAGCACGGTGCTTGATCTCACTGTAAATACAAGTGTTATGAGCAAGGCCCGGGCTTGGGCGCCTTTAGAAGCCACCTCAAGGTCGAATGATGGGTCTCGCTGAAACGATAAAAAACTGATCGTAATTCGGGAAAAAGGTCAACTTGCTTGCGCAATAATTCAACAAACCACATTCTGCCATGAAACAGAAAATGCGAGGTTTATCGAGAATTCAAAGAAACCGGAAGATTTCTTATTGCAAGGCAGACAAACCGCCAAAACTAACCTTGTGGCCGGAACTCATTGATTTGGCCGGGTATTTTAAAAAACAGGATCAAATAATCGGAATGTCAGGTGGGAATTTTGATCAGTGGCGTGAAAGCTCCTGAAGCGCATGACTAGTGTCATTCTCTTAGCCATTGACGCCTCAGGAGCAGTGAATTTGTAAACCGCATTCACGGGGGTGGTCAGGCCTGAATCAGGAGCCTGTCAATGCGGTTGCTAACGTCTTTTAAGTAAGCTTCGTCGCCGCTCTCGAGTTCGCAGATCGCCGAGCCGGAATAGCCGATGTCAATCAACGACTGCCGGACTGCCGGCCACATTACCTGTCCATCTCCCAGGTCCACCCACTCGAAACGGCCCTGGCCTCGCTCCACCTTAAAGTCTTTCAAGTGGAGTTTGACGACTTGCTTCCCCAGGGTGCGAATCCAGTCCTGGGGATAACCATAGAAGACCACGTTGCCCACATCGAACCAGGCTTGCACCCAGGGGCTGTGGAACTGCTCGATGTAAGTTCTCATTTCCAGCGGGCTCAGAAGGAACTTGTTCCAAACCTCTTCAATGGCAATCACAACTTTCAGTTCTTCGGCCAGTGGGAGGAGTTTTCGAATCTCCTTCTGCGAGCGAACCCACGCTTCGTGATAGCTGGTTTCAGGATTAACTACCGCTGGCACCAGCAGCACTGCGTCTGCCCCCCACAGCTTCGCGTTATGCAAGGAGATCCGCATTCCGTCCATGCTCTTAGCCACAACGGAAGGGTCGGAGGAGGAAAGCGGATACCGCCAGTGCGCCATATTCATCACGGAGTCAATCCTCACACCTGCCGCATCGGCCGCCTTCTTGAGTTCTTCCGCATCTTTCTGGTCCGGTGTAGTCGGGGCCTGTACCACCTTGAAGCCCGTGTCACGGGCCAGCTTAAAGCGGTCCGCCGCGCTCATTTCTTTGGGCAGCATGCTGTAAACCAGCCCCTTATCAAGTGATAGTTTACCGCTGCCCGGTGCCGGCTTAGCGCCAAGCGAAGCCGGCAGGGCGCCTAGCGCCGCCGTCCCCGCAACCGCCAGTTTCAGAAAGTCCCGCCTTGAAGTTTCGTTGCTCATCGTTTTTCCCTTTCCGCCGTTTCTCAGGCAAACTGGGCAAGGTCGATATCTTCTTCCCATTCCTCGCTTGAGGCTGCCATAGCCTCGTAGCTAATCTCTTCGCCCGTATAGGCCGCGTGACGGGCCATCATGCAACTGATCGCTGATTCCACGCCCTGCTCGGCCTGGTTGTGGAACTGATTGTTCAGAATGCTTTCCACAAAGGATTTCTTTTTCTCCGGATCAGCTTGATCCAGATTGCCATGGAAAACTCCAGCAGCAGAGAATTGTCCTCCCCCCGCCGGGGAAGCACCCTCGCCGTATTTCCAGGCATTATCACCATAGATGGCTACCGGCCCGTTATAGTGCGTTTCTGAAACGCCTTTGGTCCCGAAGAACTGCCATCCCACATCCCACCAGCCCTTGTTGAACTGAGTGGAACCAAACGTCATGCTGACGTTGTTGGGATATTCGAAAACCACACTGTAGTTCGTATAGCAGTCGCCGTGATCAGGCCTTTGAAGGTTACTGCCCGAGGCGGAGGCTTTAATCGGATGACCCTGAAGGACCCAATTGCAGACGTCAACCACGTGGATGTTCTGTTCCACAATGATATCGCCCGAAAGGATGCGGTAATGGACCCAGTTACGCAGCCGATGCTCATCCATCGAGGCGCCCGGCCAGGAAGGCCGCTTGATATACGACGAATAATAATGTCCCGTCCCGGACACGATGGTGCCCAGTGCGCCGTCATGTATCCGCTTCACCTGTTCCACGTAGGGAGGAGCATTCCGAAGCTGGAAACCGACTTCAAGGCTCAACTTTCCCTGCGCGCGCCTTCCGGAATCGAGAACAGAGATGCAGCCCGCCGGGTCAACCGCCACCGGCTTCTCACAATAGATGTGCTTGCCCGCCGTCACCACTTCGGCCAGATGCTGGGGGTGGAAGAAAGGAGGCGTCGTAATAATCACGACGTCCACATCCTTGGAGTTTGCAATCTCCTGATAGGCCTTCGGCCCTTTAAACATAAGCTTGGAATCGATTGCTGCATAGCCTTTGGCCTGCTGAAGCTTGTCAAAGTGGGTCTTTGCCTTATCAAGTTGGTCCTGGAAAATATCTGCCAGGGCTACCAGACGTGCTTTGCCAGTCTCGATTGTGTATTCGGCGTCCGCTCTTCCACGGCCGCCACAGCCCAACAGGCCGACACGCAACGCGGAGTTTGCCGCCGTCCCGCGCACCAGTTGCGGCGCCATGATCATAAAGCTAGCCGCGGCCGCAGCCCTGCCCATAAATTCCCTTCGTCCTACCTTCTTGCCGGAATCTTCGCTCACTTTCTTTCCCTCCTTAATATTTTTCGTGCCGCATCAGCCTCTCGAACCACCTCTCAGGATTCGATCAGCTTCTTCAGGTAGTCTCTCTCCCGCTTCACATCTTCCAATTGCTGAGGACCTGAAATCTCACGCTCGATCGTAATCGGACCCTGATAGTTCAGTTCCTTCAGCTTCGCGATGATCTTCGGGAAATCCACCTTCCCATGCGGGATCGCAACTTCCTTCCCCAGTTCGCGCGGGTCTGTGGGATATAGCCCGTCCTTGGCATGCGTGTTCTTCACAAACGGACCCAGCACATCCAGCGCGTCCAGGGGGTTTGCCTTACCATAAAGGATCAGGTTCGCCGTATCGAGATTCACACCCTGATTGCTAAGTTCGCCGTCCAGTCCGATGTCTTTCATTGCCCGAAGCAACGCAATGGGAGTCTCCGTCCCCGTTTCGTACAGAAAGTCCTGCCCGTTCTTCTTGCAGTGGTCGATCACATCTTTCAGGGCCTCTACCGATTCCCAATACAGTTCGACATTGGGGTCCTCGGGGATAAAGCCTGCGTGAATGCGGATGGCAGGCACATTCAGTTTCTTGACCTGGTCCGAATACTGTTTCAGTTTCTCAAGCCGCAACCCGCGGTATGTGCGCGGAATCAGCCCAAGAGTGAGGGGGCCGTCATAGAAATTGTAAATATAAGGGCCCGGCCCGTCTGTCCCCATCGCCGTCACCACGATCTTGTACTTGTCCATGGCCTCACCCAGCCGCTCGATTATCTCGTCACTCATAAGATCGCCCTGAATCTGGCAGGTGGGCATTTCCAGACTGTGGACTTTGGCCATTGCCGCTTCCGGGTTATTCCCAATTCCAGTCATAATCCCCAGCGCAAACGGCTCATATCGACGCGGTGGAGCGGGCACTGGTGCGGGTGCTGCAGAAGTTCCGGGTGCCGACAAAACTCCCGTCGCCGCCATACCGTTCCCCGCACCTCCCAAACCGACTGCCGTCATGGCGGCCGCCGTTGACAGCTTCAGAAAATCCCTGCGATTGTTCTTTGTCATTCCTCTGTCCTTTGCCCTCAATGTCGCCGTCCCGGAGAACGGGGTTCATTCTCTGTGTGACCTTTCAGCTATGGAAGCGTCCGGATTTCAATATCCTTGAAACGGACCCGGAACCCATGCTGGCCCGTGTGAATCTGCAATGCGATATGGCCGTCCGTATATTTGGCCGGCTCATACATATAGTCAACAATCTTGACACCGTTCAAATGCGTTACAAAATGATTGCCCTCCACGCGGACCTCCATCGTGTTCCACTGGCCCACCGGCTTGATCGCCTTTTCGCCCTCGTCTGTTGGCAGTGCCACCCAGCCTCGCCCGCCGCTCTCGTAAATTCCTCCGGAGTGCCGGGCCGGATCGATCTCCGCCTGCAGACCCACGATGTCCGGACCCCATTTCGGGTTTTCGCCTGTAATCTGCGAGTGGAAGAACAGCCCGCTATTGCCCTCCATTGTGCAGTTGAATTTCAGACGAACATCAAAATCCTTGTAGGTTTTCTTGGTCACCAGGTAGCCATACTTCCCGCTCGTGCTTTCGCCAAAAATTGTTCCATGATCAGCTTTCCACGTCTCTTCCCCGTAGGGCTGCCATCCATCCAGATTCTTGCCGTTAAACAGCGGCGTCCATTTGCCTGCGTTCTGTGGGGCGGCGAAACTTTTTAGGCCCCAGAACATTCCGACCGCTGACAGAAGCGCAAATCCCCAAACCAACACACTTGATCGCCTCATCTTTTCAATGACCTCTTGTTAACATTGTTTGTTGAATCCAACCTGAAAACCTATCATAACCTTCGTTCTTTAGGGAAGAATTTCTTGCGTTTATCTTCACTTTCTCCCACTGGAAGATCTGCCCCAGCGCGCACGAAAGGTTTCTTTGATTTTCCACCCTGGAGCGCAAAAGTAGTCCAATTGTTAAAAAAGTGGGGCGCCCGAATCACCGAGCGATAATTTCCATCTGATCGGCCACGGAGCCGCCTTGATGTACCCGTTGTTGCAGTCTTTCACGGGTTCAAGCACGGGGCCCACTGACGATTCTCAGAGTTTGTCCTGCGAGGAAAACTTTCAATGGGGCATTCTGAAGTAGGCCCGGGTCTAGTTTCTCGAAGTCATTGAAAGGATGGAGCGGGGGACGGGGATCGAACCCGTGACGTCCAGCTTGGGAAGCTGGCATTCTACCGCTGAATTACCCCCGCTTGAGGCAAGCCACGTAACCGATTGAATGTGTAAGGTTTGTTCCCTCCCACCAAACACCAGGCAAACTGACTCGGGCGCTTCAATTACGGGAACAGATCCCTAACAAAAATGCAGTATAACACGAAGGCCAAGCCCTCGATGCGGAATTGCCGCGGCCCGATATCCCCTGCATCGGGACCTTGCTTCCTGGATTCCAGACCAACCAGCACCACCTGCCGAAAGAGTCTCTCCTTACCGCGCAGAGCCCTGAGCAGAAGCAACCTGGATATGGCTCAAAACCTTCTCAAAAGCAGCGATAATCTCGCCCTCGTCCTGATTCGTCAGGCAGGATGGAATAGAGATGATGATACTCCGCTCAAAGAGGTTGTCGGCAACGGGACAGGTCCCACGCTCGTAGCTCGGGTGCGACTCCGCATTCTCAGCCAGATTCCACGGGAATCCACGACCATCGACGCTGGCACGCTGCAGCAGGGTGGCATTGTTGCTGTAGAGGTGGAGCCCCCAGTCCGTCATTACGAGATTGGACATCCCCTGCGGGTACGTCACTATGCCTTCCGCCCGCAGCGCCCGGCACACATCCTGCGCAGTTTGAGCGTCCGGATAGGTTGTAATCAGGAAGCAGCCGGTGTCACCCGCCGGATCCACAACCCTTCTCAGCTGGACCTGGGGAAACCGTTCCAGCGCCTGCCGGACTCGGTACTTGCTCCTGTGCATCGACTCGATGATGCGCGGAAGCTTGCGCAGCTGGACACGCAGAACGGCCGCTCGCATCTCATCCATCCGGTAGCCGCGTCCCCACAACTGCGCTGAGGGATCATCCTGAAGCAAGCGACCCTTAGCCTCGCGCGGATAGCCCACATCCTGTGCCGCCACGGCCCGCCGATAAAGGCGTTCATCGCGGGTAACAACGCAGCCGCCTTCCCCACTGGTCATGTTCTTGTTAAGTTGGAAGCTATAGATCCCCATGTCGCCAAACGTTCCCGCCGACTGGCCACCCACACGGCCTCCGCAGCATTGGGCGCAGTCCTCCAACAGGAAGAGATTGTGGGCTCGGGCCACCTTGCGGACCTCCAGAACATCGATCGGAGCTCCGCTCATATGTACGGCAATAATCCCCGTCGTGCGCGGGGTAATCTGCTTTTCCACCGCGGCTGGGTTGAGCCCGAATGTTTCGTCAATATCCGCCAGAACTGGAATCGCACCGTGGTTTACCACGGCGGCAATCACGGCAACCCACATGTAGGCGGGGATAATGACCTCCTGCCCCGGCCCCACCCCCAGCGCTGACAACGCGACGTGCAGTGCCCCTGTGCCACTGCTGACGGCGACAGCATGCGGCACGCCCAGAAAAGTGGCAAACTCCTTTTCAAAGTTCTCCACTTCGTGCTGGGGATCCAGTCCGTAATAGCGGTAGGGCGAACGGCTTTTCAGCACGCGGACGACAGCATCCACTTCCTCCTGGTCGTAGTGTTGCGCCCCGGGAAACTCCAGTGGCAGTGGTTCGCTTCGAACAGGCTTGCCGCCCTCCAGGGCAGACTTTTCGTCTTTTCGTTCTTCCATCACTTCCTCCTTCGAACCCGTCATGCGCCAGGAAAAACCACGGGATACAGATTCATTTCCAGTCCTCTTTGGGCGCGTCTTCCAGCAGTCCCAGCATCTTATATAGAGTAACGACGGCATGGTCCACCATGCGTTCGCCGGCTCCAACCTCCACCCAGGTGGTCGCGCTGGTAGCGCCGTAACCTCCTTCAGTTGCCGCCTGAATGGTCGGGAAATACCCCGTGTACCCGTTCGCGTACCCAAGGAAAAAGCAATCGTGCAACCTGCATCGCTGGCGCCAGCTCATCTGGAATTCCACAAACGGCTCGCCGGGTACGCCCATCACGGCAATTTTCCGGTTAATCAGGATGGTGGTTACCGGCAGGTGCATGGTTGCCTCGATAGGCGGCGCGTAGATCTTGAAAGCCTCCGGGCTGATTTCACGCAGCACCTCTTCCCGGAATTTTCCCTCGTCCCATCGCAGGTGGATTGGCAGCGGATCTTCCGCGAAATCGATGCCGGCGTCGGGGTCCGCAGTGGTCTGGATTTTCTTCGCAACGTCCGCAGCGGCATTACCAAGCGTATCCCCTGCCCAGTCGCGCCTTCCGATCACGTCCTCGGTCACCGGCGTTCCGGCATCGTACACGTTGATGTCGCCCGGAGCCCCCTGCAGAAAGAAAGCCAAAGGCTTATCGCCAAAAGCCTTTTCAACCACTTTGCACATCACGCCCGGAAAGTCGGCTGAAAATCGCATATTGTCCGAACCGAACGTGACAGGATGGCAGGCATAGGTTACCAGGATGGCCAGCGGCTGCCCGTCCATCCGGTCGATGCGCAGGACTGAAACGGTCGGGTCCACCGGCCATGTGGCAACCCGAGCCGAGTTGTTCCACAGCATCGTCACCGTACCGTCGGGATTAAGACGGCGGCGGTTGTAGCCGATGTAAGCATTTCCGTACCCGGTCCCGAGACGGACCGGCACGGCGTGCTCATGCGCATCCCGGATGGCCTGGCCGATCTTTTCAAGCGCCGCAATCTCCCAGGCCGGCGTTTCAGCCGGGTAAACATCCATCACCACCGGCCCGGCGTGGGTGTGAGTGGCCTGCACAATCATGCAGTTAATGCCGCTCGATTGTTGCGCTGCCCGGCGCAGACGTTCAGTTGATGCCGCACCAAACGTCCGTCCCAAATCGAGATCGACATACGCCAGGCGTTGGTCACCGGCCTCCAGCACCAGAACACGCGCGTACAAAGGGTCAATCGTGCCCTCAGCACCTTTCAAGCGATTAAAGTAGCCCCACATCTGGACTCCCACAGGCGGCGTGATGTCCACTCGGGCCACGCCCGCCTTCATCACGGCCGCGTCGCCTGGCAGGCAGAACAGAAGGAGCACGCATGGAAATAGAACGAACTTATCCCAAATCGAACAGGATCCCTGGCCCATTGTCAGATTTTCCTTTCTATTCTTCACCTGGGGCAATCATGATGTGTGGATGAACACTGCTGTCCGGTCATTGAATTTTGAATTTTGCCTAAGTTGCATGGAAATATGAGTTTGATCTCCGAACAAGCCGTTTTCGATTTGAATTGTGGATGCGTTTTTGGCCATTCTTTCCGGGTGTTTCGGGAGGGAACGGCC
>DATLWV010000035.1:0-12041 GCA_035576145.1 Terriglobia bacterium
CTCCTTCTTCGCTTGGGCGAAGTGAAATATAGTACATTCTGGTTCGACACGCCAATGCCAGACTAACCACTGTTACTCAGAGTCCTCGCGCCACAGATTTCGTATTGTACCGTGAGCTTTTTAACCCCTATATTCCTGAACGTCTCAGGTTTGCCGGCAACTCCTTGGAACATCCCGGCAGGACACAGCGTAATAGTGATTGAAGAGATTTTGGTAAAACTGGAAATTGGAAGGCTCCAATGGCGAACAATCATCGCAGTTCCAGGCGCAGGCGGTGGATCCTTATCACGGTAGCAGTGATCGGGCTGGGTGTCTCCGTCTTTGCAGTGGCTAACGTGCTGCATCCGGATACCAGCATCGATCCCTCGAAGCTGGCGACGATCAAACAGGGAGACATCGCCCAATCTGTCGTGGCTACCGGCAAGGTGGAACCCCTGGCCAAGGTTGAAATCAAATCAAAAGCGAGCGGCCTGGTAAAGAAAATCTTCGTGGACTACGGCGACCAGATCACAGAAGGCCAGGTGATGCTTGAACTGGACAAGGAACAACTGCGAGCCCGAGTCAAAGAGGCAGAAGCTAATCTTGAGGCCGCGCAGGCTACGGTACAATCGGCGCAGGCCATCTATGAGAGAAACATCATCGACGCCCAGGGTCCCGATATCCCATTCCTCAAGGCGACGCTCGATCGTAACCGCAAGCTTGCGGCCGAAGGGCTGATTCCCGATTCATCGCTTGACGAGACCAAGAAAGCATATGAGATAGGCCTCAACAAACAGATGTCTGCCAGGCGTAACGTTGCCGTCAGCAAGGCCGACATCGCACGGTCCCGGGCCCAGGTGTCACAGGCCCAGGCATCGCTCGACCAGGCCCAGGAAGACTTGCAGAATTCGACTATCGTCAGCCCGATTAATGGCATCGTTCTCTCCCGTGATGTTGAGGTGGGCGATGCCGTCAGTTCAATTCTGGTTCTGGGCTCTCAAGCCACCCTGCTTTTTACCGTCGGAAACATGAGCACGGTTTACGTACTCGGGAGGGTTGATCAGGCGGATATTGGAAAGGTCTATCTCGGGCAAACGGCCAGGATTCGTGTCGAATCGTTTCCCAAGAAAATATTCGACGGCAAGGTGACCAAGATTTCGCCCATGGGTGTGGAAAAAGACAATGTCACTACATTTGAGGTGCGCGTCTCCATACAGAATCCCACCGGCGAGCTCAAAGCCAACATGAGCGCCAACGCCGAATTGATCATGCAGGAAAAGCACAACGTCCTTCTCATCCCTGAGACTGCGGTAGTGTATGACAAAGATCACAAGACCTTTGCGCACGTACCTGCACAGGAAGCGAAATTGGGCTGGAAAGAAGTTCCTATCCGGATTGGGATTTCGAACGGGATCAATGCGGAAGTCACTAGCGGCCTGAAGCCGGGTGAACAGGTCATTCTGCAATAGCCGATAGCCGCTGCCAGCCTTTTCGATCTCCTGATCGTTATGCACGGGGGATCCTTATGGCCTTTCGCGATCTGTTTCTGGACACAATTGAAACTCTGTGGGCGCACAAGCTCCGAACGTTCCTCACCATGTTCGGCATCGCCTGGGGAATCATCTCCATCATTCTGATGGTGGCCGCGGGTGAAGGGCTGCGCGTGGGACAGGAAAGACAGATGGAAACCTTCGGCAGAGACATCATGATTGTCTTTGCCGGTCGCACCAGCATGCAGGCCGGCGGCATGCGGGCGGGACGTGACATTCATTGGCAGAATACGGATTACAAGGTCGTCAAAGCGCAGGCGCCCTCCTGCCAGTACGTTTTGCCTGAACTCCGCCGGTCCAGTGTCAACGTTCGCAGCCAGTACAACAGCTCTACTCCTGAAGTGACGGCTTCG
This sequence comes from Terriglobia bacterium, assembly GCA_035576145.1. GTDB lineage: Bacteria > Acidobacteriota > Terriglobia > UBA7540 > UBA7540 > SCRD01. The sequence goes on from DATLWV010000035.1 coordinate 1,883, forward strand.
CTTCCAACTTTTGCCTATATCCGCAGCCTCTCCGTAGGGCAGGGTCGCTTTTACAATTGGAACGACCAGAACAACGCGCATCGTGTGGCCTTCCTGGGAAGCGATGTGGCAAAACAACTTTTCGCATCGAGAGAGGCCGTGGGAAGCACAGTCTTCCTGAACGATATTCCCTACACCGTAATCGGTGTTATGGAGCATAAGGAACAGAACAACAGCTACGATGGCATGGACGTATCCAAGGTCTATGTCCCCTTCAGCACCATGGAGCAGGATTTCCCGGATATCCCTCCGGCTCAGCCGCATACCATTGACAATCTGCTTGTGACCCCACGCTCGTTTGCCGACGACGAAGCCTGCCAGAGCCAGGTCCGACGCTCCCTCGCTTTGATCCACCGCTTTGACCCGCGCGACGAAGAAGCCGCTCCCATCTGGGACACCGTGGAAAATGCCCGGGCGTTCCGGACGATGACGGACGGGATGAAGTACTTTCTGGGAGCGGTGGGACTGGTGAGCCTGCTGCTGGGCGGGATTGGCGTCATGAACATCATGCTGGTCGCCGTGCGTGAACGCACCCGCGAAATCGGGGTCCGCAAGGCTGTGGGAGCTCCATCCAGCACCATCCTGCGGCAATTCTTCGTCGAGACAATGATCGTCGTTTTCTTAAGTGGCGGCCTTGGAATGGGTGTGGCATATGGGATTTGCTGGCTGGTGAACCTGCTGCCACAGCCTCAGTTTTTTGCGGGGCTACTGCCCACCTGGCAGTCCGGCGTGTTGTCAACCGCACTGCTGGGGACGGTAGCTTTGCTTGCAGCGCTCTACCCCGCAAACCGTGCGGCATCGGTGGACCCCATCGAGTCACTGCGGTATGAAGCGGGAGGATAACATGGGACGGGAAGGCGGACGAGCCGCAATGCAACAATGTGAGAAGCAACGAAGCGGAGCGAGATCATGATCCGAGAGGTCTTTGGCCAGGCTTGGGATTCCCTGCGCCGCCAACCGCTGCGCAGCGGTTTGACCATGCTGGGAATCGTGTGGGGAATAGTCGCGGTGACGATCCTGATCGCGTACGGTAAAGGATTCCGCGGAGTTCTGCTCAGAGGGTTCGAAGCTTTTGGGAAAAGCGTAGTGATCTGCTGGCCGGCGCAGACCAGCCAGCAAGTGGGCGGCCAGCGCGCAGGCAAGCAAGTCCGTCTTGAAAAGGAAGACATCGAGCTCGTTCGGGGGCGGGCAACACTAGTTAAGCATGCCTGCCGTGAAACGGTGCGTTGGCTGCCGATCTCATATGGCAGTCGATTTGCCAATACGGCTATTCGAGGGGTTTGCCCGGAATACGGAGAGATGCGGAGCGAAGTTCCGAGTAGCGGGCGGTGGATCAACCCGGAAGACGTGGCGGAAAGGCGCCGGGTGGTGTTTCTGGGGGCCCAGTTGCGCCAGAAGCTTTTTGCCAATCAGCCGGCAGTTGGACAAACAGTCAGGATCGGCAATGTCCGCTTTATGGTGATCGGGACCATGAACCGGAAGATCCAGCTTTCAAACTATTTTACCAGCGACGATGAGTCGGCCTGGATTCCCTACGCAACAGCGAGCGACATGTGGGACACGCGTTACGCGAACGTAATGCTTATTGAACCTGTAGCCCCGCAGTTCGAGGCCAAAGCCAGGGAGCAAGTGCTGGCGATCATCGCCGAGAGGCAGCAATTCTCCCCAACCGACAAGAAAGCCTTCATGATGTTTGGGACTGAAGAACTTCGGCCGATCATTGACGGCCTCACGATCGGTCTGGAAGTGCTGCTCACCTTTATCGGCGCTCTCACATTGGGAATCGGCGGAGTCGGCGTGATGAACATCATGCTGGTTACAGTGGATGAACGCACGCGGGAGATCGGCCTGCGGCGGGCACTAGGGGCGCGCCGGCGACATATTCAGGCCCAGTTTATTTCTGAAGCCCTCTCCATCACCATAATGGGCGGCTTGCTTGGAATGGTCCTTTCCTACCTGCTATCGGCGGCCATCGGAACGATACCCCTCCTTGGACCCCTCTTCAAAGACACTTCCGGGCAGGGCGATATTAATCTCCACATATCGCTCGCCACGCTGGTGCTTTCCGCTGGGATTTTGACATTGGTGGGGGTTTTGAGCGGGATTGTGCCCGCCATCCGCGCGTCGCACCTTGATCCCGTCGAAGCTCTTCGCTACGAGTAAAGAAGAGGGGCTATGCCGATTTCAACAGTTCATTGATGACGTTCTGAACACCAAGGTAAGGATCCCCCGGCCCTTCGAATTCCACTGAGTAGACGCCGCGGAACCGCAGGCGTTTCGCAATCTCAACGCAGCGCGGGAAATTGTATTTTGTCTCGTTTCCCTGGGCATCAAATTCCAGGCCTTTTGCGTGGCAAACAGTTGGGGCATAAGGAAAAAGCAGCGAAAGCCCACGAGCGCGGGTCTCCGCATCGGGAAAGTTCCCAAAGTCCGGAAGCGCGCCAAGAAAGCTGCTGTTCACGCCTTTGAAGACTTTAACCAGATCTTCAGGGTGGTCAGAGCCAACTCCGCCGTGGTTCTCCACAATCACACGGAGGCCTTTTCGGCTGGCGTATGTGACAAGCTTCCTGTATGAATCGATGGTGGGCGCCGGATTCTGCGCGTCCATCTTCCCCGGATCGCACCGGACCGACCGCGCACGAAGATGCACGGCAATATCAATCCATTTCTTCGCGGCCTCGACCGCAGTTCCGCGCACAGACTCGTTCGGATCAGACAAGCCACCCTCTGTCCACATCTCCTCGATGTCAATGGGAAGATTCACCAGGTAAGAACGCGCTCGGACCAACTGGCTTCGCAGTTCGTCCAGGTAGGCGCGTTCGGTGGAAGCAAAATGTGGAGCAACAAACTCGAGATGATGGACCCTGTAGCGGTCCGCAACCATATGCGGGAAATCGAGCAGGGCGAACGTCTCTTCGGGTCCGCTGTAGTCGTTGTCGCGGGTCTCCGGGAAATTGTTGTGGAAGCTCCAGGATGAAACCCCGATGCGCTGGCTTAACAGGTAAGCCGAATGGGAAATTGGGCGTGAACGGGCTGGAGCCGGGCGTTGCTTCGCGTCAAGTGTCGCAGCGGCCAACCCTCCCGCCAGATAACCCATGAACTCTCTTCTTTTCATCACCCTCCCTTTTCGTTAACAGCCCATCGGCAAATTGCCGGGCCCTTCACCTTTTCTGCCATCGTTGCGTGTCGTTCGCCTTTATACGCCTTTGAGCTGATAGTTTCTATAACCAGCTTTCAAGCCCCGGACGACCCGGCAGATACTTCACGCAGGAACGAAGCGTTTTCTTCCGGCAGCGAGGTGTTAATAAACATGCCGGAGCCAAGCTCGAATCCCGCCACCTTGGTCAGCCGTGGAATGATGCTGAGGTACCAGTGAAAATACTTCACGCCGCAGGCTTCCCTGGGGGCAGTCCGGATGGCGTAGTTGAAATCCGGGTCCATGAGCCCGTAATAGAGCTTGGCCAGCGTGCGCCGCAGGATCCTAGCCAGGTCCGCTGCCTCCGCGTCGCTGATTTCCGAAAAGCAGGACATGTGGCGGCGTGGCATGATCAACATCGAAAAGGGAGTGAGAGCGGCAAACTGAACGAACGTCACAAAGTGCCCGGTTTCCATCACAACGCGCGCATTTTCCCGCAACTCGACTTCAAGCACGCGGCAAAAAATGCACTCCCCAAATTCATCAAAGTGGCGCAGCGCGTTGATCATCCGGTCGCGAATCTGAGAGGTGATCACGGGGGATCCGATCATCTGGGAATGCGGATGTTCAAGTGAAGTTCCTGCTGCCAGGCCATGGTTCTTGAAGATGGTTACCTGTTCCACCCTTGGATCCTGGGAGGCAAAATTGAAACGGTCCAGGTAAGCGTCGATGAGCGTTTCAACCTGGGAATCTTCCAGCAGCGCGATCGATTTGCTGTGGTCCGGGGATTCGATGATTACCTCATGGACGCCCACTCCAGTCACGGTCCGTCGAATCCCTTCAAACGACCGATGACGCTCACCGTCGTAAGATAGGGCCGCAAACTTGTTGGGCGTCACACGGACTTTCCAGGAACCGTTGTCGGGAATCACCAGGGTCGATGGAGGAGTCATCTCTTCGTTGCCGGGGCAGAAAGGGCATGATTCGACATATGGAGGGTTCACCCTTTTGCCGTCGTTTTTCCTCGCAAATTCGTGCGGGCGCTTGGCCCGCTCAGTGGCAATGATGACCCATTCGCGCGTGAGGACGTTATGGCGTAACTCAGGCATGGGAGATCTCCTTTCCCGAGCCGGGCTTACGAGATGTTGCGGACAACTCGAAAGCCGTAGTCCGTGTACCGGAAGTCAGGCGGAATGCTGGATCGGGCAGCGCAACGGCTCGCCTTAATGTGATGCCGCCAGGCGCCGCCACGCGAAGTCCGACGCTCACCTGACACTGGACCTGCAGGATTGCGTTCAGGCGAGCACGCATAGTATTCCTTTGAATACCAGTCGGCACACCATTCGTGGACGTTTTCGCCGATGTCATAAAGGCCAAAAGGGTTAGGCGTTCCCTCGCCTACGGGCAGCGGGCCTGGGACCTTCCCTGTCCAGCGGCGAACATATTCGCCATGGGTGTCCGGTGGGTCGTCACCCCACGGATACAATGCGCCATCACTTCCGCCTCGCGCGGCTTTCTCCCACTCGGCTTCCGTCGGCAAGCGATACTCCCGGCCGCTCACGCGGCTCAGCCAGCGGCAGTATTGGTCCACCTCCACCCAGTTTACCGCTACCACCGGCTTGTCAGGATGGCTAAAGTCCGGATTCCGCCATTCGGGAGGTGAAGGATGGCCCGTGGCATCCATGAACGCCACCCAGTCGCGGTTCCGCACCTGGAAGATCGCCATTTCAAACGCATCAGTCCAGACCCGATGGACCGGCTGCTCGTCGTCCCGGCCGGTGGCGCAGCCCATCTGGAAGTAACCGGCGGGGACCAACACGCAGCGAGGCTCAAGGATTTCGTCTACACCCATTCAGATTGGGCTCCGCTCAAAGATACTTGGAGCGTATTAGGCTCTTAGCACAGGGGAAGACGCCGTCCTTATAAGCAGCAGACAAAGGCGTTGTCGGCGGCTGAAAGAACTGGGGCCAGAAGGCGCCATTCATTTGTGCGCGGCTTCGCCCTTCAGCAGTCCGAGGCCCGTGAGTATGGAGCGCAACTCCTGGCGGTCTTCTTCGGGAAGCGCCGCCAGGGGCGGCCGGACACGCCCGGCGTTCAGCCCGCACAGGTTCATGGCTTCCTTGATGACCAAGGTACGGTAGCCGGGTCGTTTGACGCGAAGGTCATATACCGCCATCGTCTCCTGCTCAATGACGCGCGCAGCGGCCTCCAGTTCTCCTGCCTTAAGGTGCGCCAGAATCTTCCGGCAGGTTCCCGGCATGAAGTTGACGATGCCGCTGGTAAACGCTTTGACTCCCAGAGCGAAATAGCTGGGAGCGAGGATCTCCCCCACGCCGCAAAGCAGTGCCATCCTGTCGCCCACTGCTCCCCATTGGCGGACGAACTGGTCCATATCGCCGTGCTCGTCTTTCATCCCGATAATGTTGGGAACCTTCGCCAGGCGGCGAAGCAGCGAAGGTCTGAAATTGGTGGCGTGGGTCTGAAATAGAATCACGCCAAGCTTCGTTGCCTGCGCGATGGAGCTGTAGTATTCGAACAGGCCGTCGTCGTTGGCGTGCGTAAAGTAGGGAGGGAGCACGAGAACTCCGTCGGCGCCGTAGGCTTCCGCGGCTTGCGCCAGGTCGCGGGCAATCGGCATGGTGAATCCCACGCCGACCAGCACCGGCCTGCGGCCATGGACCTCCTCAACTACGGCCCGCCCGATTGCCTTGTGCTCCTCAGGCGAGAGCGCATAAATTTCTCCATTTCCTGCCAGCGGCACCACCACCTCGCAATGATCGGCCAGGAATGTAGCATTCTGGCGCAGCGCCTCCATGTCAACGCTCAAGTCTTCGCGAAAGGGCGTCACGCCAAACCCTACAATTCCCTGCAGCGCCGATTTTAGTTCCCCGCTTCCAAGTGACATTTTGAGCCTCCCCCTGAAGAGTAATCTCTTCTTAGAATTGCATTCCCGGGCGTAAAAAAGAAGCCCCCAAATTCAAACGTCGCCATCCCGCCCTCCCAGCAGTGGGGAACAATTTGCTTCCTGTGGTGACTGGTTACGGAACAATCCGATAGTACTTCCCAAAGAAAGAGCATTCTATTACATTCAGAAATGGAAGAGGGAGCATCCGGGGACGAAGAAAGATTATGTCAAAGAAACATCAGGCAACGGTCCAAAAACAATTTACGAACACGGCGGAAGCTTTCTCAAAGTTTGCCGTGCGCGACTCACCCGAGGTGATAGCAGACAAGGTCCGTTTCCTCAAACCACAGCCCGAAATGTTGTTCCTGGATGTGGCCTGCGGGCCGGGCGGACTGGTTATGGCCATGGCGCCCGAGCTTCGCTATGCGTTTGGAATGGACCTAACGCCCGAGATGCTGCGGTATTCGCGCCAGTTCCAGGCGGAAAAGCAGGTCCCGAATGCGGCCTTTATTTGCGCGGAAGGGGAAGCGATCCCTTATGCCGACGCCGCCTTCGACCTGGTGAGCTGTCAGTACGCCTTCCATCACATACCCAAACCCGATCTTGTTCTGCAGGAGATGCTGCGAGTGACGAAGCCGGACGGGCGCATCTTTGTAGATGACACGCTGGGACCCGAAAGCGACGAGAAATTCGAACTACACAACCGCATTGAAGTGGTCCGCGACCCCTCCCATACGCGGTCGCTGAGGTTGACCACCTTCTTAAAGATGTTTGATAACTTCGGGCTCGAGATTGTCTCCCAGTCTTTCAGGCGCCATCGGCGCTCGTTTAACCAGTGGATGCTGCGCGCGGGCCACCCGCCCGATGACAAGCGTTACGTGGAAGCCCGCAGGCTTATTGAAAAATCCGCGCAAGGCGATAAGGCAGGCTTTTCACCGCAGATCCAGGGCGACGACATCGAGATTGTCCACAACGAGGGGATGTTTCTAGTGGCCCGGCGCAGTGAGTCGTAACCATCAACCAGCCGAGTCCAGCCAGTCCGGCGCAGGACAGACTCATAAAAAGCCTCTTGGTCTGGATTTTGGGGCAAGGGGAATGGTGAGATCTCCTGAGCCCACAGAAAAGTTACTTGACAATATTGTTGTACTAGTACAACAATATGTACATGGAATTACCATCTGGCTCAGACGCGAGAAACGGTCAAGCCCTCTACAACCGAATTGCCGTCCTGCGCACCGAGCGTGGCCTAAGCCGCAACGCTCTCGCAAACGCTCTTCAGGTCAGCTATCAGACCATCGGCTACATCGAGCGCGGCGATTTTAAGCCCAGCCTGGAACTGGCCTTTCGCATCAGCGAATACTTCGGCCTTCCGATCGAAGCCATCTTTTCCCGCAAGCCGTTTCAACCGCTGAGCGAACAGGTCTACGGAAATCGCAATTCGCCTCCTGCCGGCAACTCGAAATTAAGATAGGAGGTACGCCATGTTAAACCAGCCTACGATGGGGGACATCTCGATTGCTTCCCAGAAGAAACGTCGCCTGCTTGTCACGGCAACGTACACAATCGTTGTGGCATTCGCTGCTGCGATCCTGATTAGACCGTCCTGGGTCCACGAATCAGGGTCATTAGGTCGCTTCTTTCTCCTACTCGTTATCGCACCGTTCGTCGGCGTTGTCCCTATTTTGTTCTCTTATTTGGCGAAGCTTCCGCTGCCCCTAAGCGGGTTTGGCGGGATGACGCGAGTCGGCCAGACACCGGAGCCGCGCGATCGGGACGATCTCGATGAATGTCAGCTTGCGATCCGTAACGAGGCACATTACCAGGCCTTCCGTTTCGTCATCGTTTACTCCTGCGTTCTTTTTGTCGCTTCAATGTTCTTGGGCTACCTGAATGATGCCACTGCGCACCGGCTGCTCGTGGCCCTAACCATGCTGCTTTTTTTCATGGTCTGGTCGCTTCCTCAAGCCATCATCCTCTGGACGAAGCCGGACGCGCCGGAAGAAGTCCAGACCTACTCGTGAGCGCAAATCGCGAATTGGCACTACTCGACTTCGGTCTTCCCGGCCTTGAGAAACGGCCACTCGCCCTTCCGCCGCGCGCGATAGAAATACGCGACCGAGCCGAGCGCGAACACCGCCAGCGCAAACAGCAGTGCTCCCCGCGCTGAAGTCGACAGGATGTAAAGCCATCCAAATAGCGAAATGATGCCCGGGAGTGGATAGAACCACATTTTGAAAGGCCGTTCCATGTCGGGCCGTTTGAAGCGCAGGACAAAGAAGCCGACGGCCTGCGGCAGATACTGCAGAAGCACGCGGGTGGCCACCAGGCTGACAATCACTTCCGGCAAGCGCAGCAGGCTGAATCCCGCGGCGATCACGCCCAGCGTTACGAGCGATACATGGGGAAAATCGTGTTTGTGATGCAGCCGGGCAAATACCTTGAAGAAATTGCCATCGGCCGCGGCGGCGTAAGGAATGCGCGAATAGCCCAGCAGCAGCGAGAAAGCGGAGGAGAAGGCGATCCAGAGCATCAGCAGGGTCATCAATTGGCCGGCAAACCGGCCATGGAGCTCCTGGATATATTCAGAAGCGATAAAGTTGCTGTGCTGCGCCTCGCGCCAGGGAATCACGCTGAGAATTGACGTGTTCATCAGGATATAGACGACGGCCACAGCACTGATGGAAAACAGAATGGCCAGTGGAATAATGCGTCCCGGCTCGCGAATCTCCTCCGCCAGGTAGCAAACGTTGTAGTAGCCGAAGTAGTCGTAGAGCGCGTAAAGCGTGGCATGACCGAGGCCGGCCCAGAAAATCATGTTCAGATGGAAGGCACCGGGTGGAAAATCAAAAATGCGTGAACCGCTCAGGTGCGGCAGCCCGGAGATGATGATCCAGAAGCAGCCGATCATCACGCCGCTCAGCATTATGACGGAAAGGTTGCCGACCGCGCGGATCCGCCGGTAGAGCAGGAGGATGAGAAACAGGGGAATGGTGGACGCAAACACGCGAACTTCCCACGGCGTCATACTGGGAACAAGGTAATGAAAATAGTTGGCGAATCCGATGCTGCCGCTAGCCACCGAGAGCGGAGCCGAGAACATGATTTGCCAGACCACCAGGAAGGAAAGCCAGCGGCCTGCTCCCCTCGGCCCGAAAGCCTCCCGAAGGTAGTGGTAGCTACCCCCGGCTTTGGGCATTGCGGCGCCAAGTTCCGCCCACACCAGGCCGTCGCAAAACGCCAGAGCGGCGCCAACCAGCCAACCCAGCATCGCCTGCGGGCCGCCCATCGTTGCCAGAAAAAGCGGGATGGTGATGAACGGGCCGATGCCCACCATGTCGGTGATGGCAAGCGAGGTGGCGTGGAGGAATCCCAGGTCACGCCGCAGGCCCGCTTTGTGCCCAGAGTCTTGCATTATTCGTCCGTCAACCACCTGACTTCGGCTACCTGTCCACGCTTTACGGTTACGCCCGTGTTCATCAGAAGATCATGGAAGTCTTTCATGTCCGTTGCAGGCCGCGCAGAATCTCGGATTTTACCTGCTGCGGAGGCTTGCGGCTTTTCGATCCGGAGAGCAGGAAATAGACGGACTGGGCGGCCTCGCGGAGATGGTCCAGGCAATAGGGGCAGCCACGCTCAAGGTGCTCCTTTAGCTCTGCCGTCTCCTTCGGCTTCAGCAAGCCCAGCAGGAACAGTTCATAAACGTCGTCTAGATATTGGCACTCCATGTTCCCATCACAGCGCGCAGGCGGTGCCGCAAAAAGCGCAGTCCGGCGCGCAGCTCGTGCTCAATCCGGCCCGGAGGCTGCTCAACCTGCCGGGCTATTTCAGTTTCTGTAAAGCCTTTCACAATCGCGAGCTCCAGCAATTCGCTTTGAGGCCTGGGAAGGCGGCGAACCAGCTTCTCCAGCAGGTGCCGCCGTTTCTCAACCTGCTCAATGCCAGCAGGACGGGGCATCCAGGAATTCAATTTTGCCAGCGATTGCAGGCGGGAGTGGGCCGTGGCGCGCAGACCTTCCTGCGCGCGATGCCAGTCGACAGCCTTTGCGCGAGCCTCCAGCGCCAGCCAGACCTTGACGCTG
>DATLWV010000036.1:0-8247 GCA_035576145.1 Terriglobia bacterium
ATCGGGCTGGCCTTTCAGATTGCTGATGATTTGCTCGACGTGCTGGGCTCAAGTGCCACGCTCGGCAAGACGGCCGGCAAAGACGATGAACAGCGCAAGGCAACCTATCCAGCACTTTACGGTATCGAAGAATCACGCCGCAAGGCCAGGCAACTGGTCGAAGAAGCCTGCGAAACCCTGGAACCTTACGGCAAGTCGGCAAGCAAGCTGCAGGATTTGGCCTATTTTCTAATCGAGAGGACTGCCTGATGGAATACCGCTATCTCTCACGAATCGATTCACCCGCGGATCTGAAGAAGGTACCTCGCGAAGAACTGCCACGGGTTGCGGAAGAGCTCCGCGATTATCTTATCTCCGTCGTGTCCAAAGTCGGCGGCCACCTGGCTTCAAGCCTTGGAACCGTCGAACTGACGCTGGCGCTCCATTACTTGTTTGACACGCCTAAAGACAAAATCGTCTGGGACGTGGGACACCAGGCCTACGGCCACAAGGTCCTCACAGGCCGGCGCGACCGACTGGCCACCATCCGCCAGTATGGGGGCATTTCCGGTTTCCCGGTGCGGGACGAAAGTCCTTACGACACATTTAACGTGGCACACGCCGGCACCGCCATCTCCGGGGCGCTCGGAATGGCCGTGGCGCGCGACCTGAAGGGAGAGAGTTTTCACGTTGTCGCTGTGGTGGGCGATGCGGGGCTGACGTCCGGACTGGAACTCGAAGGCATCAACAACCTGGGGACTCTGCAGAAAAAAGTCCTGGTGGTCTTGAACGACAACGAAATGTCGATCTCGCCGAACGTGGGAGCGATTGCCGGTTACCTGAACCGCGTGGTGCACGGCCAGGCTTACCATAGGATTACTCAGGAAGTCGAGAAGATGATCCTGTCAGTCCCCCGTCTGGGACCGCGACTGCTGAAGCTCTCCAAGGACCTGGTGGAATCGGCCAAGACGGCTTTGATTCCAGGCCTGGTTTTTGAGGAACTCGGTTTTGACTACGTGGGACCGATCAGCGGCCACAATATGGAGGAGCTTCTCACTGCTCTCTCGCGGGTTAAAGACAGCCCCAAGCCAACCTTGTTGCACGTTGTGACCCAGAAGGGCAAAGGCTATCCGCATGCTGAAAAGCTGCCGGTCAAGTTCCATGGAGTGACACAGTTCGACGTCGCCACGGGGGCTTTTCGCAAGGCCCCGGCAAAGGCCCCCAGCTACACCTCTGTGTTTGGCAAATCGATGTGCGAACTGGCGGAGAAGGATAAGAACATCGTGGCCATCACCGCCGCAATGGCCGAGGGAACAGGGCTGGTGGAATTTGCCAAGCGTTTTCCTGACCGCTTCTTCGACGTCGGCATCGCCGAACAGCACGCTGTAACTTTTGCCTGCGGCATGGCCTGCGAAGGCTTGCACCCCATGGTGGCGATCTATTCCACCTTCCTCCAGCGGGCCTACGACCAGGTGATCCACGACGCCTGCCTGATGCGCTTGCCTGTGGCCTTTGCGCTCGACAGGTCAGGAATCGTGGGTGCGGACGGTCCCACGCACAACGGTCTCTATGACCTGGCTTACCTTTCTGCGCTTCCCGGGATGGTGGTAATGGCGCCAAAAGACGAAAACGAGCTTCGCCACATGCTGGCCACATCGCTCAGCGTCAATGGCCCCGCAGCTGTGCGCTATCCCCGCGGCAACGGGTTCGGCGTGCCACTCGATCCGGAATTCAAACGGCTGGAGATCGGAAAGGGTGAAATACTCCGGGAAGGTGGCGACATCGCCATCCTTGCTCTGGGCAGCATGGTCTATCCGGCGTTGGAATCGGCCGAGCGGTTGGAAGCTTCTGGAATCCGTGCCACCGTTATCAACGCCCGCTTCATGAAGCCGCTGGATCAGGACCTAATCTGCTGCCTGGCATCAGAGAAGCAATTCCTGGTGACGGTGGAAGAAGGCACAGAGTGCGGTGGATTCGGCTTTGCGGTTTCGGCCTTGCTGCAGGATCGGCGGATACCCGCCAGCGTGGTCCGCATCGCAGTTCCTGACCGCATCATCCCCCACGGCGCGCCGAACTTGCTCCATGCCAAGTACGGCCTGGACGCAGACGGAATCGTGGAAAAAATTCAGAACTTCGTCAACAAGGCCCCGACAGTCCGCAAGCTTAGCTTGTGAGCATCGCAAGACCTATTTACTAAGTGGGTCTGTTCCCAGACGAGGGGTCGATTGTTCCCGGGTACGCGATAGGCAGGCAACGGTTTGTGCGACTTGAAGGAAAACTCAATCGCTTCTTACAGTTTTCCAGTTTGAATCTCTTTCACAACTTCTACCAGCTTCTCCACAATAACCGAGAGAATCTTTTCGCCCTTTTCTCCGGAAGCCTTCCGCGGGTCTCCGATTCCGCCGTGGCGCGTCATTTCCTTAAAAGGCTTGGCAACAGCCACCTTCCCGGACGCAAACAAGTCCCTGCCTTCAAACTTTGAAGGGTTCTCTGGCCCGTCGGGGTCGATAAGATCTTTCCGCACAAGCTCCGGCCTCACCACCAGCATGACGGACGTTTCGAGCTCGCCCGAGTGGCCCATACCGCCGATGGGTGTCTCGCGGATGGCCTGAATCTCCTCTCCAATCAGCTGCCAGTAGGTGACGGCTACCACCTTCACAGTGGGGCCGAGCTTGTAGCGGAGCTTCTCAGCCATGAGAGAAACTTTGTTGGTGTTGCCACCGTGGCTGTTGAGCAGGATGAAATTCCTGAACCCGTGCTCGGCCATGCTGGTGACAAGCTGTTCGCCGACGTCAATGAAGGTTTCTATTTCAGCGGTCAGAGAACGCGCAAAATCCATGTGGTGACGCGAGCAGCCAAGCCACGTAGTGGGAAGCAAGAGGACCTGGTCAGGTAGAGCCTGTTCCAGGCGGCGTGCAATCGCCTCGCCGATAATAGAGTCCGTCCCGAGCGGCAGATGGAGGCTGTGTTGTTCAACCGAACCAAAGGGGATGACAACAATCGTACTACGGTCAAGCTCCGAAACCTGCGGTGAAGTAAGGTCGTAGAGAAGCATGGAATTAGATTAGCACGGCACTGGCCTGACAAATCCGTCTGTTGGCAGCCGGCACGGCAAAAGGGAAAAGGCCTTCCTTTCCCTCTGGTCCCGGCCGCACTCAATCCGGCAGACGGTATTTCTCCAGCGCAGCGAAATCCAGATTGACACCCAGTCCCGGCTCTTGCGGGACGCGGGCACGCCCACCCGTGATTTCAATCGGCTCGGCAATCAGGTCATCCTCTCGCACGAGCTGGCCGAAAACATCGCTGCGCAAAGTGCAGTTCCTGGCAGCAGCGCACGCGTGCAGGTAACTTGCCTCCAGAATGCCCAGGTCAACTTCGCTGCCGTGCCAGCAGGGAATGCCGGCGGCGTCGGCGACGTCAGACATTCGGACGAAGTTGGCAATCCCGCAGTTGAAATTGAAATAATCAACCGCCTCAACTTGAATGGCCCTGATCACGTCCTGGACCATCTGCCCGAGTTCCATATAAGGTAGCGCCACGTGCAACGCAATTGGGATCGAGGTTTTCTCACGCAACAAGCGGTACCAGGCCAGATTCCACCGCGGCACAGGGTCTTCCAGGCACCTGATGTTGCCGGCCTGTTCCAGCCCGCGGGTAAACCGCATCACTTCGGCCGGCCGGTCAAAACGGCAGTTGGGATCAAGCACTATGCTGAAAGCCGGACCACAGGCTTCGCGGATGCCTTCCGCCCACGCCACAACGTCATCTTCCAGATTGCATTTGAACTTGATCCCCTCGTAGCCGGCTGCTTTGCCCTCTTTAGCTTTCCTGATGGCATCCGCTGTGGTCCGCCGGCCAGTCCAGTAATCAACAGCGACCCACTCACGGAACGCGCCGCCGAGCAACTGATACGCAGGCACTCCAAGCTTCTTTCCGGCCAGATCGAAAATAGCAGCCTCAAATCCATCGTATTCACGCGACCACGCAATCGGCAGGCTGCGCAGGTTCATCCGCATAGGATCACTGCCAATCAGGCTTGCGATGATTCCATCGACGGTCTGCGGATTCACACCGCGGTAGCTTTCGCCTAATCCCTCCAGCCCTTCGTCCGTGTGTACGCGATAGATGTATTTCCAGATCTGGTCAAACTGAATCTGCCAGGAGGGCTTACCGTCGAGGACCAGCATGTGCATCGGGTCCTCAACTTCGGGGCTGTTTAAAGTGTCGGCTTTGGCGGGGACCTTGACCCTGGTCTTTTCGATGCCTGTGATTCGCACGATGCCTCAACGCCGGCTGCTCAGCTGAACCCACATTCCGGCATCAACGGGAATTTCCACACCAGTGATCATCCTGGCGTCGTCGCTCGCGAGGAAAGCCACCAGGTTTCCAATGTCTTCAGGTTGAATCAGTGTCGGCAAAGTCTGCTCGCACCGGACAAAATCGTTGAAATAGCCCTCCACGTCGTTGGAGAGCTGGGCCACAATGTCGCGAGTCTGCTTGCCGTCAACCAAACCGGGTGAAACGGTATTGGCCCGTATGCCGTCCGGCCCGTACTGTACGGCAATCCCACGGCTTAACCCAGCCACTCCCGCCTTGATGGCTGCGTAAAGCCCAAACTGGGGCAGAGTCGCACGTGTGTGCACCGAGGCAATGTTGACAATCGACCCTTGTTTCTGCCGCCGCATGTGCGGGATGGCATACTTACAGCACAGCCACATCCCGCGCAGGTCGATGGCCGCCAGCCGGTCGAATTCCTCCTCGCTGGCCTCTGCGACGGGGCGGATCAAGCCGATGCCGGCGTTATTCACCAGGATATCCAGGCGTTTGCGTTCCTCGATGACCATGTCAATGGCCCGACGAACATTATCTGAACGGCTGATGTCCGCGCGAATCGCTGTTGCGTGCCCGCCACTCGTCTCAATCTGATGGCTGACTTCTTCTGCAGCATCGAGGTCGAGTTCCAGGATGGCCACGTGAGCCCCATGTTTCGCGAGCACCAGGGAAATACCGTGACCGATTCCCGAACCACCACCGCCGGTCACAACGGCAACCTTTCCCTCTAGTAGTGGCATAGAACAATTTCTCCCAGCGGAACGGGTTAGCGTAATGCTTTTTGAAAGGAAATTCCAGCAGGAAGATCGCAGATTGTGCCATTCTTCAGGGTTCGAACCCACTGATGCCGCACTATTTCGTCCGAACGTCACCAGGAGTTAGTTGGCGTCTCACAATCATCAACGGCTCAAATTACAGCTTGGATGACTCCGGATGACATTCTACTTGACAAAGGGCTTATTCGAATGTATACAGAATGCATCGAAAGTAATCGCAACAAATTTCTGGTAGTCATATGCCACACTGTAGCGAGAGGTTGGACGGAAAGTAAGTCAGGCCCTGGGAGGGCCATGCTCGCACACAGCGTGTGTTTTCTCTTTGCGTAGGGTCGGTCGAATCTGAGCGAAACGAGTTGGAAAGGGACCACGAGTGGGTATTCTACGCGTGAAGGAGGAAATCTATGCGTTCCCTACCGAGAGCGATCTGCTTCCTGTGTTTGCTCTCCTTCGCAGTATTGCCGGTCACCGTATGGGCGCAGGGCCCTGTAGGCACAATTAACGGCACCATCCTGGATCCAGGAGGTGCGGTTGTGCCTGGCGCCGCGATCGTTGCGACCAACACTGCCACCGGCGTGGAATGGAAGACCACCAGCACGTCAGCGGGCGCTTACACCTTGCCATACCTGCCCTCCGGGACGTACTCGATTCGGGCCTCCGCCCCGGGGTTCGAAACCGCTGAAGCAGCGAACATCATTCTGCGCGTCGCACAGGTTCTTACGGTGAACATTTCGCTTCGCCTGGGCCAGGTCACCCAGCAGGTGACGGTCAGCGACACGCCCGAACTGCTCGAAACTGGCTCGGCCGAGATAGGCCGTTACATTACGGCCCAGGAGTACAAGGCCTGGCCCATCCTGCTTGACGACGGCCAGCGGCAGATTCAGAACTTCATCTTTGACAGTTTGCCCGGCACAACCGGCGGTACCTTCCAGGGGTCGATTAACGGCGGGCAGGAGTACTCTCACGAGATCCTGATCGAGGGCATTCCCGTTGGCCGGAACGATCTTTCCGGAGGCAACAACAACGAATTCAGTCCCTCCGCGGAGGCGATCGGCGAGTTCAAACTGCAGGAAGGCGCGATGAGCGCCGAATACAACGGCGGACAGACTGCCGTGGCAAATTTCAGCATCAGATCCGGAACCAACACTCTGCACGGGTCTGCTTTCTATTACAACCAGAACGAAGCGCTGAATGCCCTGTCTCTCCAGGCCAAGACAGCCGCCTGGCCAGGCATCGCAAAAAGAAACAAACATCGCGAAAACAATTACGGCTACTCCCTGGGAGGGCCCATAGTCATTCCCAAGATCTACAATGGCCGCAACAAGACCTTCTTCTTTACGAATTTTGAACACACCTCACTAAACGATCTGCGCTTGAGTGGTTTCGCAACCTTGCCCGCGTTGGCATACAAGCAAGGAGATTTTTCAGACCTCCTGGATCCGAACTGGACGGGCAACCCCCTATCGGGCACGCAAGTCATGACCTGTGGGACCTCTGGCACCGACCCTTGTGTGGACGCAATCGGCAACCCCGTCATCTTTGGACAGCTTTACGATCCACGAAGCACGAGGATGGTCAACGGCCAGATTTACCGCGATCCCTTCCCGAACAACTATATCGACCCTTCGCTGTGGGACCCGGTGGCCGCGAACATTGTCAACTCTGTTGGCATCACCGACCCGACGTACAATAAAATGATCAATAACATCGACAGGGTCGGCACGTCCTCGCCCTTCTTCGACCTGCATACCTTCGGTATCAAGGTCGACCACGTGATCAATGATAAAAACCATATTTCCGGCTACTACAACCGCAGCTACCGGGACCGGAACAACAATGGCGCGTCCAGGTATCTGCCTATCCCAGGTCTCCCAACCAGCAGTTGGCAGGAACAAAAAACGCCGGGACACATGGGAAGACTCTCATGGACCTCAACCATTACCCCAGCTCTGCTGAACCGTGCCGCGCTGGGCTATAACAGGTTCCGGAACACAAATGGCGCGGTTCCAGAAACGGTGAATGTGGACTTGGCATCGCAGATCGGCCTACAAAACCTGCCCGGCACCATGTTCCCCTACATCTCCTTTTCCGGCCCTGCCTACCAAGGAGGATCGCTCGCGCGGATGGGCGTTGGTTTCGTGGACAATAGCACCAACGGGAGCACGGTGTTCATGGACGATCTCACCTGGATCAAAGGGAAGCATAGCGTCAAATTCGGGTACGAGTACACCCGTTACTTCTATAACGACAAAGCACTGGACGACGCGGGCAGGTTTGCTTTCACCGCGCAAGCCACCGACCTTCCTGGCTACCTTTCTGACACCGGGCACGCATTTGCCAGCTTCCTGCTCGGCGGGGCAAGGAGTGCCAGCCACAATATCCATGGTATAACCTCAGCGTTCCGTCAGCCTTACCACGAGTTCTATGTTTCAGACGACTGGAAAGTGACCCCAAAGCTGACCGTAAATTACGGCCTGAGGTGGGGAATTATTCCGCCGTTCTTCGAACGCACCGGCCGCATGTCCGAGGTTGACTTGACCGCGCCCAACCCCGGTGCTGACAACCGCCTCGGCGCGCTGGTGTTTGGCTCCCAGTTCAACGACACTTATTGGAAAATGATGGGCCCGCGGCTGGGCCTGGCATACCAACTCAGCGACAAGATCGTGATTCGTGCCGGCTATGCCATGACCAACACACCGCCCATTGCCAACAACTGGGGGTATGATGGATTTTTGAACGGCTTCAATGGTACCGCTAGTGTCCCGGCGGGTACGAGCCCGACGGGATTCATCGACGACCCCGCAATTTACCTGCAGACGCCATACCCCAGTTTTACGGGTACGTTGCCGGACACAGACCCGACCCAACTGAACTACGGCGACGCGGTCGCGACCACTGCCAGAGACGCCAACCGCCCGGGCTACGTGCAGAATTACAGTTTCACGGTTCAATACCTGTTGCCCAAGGAAACGGTGCTGGAGGTGGCGTTTATCGGTAACAAGGGAACTCGGGTCTGGGGAGGCATCACCGCCTGGAACGAATACGACGGCCTTCCCTCGAGCGTTCTTTCCCTGGGGGATGTCCTCACCGACCCCGTCAGCGCGCACCCGGAGTATATGCCGTATGCCAGTTTCCCCACAGAGTTGACCGTAGCTCAGGC
>DATLWV010000037.1:0-3430 GCA_035576145.1 Terriglobia bacterium
ACCCCGACAACGTCGGCGGCCGCCAATTCCCGGATGCGGAGTTGGTGAGGAGCGTGATTCGTGAAATTCTGTAGGGGAGCCCTTCGGGCTCCCGTTCTGCGATCGTGGATCAAAAACGGGAGGGCTGAGCCCTCCGCTACGAAAATCAAGACCCTCAGGCCGCACGGGCCAGCGCTATTCATATCGCAGCGCCACCATGGGGTCGACTTTTGCCGCGCGGCGGGCCGGGATGTAGCAGGCTACCAGCGCCACGGCGATCAGAATGAGTGAGACGGCTATGAACGTCAGCGGGTCGGTCGGTGTTACCCCGTACAGCATGCTCGACAAGAATCGCGTCAGTGCCAGCGCGCCAACAATGCCGATGGCAACTCCGATCAACGCCAGCCTGAGTCCTTGCCCGATTAACATCCTCAGCACATCACCTCTCTCCGCCCCAGGCGCCATGCGTATGCCGATCTCGTGCGTTCGTTGGGAGACGGAGTGTGCAATCAATCCGTAAATTCCAACACCCGAAAGTCCCAGAGCAAACACGGCAAACACTCCCAGCAGGATCATCGTAAATCTCTGCGTAGCCATGGAGTTGGCAACAATCTGGTACATCGGGGCAAAGTCATGGACGACCTGACCCGGGTCGAACCGCGCAGATGCCGCGCGAATTGTAGGAATGTACAATCCTGGGGCTCCCGAGGTGCGCACAACCATACCGACACCCTGAAATAGCGACAGAATCTCATTCGGGAGTTGAATCAATGGAAAATAGAATTGGGCTTGACGATCCCGATGATGCCTGTCGCCTAGTCCCCATTGTTCCACATGCCCTACCACCCCTATTACTTGGGCTCGATCTTTCATTTGGACTGTATTAATCGTTTTCCCAATCGGGTCCTCATTTCGGAAGTACTTCCGCGCAAAGGCGTTGTCGATAACGACGACACGTGGTGAATTCTCGGTGTCCTGTTCGGAAATAAAACGTCCCCGTATAAGCGGGATACCCATTACCTTGAGATAGCCAGGGCCAACGGCATGCCACATCGCCACATTCATTTCGGCTTCCGATTGAGCTTCGGGTTGTCCTCCAATCCAGAACGACATCTCAGCGTCCCCGTGCATGGGTAATGCGCCAGCGAGTGGTGACGCAGCTTTGACGCCCGGCAGGGACCCAAACCTGGTTGTGGCTGCTTTTGCGGCTGATCGGAAGGCCGCTGGGCTTTTCACATTGTTGTTCGAAAAACTCACCCCAAATGTAAGGACATGGCTCGGATTAAAGCCGGGGTTTACTTTTTCAAGCTTTGCGATGCTTCTAATCATTAGTCCTGCACCAACCAGCAAGATAATCGACAGGCCCATTTCGGCCCCAATGAAAACCTTCCAAGCTCGATTGCCGAAAGTGCTTGAGCCATTGCACGCCTTCTTTAGTCTTGCAATAAGATCACGTCCCGCAAGTCCCAGCAGGGACGCCAGGCCCACCCCGATTCCTACTAAGAACGAAACAAGAAGGGCGAAAACCAGTACCTGGAGGTTCATATGAACATTGTTGGTTCGGGGCAAGTATGAGGGCACCGAGGCCAGTATCGCGCTCATACCCCATTTCGCGATCGCCAGACCCATGACACCGCCTATCGTCGCAAGCAGGACGCTTTCTGTCAGTACTTGACGAGTAATGCGTGCCCAGCTGCCACCCACCGCCGTACGGATCGCAAATTCGCGTCTGCGGTCAATGAAACGCGCCAGTAGAAGGCCTGCCACGTTCACGCAAGCAATCAAAAAGACAAAACCAACCGCACCCAACAGGCGAAGGAGGGTCCCCTTAACATCACCGACGATTTCTGTCTTAAGAGGTACCAGTCGGATATCGGCACCTTTGTTTGCGGAAGGGTAAGCTTCAGCAAGGTCGTGAGCAACTGCATCCATATCAGCTTGCGCTTCACTCAATGATATGCGGGGTTTGAGCCTTCCTATAACCGCTGTTCCCATGGCGACCTTGCGATTCAGAAAAGTCGAATCGCCCCACTGCCCAGCAGGGGTAAATACGTCCATCTTGAAAGGAGGGAAAATTGGCAGGTCTGTGGGGACCACTCCGACAATCGTGTACATCTCGCTGTTGAGGACTATCGAGCGCCCGATAGATGCCGGCGACGAACCGAATTTACGTTTCCAAAGGCGTTCGCTGATGAGGGCAACCGCGTTAGCGCCAACGCGGTCATCGCCAGGCTGAAACAGCCGACCAAGGACAGGTTTGATTCCCAGCATCGCAAAGAACCCAGCCGAAATTCTCTCCCCAAACAATAGTTCTGGCTGCCCCAGACCGGTGAACTTGTAACTCGCCCAGGTAAAAGCTTCCATGCTTGCAAAGCTGTGACTATCCTTCCGACAATCAAGGAAATTCAGGTAAGAGAGTACGCCCTGGTCAACTGAGTGGACTCGCCAATGTAAAGAGACGAGCTCTTGAGGTTTCGGGAATGGCAATGGACGAAGCAGTACACCATCAACCACTGAAAACACGGCCGTGTTCGCGCCGATGCCGAGGGCGAGAGTCAGAACCGCAACTGCAGTAACGCCCGGGTTGCGGCGAAGCTGACGCAGGCCGTAGCGGAGGTCCTGACCGAGTTCATTGAGAAAGCGCACGCCCCAACTGTCGCGAACATCTTCC
The DNA here is from genome assembly GCA_035576145.1 of Terriglobia bacterium. GTDB lineage: Bacteria > Acidobacteriota > Terriglobia > UBA7540 > UBA7540 > SCRD01. The sequence goes on from DATLWV010000037.1 coordinate 2,651, forward strand.
GTGACCTGCTCGATGCCGCCGAATTCGAGCCTCGCACGCCTTGTCGCTTCATCCGGAGACATCCCCGCCTGGACGTATTTCTCCGTCTGCTGTTCGACGTGCGCGCGCAGTTCCCTGTCCAACTCTGTCTCCAAGGAATTGCGGCGCAATAGAACCTGCAAACGATAGAAAAGGTCACGCAGCATGGTGTCCGCCCAACATGAAATGAGAAATTGTGAATTTTGAATTATGAAGGATGAAAGCAAGCGGTGCGTGGCCGAGCCTAAATGCGTATCTATCTGTCTCTATAATTCATCACTCATAATTCATAATTGTTTTCAATCACCAATGGCGCGGCCCCGCATCAGATGGCACGGAGCACGGTAAACGCCCCCTTACACCGTTTCCAGCACCTGTCCGACGGCAGCCGTGAGTTTCCGCCAGGCACTTTCCTCAGCTTCAAGCTGCTTTCTTCCGGCTTTCGTTAACTCGTAGTATTTCGCGTGCCGGCTGTTTTTCGTCATGGCCCATCTGGCCTTGATCCAGCCACGCCGCTCCAGGCGATGCAGCGACGGATAAAGCGACCCTTGCTTGACGCTCAGGACGTCCTTTGAAACCTGCTGAATGCGCTCAGAAATGGCCCAGCCGTGCTGCGGTTCCAGCGCCAGCGTCTTGAGGATCAACAGGTCGAGCGTTCCCTGCGGCAGGTCGATACGCTTGTCTGACATAAGCTACCCTTTCACTTCTACAGCAAGCATCATATTCCCCGTGGTGTCGATGTGCAAGGCTAAATTGAATGGT
>DATLWV010000038.1:0-26999 GCA_035576145.1 Terriglobia bacterium
TCCCAACGCGGCCTATCTTCGTGACAGCGAATGCCAGGCTATCCGGCAGTACGTGGCCTCGGGCGGCTCTCTGCTGGCCACATTTGAAACCTCGCTTTACAACGAATGGGGGGTGCGGCGTGAAGACTTCGCGTTAACAGATCTTTTCGGGGTTCATGCGGCAGGTGATCTGGTGGGGCCTGTCCGAAACAGTTACATGCATTTGGACCGCCCTCATCCCATCGTGGATGTCTTCAAGGATACGGAAATTCTTCCCGGCACGGAATTCCGGGTCCCGGTCAGCCACCTGAAGCCGGAATCGACTTTCCTCAGTCTCATTCCGCACTATCCCGCGTATCCGCCGGAGATGGTCTATCCGCGAATTCCGAAAACGGAGGAACCCACGGCTGTTTTCCGCCAGGGTACGGTGAGTTCAGGGAATGTCGTCTATTTCCCCGGTGACATTGCCCGCACGGCCTGGAAATCAGGTAACCCTGACCTAAACCATTTAATCATTAGCTCCGTCAACTGGCTGATGAAGAACCAGCCACGTCCCGCGACGGTTGATGGGGCAGGGCTGCTGGAACTCTTTGCATGGCAGACGGAGCCGGGTTACGCGCTTCATATTCTCAACTACACAAATCCCAATACCATGCGATCCTTCATCCGGCGGTTCTATCCGACAGGACCGCTCAATGTATCGATCAGATTGCCGGAAGGAAAAAGGATTTCCGCCGTTCGTGCGCTTCGTGCGGGCCGCAGCCTCTCGTTCAAGCAAACCAATGGAGTCGTAACGGCAGAGGTCCCGCCTGTCAGCGACTACGAGGTGGTCGCCCTCAGATACTAGGCGGAGAGGCCGACGCGAAACGTGAGGCGGCAACCTTCCTCTCGATTAATCCAGCGGCTTTACGCTGACCTCTTTGAAATAAACGCGTGATTCCTCGTTGTGGTTCTGGACGCCGATGTAACCCTTTTCAGGTCTGGGACCGCGCTGGGGTTCATACCAGTATTTTCGCGGCGGGACGGGGTCTGAAGGGTCCCACGCGCTGACGGTTACTCCGTTGATCCGGATCACCACCTGGAAACCTTCCATAGTAATTTCCATGGCGTTCCAGCCATCGGCGGAGGCCGGGTAGGAGCCCGCTTTGGAGATGGAATACATCGCGCCGGTGCGATGGTATTCATTGAAGGAAGGGTAGTCCGACTCCTCGAGGATCTGAATTTCATAGCCGCTGTTCACCGCATCCCATGGGTCCTTGGGCGGCAGCGGAATCTGGATGAACACTCCCGAGTTGGCCTTGGGGTCGGCCTTGTAGACAACGCGCAGCACGCAGTTGCCAAATCTTTCTTTGGTGTACCACAGCAGGCCCATGCCGCCATGGGAGACGAGCATTCCGTTTTCGACGGTGAAACTGCCGGGGCCGATGTGCTCCCATCCCGCCATGTCCTTGCCGTTGAACAGCGGCCGCCAGTCGCCGGCCGCGAAACCGCTTGTTGCAGAAACCAGCAGGCATACAATAGCAAAAAGGAAAAACCTTTTGACCTTCATCCTTACCTCCTGAACGTGAACCCGAAGATTTTTTATGATGGTACACGGATTTGTTGATGCCTTGAAGGGCGATTTACAACGCGGCGCGCTGCGTTTGCTTGGGGGGTTGGTCCATAGGGCATTGGCAATTTGACGCAATTAGGAATTAGTGTCATGTCACAGAAAGGGGCCTATCACCCGATGGCACGTCACCCTGAGCGCAGCGAAGGGTCTCTGCATTCCTTTTTAGCAAAATACGGGGATGCTTCGCTTCGCTCAGCATGACGGCAGGCGTCTTATTTGTTTCACCAATTTGCGTAAACGACCCTAGTGGTGGGCGCCTGCTGTCGCGTGGCCGGATGCGTCCACCAGATAGAGCACAGCATCTCCGCTGAACGGAGGAGTGAAAGCCTGGGCGGATGGTCCGGCAGGGATGGTTTTGCCCGCCGTCACTTCTCCCGTGGCCGGGTTGAACCATTCTGACTTCAATGTCCGCGAGGCTGGCATCGCTGTGAGGTTCACCGTGAACGTGCCGCCAGATGGAGCGTACACCAGGTACTCAGCGCCAGCAGATGGCGTTTGGGCTAGACAATAGCCCGTCGACGAAAGGGCGCCCTGTGGAGTGGCATTAAGAAGGTTCAATTTGCGGGAATACTTCAAAATGTACCCGAGATTGTCCCGGAAGTTGCCGTAGCGTCTGTCGGGCGCCGTGCAGATCCCTTTTGTCGGCGAGCCGCACAGGTTCCGATTCTGGCGTGGATAGTAGACCAGGTAGGGGTCCATGAACAATACCTGGTTGCCCGTCATAAAGTTTTCCCAGGCATAGTTGCGACCCTGCTGTGGTGTATCGTTCCAGATTTCCCAGTAGGAATGGTCGCTGTCATTAATATTTACTTTGCAGCGGGGTTTGCCAGTCCCGCAGGACTCAGTCGGAGAAACCCTGGCGGCCGGTGCAACCCAGTCCGCCTGGGAGTTGTAAAGCACTGCATCCAGGCCGTCGATCAGCGCCGCGAGGCCAATGGGATGCTGATGGGGCTTTCCGGACTCATAGGCCCGGATATGCGAAATCAAGTGCTGGTTCCACCATAAGGAATCACTGGGAGCTTCCTCAGAGACGATCCACAGCACGTTGGGCAAGTCGTTCAAGGTATCGATAACCTTGTCTACGTAAGCATCCTGGAATGCCGTGATTGCGTTGGGCGCGGTCATGGTGATCGAGCCAGTCCCTTTGCGTCCGCTCACATAACCGTCGTCAACACCGTTGATATTGTTGGCTCCGGTGAAAGGGTATCCATCGGTCTGGCAACGGTAAACGTTGATGAATTCACCCGTAAACAAATAAACGCCGGCGTAGATCCCGGCATTGCTCAGCGCCTTCATCCGAGTTCGCAGGCGGCGGAAATAATTTGGGTTGAACCTGGTGAGATCAAATTTCAATCCACCGTCTGTTGCCTTGCCGGGACCCGTCCTAAGCCAAGGAAACGGGCTGACTGTAAAATCGGGAGGTGAGCTCGCCGTGCTGGGCAAGCCGCAGAATTTCGGCATTTCCACGGCCCACAGCAAAGTGAAATTGTGGCCGTGTGCGGTAAGGAATTTGACGAAGGCGTTGAAATCCAGAACCTGAGGCGATGCCCCAGTGCCCCAGTCCTGCAGCGTGTTCCAGGTCTGAGATCCGTTCAAGATGATGGCCTTGCCTCTGGCGTCCTTGAAGTAGTGCGGATTGGCGGATAGCGTCAGTTCTCCCGTGATTGGCTGAGGTTGAGTCTCCGGCCTGGATTGCGCAATCAATTGAATGCCGGAAAGGAAAAGAGCAATAGAAAATACAATGACCACCATGGACGCAACGCAGCTCGGCTTTTGGATACCCCTGGGACTTGAGCCTGATTGTTGAGTCGTCATCACGCTCTCCTAAGGTTATTGAAATCCCAGTTCCCCGGATTCTCGGCGGACGAAAGAAAGCAAAGCGATGCGCGACCTGAAACTGATGTGACCACGCTCCTTGGAGAATTCGCCAAAGGACGCGCGCACACGCCGAATTGTGCCACGTAAGCGCGTGCTTGCGCTACAATTCTCAACTGGCTGGTCCGTTGACACTCCGTGTTAGCTTCGGTACAATAGAAACCACTTATGGGCAAGGGGCTCCACAGCGGCGACTTGATGTGTTGTTGCACATCTGTGCCAGCGTGTGGTGGGTGACCCTAACAGATTCTCAGTTCAGGCAATAAACAAACCCACCGTCGCAAAAAGAGTTGACGGTGGGTTTTTTAGTTGTGGGGCGGTGCCATTATGAAAGCTTCAAACACGCTATGGAAGGAAAATCTCGACGGAAAGATGCCGGAGGCGCTGGCGCGCGAGATTGATATCTTTGAAGCTGAAATCAGCCTCAAGAAAATCGGGAAGCTCGATGACCGCATCTTTGCAGAAACGCGTTTGCGCAGGGGCGTTTACGGGCAGCGATACGACAACGGCGAGAGGCATGATGGGAAAAAGACCCAGCAGATGGCCTACGTCCGCCGCGAACTGACCAAAGGGCCGAACACCCTGTGGGACGCGCCAGGGATGCAACGCATCAAGATTCCCGGCGGGGGCCTTAACGCTGCACAGCTCGAAACGCTGGCGGACCTTGCTGAGGAATATTCCGACGGAATTGCCCACGTCACCACGCGCCAGGACATCCAGCTCCATTACGTCCACATCGACGATACTCCATCCCTGATGCGCCGTCTGGCGGCAGTCGGCATCACCACCCGAGAAGCCTGCGGCAACTCGGTCCGGAATGTGACCACCTGCCCTTATGCTGGCGTTTGCCAGGATGAGGTGTTCGATGTGACCCCGTATTCGAAGGCGCTGGCCAGGTTCCTGCTGGGACATCCGGACGTCCAGAACTTTGGCAGGAAGTTCAAGCCGGCCTTCAGCGGTTGTTCCCAGCATGCCTGCGCCATTGCCAATATGCATGACCTTGGGCTGGTTGCAGCCGAGCGTACGGAAAATGGGGAAGTGAAGCGCGGCTTTGCCATGTATGTCGGAGGCGGGCTCGGCGCCGTTCCTTACCAGGCAAAATTGTTCGACCCGTTCGTCCCGCCGGAAGAGCTTCTGCCGCTGGCCCAGGCCATCGCCAGGGTTTATGCAAGGCTCGGAGAGAAGAAGAACCGCAATCGCGCCCGGATCAAGTTCCTGATTCAGGACCTGGGTATTGAGAAATTCCGCGAGCTGGTTCTGGAAGAGCGCAAGTCGCTGGAGCCGGATCCACGATGGACGGAGTACATCAAAGAAGCCGAGCAGTTCCGGGAAGAACCGCTGAAATCCGCGGAGAAGCTGCAGCGGACGGGTTCCGAGGCCTTCCAGCAATGGCTCAAGACAAACATCCGGCCGCAGCGCCAGGACGGTTTCGTCGTGGTTACGGTGACACTTCCCATCGGAGACGCCACGTCACTCCAGTTGCGCGCGCTGGCGGATATTGCGCGCCAATTCAGCTGCGAAAGCATTCGTACTACAGTGGAGCAGAACTTTGTAATCCGCTGGGTTAGCGAGAACGATCTGCCTGACCTTTATGAAGCCCTCGAGGCGGTTGGCCTGGGCGATGCTGGCGCAGGGAGCATCGTCGACATCGTTGCCTGCCCGGGAACCGATACGTGCAAACTGGGCATTTCGTCTTCACGGGGGCTGGCGGCAGAGTTGCGAAAGCGCCTGGCGGAAAAGAGTTTCCAACGGGATAAGGCGGTGGAGAGTCTGCACATCAAGATCAGCGGCTGCTTTAACAGCTGCGGCCAGCATCACGTGTCTGACCTTGGGTTTTACGGCGTCAGCCGAAAAATGTGTGGATTCGCAGTCCCGCATTTCCAGGTGGTCCTGGGAGGCGAATGGGAACACAACGGAGGGTCGTATGGAATGCCTGTCGTGGCCGTGCCCTCGAAGAGAATTCCCGAAGTTGTCGCCCGGCTCACCGACCGTTACGTTGCCGGGCGGCAGGATCGCGAATCGTTTAAGGAGTTCGTTAAGCGGATTGGCAAGGTTGAGCTGAAAAAACTTCTGGAAGACTTGACCCACCCGCCCGAGGATCTCGCAGACCGTTCGTTCTTCAGGGATTGGGGCGATCCGCGTGAATACACGCTGAGCGATATGGGGGTGGGCGAGTGCGCGGGCGAGGTCGTGTCCAGTATTGAATTCGAGCTGGCGGCAGCGGAGAGACAGCTTTTTGAGGCGCAGATCGCATTTGAAAACGGAGAAGTCGAGCAGGCGGGGAAGACTGCTTATCTGTCAATGGTCCGGGCTGCCAGGGCGCTGGTCAAGACTGAGGACGCAAACATTAACGACGATCCCAACCGGATTGTCACAGAGTTCCGAGCGCGATTCTATGACACCCAAAAATTCTTTGATCCTTTTGCCGGCGGGAAGTTCGCCCAGTATCTTTTTGCCGCCCACGAGAAGGCTGAAGTTCCTCACACAGCCGACTCTGCGCGTTACCTGATCGACGAGGCCCAGCTGTTTATCGATGCATCACACAGTTATTCCAACCGGGCAGATGCTCTGGTGACGAGCTGACCTAGAGGTATCCCGAATTATGGAATTGCAGCACGTTAACGTGAAGCTTCTGCTCAAGAACGATGAAGAAATTGACCTTGAGCCCCTGATTCCGGTGTTTCATGCCTGGATTCAGGAGCAGGGCTGGGATGAACTGTTGCTGGACGTGGCCGACTACCGCCACGTTTATGCCGGTCCTGGAGTGGTCCTGATCGGGCACGAGGCGAATTACAGCGTGGACAATTCCGGTAACCGGCCGGGCGTTCGCTACAATCGGAAAGCCCCACTCGAAGGCAACAACCAGGACCGCCTGAAGCAGGCTACGGCCGCGGCCCTTAATGCCTGCCGCCGTTTTGAATCGGACCCGCGGCTGAATTCAAAATTTCTTTTCAATGGTCAGGAGATTGAGATATCCATCAATGATCGGCTATTTGCCCCCAACAATACGGAAACGCGCGCTGGCATCCAGCCGGACCTTGCGCCCCTGCTCCAGAAGCTGTTCGCGGGCGGGGAATATGCTCTCTCTTACGAAAATAGTCCGCGGAATCTGTTCTCTGTTTTAGTCAAATCTTCAGGCACTTTCTCCCTCGAAGAATTGCTACGGAACCTTTCATAATAAGGCCTCAGGAATTCCCGGGACATCTCTCACGCAATAAGCCCCCGGGTTACGCCGGTGTTTACGAAAAACCCCCGGCCCGAAAATTTTCAAAGCAAGTTTTGGCGAAACGGCTGAACGCGGGTACAATACATTGTCCATGTTCCGTTCAGTTAATTGCCTGATTCGTACCCTATGTACGGCGTTGTTCTTGCAGGCCGCGCTGTCGGCGCAGGGGCATGCCATAACTTCCTGGAACGGCGTTCTAAAGGACAGCGCTGGGGCTCCTGTCGCCGGAGCGGTTGTCAGGCTGCATTCCCCGAGTGGAAAACTTGATTATTCTTCCGTGACCTCTTCCCTTGGCGCGTTCTCGCTCGACCATATCGTCGCCGGGGGCTACCTGCTTTCCGCCAGCAAGGACGGGGAGACCTGGAGAACATCGAGTCTTGTGGTCATCAAAGACGGGTTGAGTCTGACGGCGGGGTTGCGGATGTCTGCCGGGCAGGACCAACTCCAGGTCATGGCTGTGTCAGAAGGCTCATCTCCGCGCGCCAGCGGCGGCGAGAACCTCTCCAGCAAGGAAGTCTCCAGCCTGCCACTTAATGAACGTGACTTCAGCAAGCTGCTGCTGCTGGCGGCGGGCACCATGACCGACACCAACGGAAGCGCCAACTTTACCCAGCAGTTCGCTGTGAACGGGCAACGTGCCACGGCCACCGTTTTTGCGATGGACGGCATTGACACCACAGACCCGGAAATGGGTGGTGCGACTTTTCCGAATTTCAACGTGGACGCCATCCGGGAAGTCCAGGCAAGTTCCGGGGTCATGCCTGCGGAAATCGGGCACGGCGCTGCCAGCTACACCAATGTTGTCACGAAGTCCGGCACCAACCGCCTGCACGGCAGTGTTTTTGAGTTCGTTCGCAATTCGGCGTTTGATGCGCGGAATTTTTTTGACCGGCAGAACGTTCTGGAGCCCAGGCGCATACCTCCGTTTACCCGCAATGAGTTTGGTCTTACGATGGGAGGCCCCGTCGTTATTCCCGGGGTCTATAACGGACGCAACGGGACCTTCTTTTTCGGTGAGTATCAGGGGTTCCGGCAGGTGCTGGGCACCACGCAGGTCTTTGCCGTTCCCACGATGGCGGAACGCAATGGTATCGACACAACAGCGTATGCCGGCGATACTCTGACGGTTCCCGTCAGCCAGGAGATTGTCCCGGTTCTGAATGGCTACCCCATGCCGAACGATCCGCAGGGCTCTTACGGCGCCCGGACGTACGCAACGTCCTCCAAGGTTTTCACGGGATCAGACCAATTCTCAATCCGCCTTGATCATCAGATTTCTGGCCGGTCCTCCCTTTACGCGCGGTTCAGTTATAACCAGATTAACGGGCCGACCACGAATCCTGATCAAACAGCAATCGATCCCAGTTTTGCCATCAAGTATTTCGACCACCAGCGAAATGCGGGTTTGAAATATTCGCGCGTCTGGTCTCCTCATCTGACTTCTGATACGTCGTTTGGTTACACCCGGAGCACGCCCTTCTTTCCCTCCATCAACCACACCCAGCCCGCGATGACTTTCAGCGATGGCCTCTATGAGCCTTTTAATTCCGCCGATGGCTCTATCACCGGTTCCTTCGGAAACCTCTTCCAGTTTAAGCACGACATGGCGGACATTCACGGCAAGCACACGTTTAAATGGGGCGTGGAAATACGAGTCAACAGGGACGCCACGATTTGGGGTGTCAATCCTAACGGCCTTTACACTTTTGGGGGCGGCACAGCTTACTCGCCCGTAACAATTACGTCGGCGAGCGGGCAGCGTGACGTGCAGCCGGGCGACCCCTTGCCGGACGCGCTGACGGGTTTTCTAACCGCAACCCCCTACCTCTATACCATCAGCGCTCTCTCAGACATAACACCCGGAGGTAACCGCTTTGATGAGGCAGGCGTGCGACGGCAAACCTACAATCTCTATTTCCAGGACAGCTGGAAAGCAACAACGCGGCTGGCCGTTAATTATGGTTTCCGATATGAGACAAACAGCCGAATTGCCGAGGTCCATAAGCGGACTTCCTCGCCTCTCATTGTGGGGCAGGACGGCGCGAGCGTTCCTTTCTGGACTTCCGGCGCCAAACAGGTTTTTGTTGTGAACCCGCAGCCTCCCTACACCAGTGACTGGAGCGGCTGGGGGCCGCGCCTCTCCATCGATTATCGTCTGGGCGACCGTACGGTTCTTCATGCTGGCGGTGCCATCACCACGCTGCTTACAAACCTGTGGCAGGACAACTTCCTGACAGGAAACATTCCTTTTCTGTTTACTCCTTACGCTTCCGCTGTCCCGGGTGTTCCGGTGCCGTTCAGCAATTCGGTAACGCATGTGCAGTTGCCGCCTGTTTACACGCCGGACGGGCAGCCCGTATTCCCGACGGGGAACACCGCTGATGTTGTACCCAATACGCCCATTGATATCCAAAGGTTTCAGAACGACCTGGCGGCATTGACGCCTGGAAACCAGATCCAACTGCTATCAACTTTTGGCATCGCCAGGGATTTCCGCAATGGTTATATAGAAACCTATACGGCCGGGTTGGACCATGATTTCGGGCATTTGAAATTCAGCGCCAATTATGTGGCCACCGCCGGCGTGCACCTCGCCAGCATTTTCTCCCCGAACAGCTACAGCGGCGCCTCGCCGGGCTTTGCGCCATTCACGCAATTCAACTCTTCAGGTCAGGCTACGGGAGGCTTCGGGTCCGAAACCCTGATGACCACTCGCTCCCATTCCACCTATCACTCATTGCAGACCAGCCTGAGCAAAAATTCCACGCGGTGGGGACTGGGGTTCCAGGCCAGTTATACTTTTTCCAAGTCACTCGACGATACAAGTTCGGCATTGGGAGCCATCTCCGGAGGGCCCGGTGTCGTCCTGCAGTCGTTTGCGCAGAATCCGTGGGACCCCGGCGCCGAAAAAGGGCCTTCATATTTTGACGTGACCCATATCTTTGCGCTGAGTCTGATTCAGGCGCTGCCTGTTAATCGCGTGAACTTCTTGAGACCTTTGGGGAAACACTTTACGGACGGATGGCAGCTTCTGAATATTACAACCTTGATGACAGGCCTGCCCTTCACTGTTTACTCCGGCATTCAGCAGACTGGCGCGGGGACGTCGGGAGCAGACCGCCCCGACCAGATTGCCCAACCCGGCTTTTCAACCAGTCGCACCGTTCGCGAAGACTTCTTCGGGCGCGGCGCGAATAACGCCTCATTCTTCAGTACCCCGATCCATGTTGCCGGAGGCACGGGGCCGAACCAGGGAGTTTTTGGGACCCTTGGCCGTAACACGTTCAGGGGTCCCCAATACCACAACCTCGATGTCGCTTTGATCAAGGACACATCTTTTGGAAGACGGGGCGCGGGCGAGTTGGGAATTCTCCAGTTCCGGGCGGAATTCTTCAATGTTTTTAACCTGGTGAACTTTGGCATCCCGTCCAATGTGCTGAGGGGTAGCGGCTTTGGGATTGTCAGCAAGACCGCAGGGACATCGCGCCAGATCCAGTTTTCGGTCCGTCTGATCTATTAATCTTCCTCTTTTTCAAACACAATCAGGATTGGAATCAATCGCCGAGTGACGGCAAAACGGTGCTGTTAGTTTACTACGTAGTAACTCCATAAAAGAAAGTGGCGCCCATACAACTAAAGCCCACGTTGGTTGCATCCGATTAAAATGCCTTGGGGAAGGGACTGCCGCAGGCGCGCGCAAAGGGGCAATTTGCAAGAGAAGGTGTGGCTAGACGCGGTCTTTCGCTCGAGGGGAAGAAAAGACAAGCGCCACTTATTCACATAGTAAATTTCCTGGATCCTCTGGTTCTGGTTGAACTTATCTTGCAGGTGTAAACTACACACTTGCTACTATTACTTGATTTCAACCAGATGGCAGTATGCAATATCTTGTATTTACCGTCTTGGCAATTTTTCTTGACACGACCTTTGGACTATGACTATATTGGATTCTATTAAGAGCAAGACCGGCACAGTTTAGGGACCTGGGTTGGGAGGGGGAAATCAGTACGTTGGACTGATCGCCCCAGACTTTGGGTCCGACAAGCAGTCACGACATGGCGATGCAAGTGATTTGAGAGCGGGGCGACCTGTACAACCGCTGTTGAGTCGACCTTAGGTAGTGGACTAAACAGGATAGGGGACATGTGAGCGCCCAGGTGAACATCTATCTTCTCGCCCAAAATCGCCTCCTTCTTGAGGCGCTTGCAAGAATCCTTAGAAAAAGGGCCGAATTTTCGGTTGTTCACGCCACGGCCTATTCCCCTGAAAGTATCGGGTTAATCGATGACTCAGGATGCGACGTGCTCCTGGTTGATTCTTCCGTAACCGATGCTTTTGGGTTCCAGGTGGTCCAGGATACTTTGAGCGCTGTAGACGGGCTGAAAGCTTTGATGATCGGCATGGAAGAAGATGAGGAAACGTTTCTGAAAGCGGTCAGTGCCGGAGCAGCCGGCTACGTCCTGAAAGATGCCTCAGCTTTGGATGTGGTGGCAGCAATCCGGGCCATTTCGCGGGATGAGGCTGTATGTCCGCCGCGGCTATGCCGGTCGCTGTTCCGCTACGTTGCCGGCACCTGCACAAGCCTGCCCAATATGAGAGTGAAGACCCAGCTGGGACTAACCCGGCGACAGCAACAACTGGTGCCTTTGCTCGCACAGGGCCTTACCAACAAAGAAATAGCTGTCCAACTGAACCTTTCCGAACAAACCGTCAAGAACCACGTCCATCGTATGCTTCAGAAAGTTGGGGCTGACGACCGCCTCTCGGTGGTGGAAATAGTCAAGGTCAATCAGGTTTTCCTATAGAAATCAAAACAATATTTTCTGGCCTCAGGGGAATTCCCATGCCTCACCTTAGACCGGAATTGGTACTTTGGCAGCTCGCGGTACCAGTACAGGTCTAAGCAGGTTGGTCCTTCATCGTGACCTCTCCTTTGTACCTTTCCTTCTGAGTCCGCTTGCCGATAATTGATAGGATGATGGAGAGCCGCATGACACGAAACGTACGTGTGCTTGTCGCTAACCGGCCAAGACTGATTCGAGAGCTTGTCCTGGCCACCATTGCCGACCAGCCGGATATCGAGGTGGTCGGCGAGGTACAGAATGAAGCCGACATCCTGGGTGCAGTGGAACAACAGCAGCCGGATTTCCTGATTGTCGCGCTGGACAACCCCCGGGCGCGCCCCCCTGTCTGTGATGTGTTGCTCGAAAAGTTCCCCAACATGAAGATCCTGGCTCTGGCGCCTGAGCGCAATAGCAGCATTTTCTACTGGGCTTCCATCGACATTCATTCCTTCGATGTAGAGGCTTCTGAAGAAGGCATTCTCAGCGTTCTCAGGGGACCTCGACGGCAGGTAGGAGGCTATCAGTGAGTTTCCGCTTCAAAATCAGACGATGGGCGCCCGGCTTGCAACCACGATTCACAAGTGTTGCAGCATTGCTGGCGTTTGCAGTTCTGGTGCTGTGCCCGTTCCTGACCGCGCAGCAACAGCAGCAGACGACGCAGCGCACACAGTACGGGCAACCCAGGCAGGTTTTCGAATCTGCACCTGTGTCCACTCTGGCCAGGCAGAACCTGGAATACGTGGCTGCTTCCGTGGCAGAGATCGAAAAGGTGCTGGAAGAGCAACCGGGGTTGCTGGTGGAGCTGCAGCACTGGGTTGCGCGCGACGCCACTGACCATGGCCAGCTGGTGGATGAACAACAGATGAGCAAGGATGGAATCTACGACCGCCTTGCCAACGACCTCAAGTTCCGGGCGGTAGCAACCCGCCTGTTGCAGCGTTACGGTTACCTGACGCCGGAAGTAAACCCCAAATCCAAACTGGCGATCCAGCAGCGGATTCAATTCCTGGCAGAGGAAAAGCGATTAGAGCAGATACCTGTTCAGCAGCCTTCGCCTGTTTACTCTCCCCCTGCAGGTGAGACCTTACCTGCGAACGAACAGGTCCCGGCCGCCAATCCGCGCATGCGAACACTCAGGCAGAAACAGCAGGATTCTTTGCCCCAGCAGTGGGGTCCCACGCCCGGCGAGCCACAAAATCAACCTGACTTGAACAATTCCGACGACCAGCTTTTGAAAATGCGCCAGGTCAATCAGACCACCGGCCCGCAATCGTTCCCGGACCCGTATGGTACTGGAGAAGGTACGCTGCAACCGGGTTCGCTGAGTCAGTCCGGCACACGAGGCCAGGACACCCTCGACGGTCTTGACAGCCTGGGTGGAATGGATGGCCTTTCTGGTGGCATGCAGGGCATGAACACCCTCTCGGCGGGTGCAAATTATCCGCCGCTATCCACGATGCAGCCTGGAGGTAACTTCGGGCGCACTCCATTCGAACAGGTACCCAGTGAACGGATGATGCAGCCGGCGGGACCCAGGGAGGGAAGTCTCTCCCGCCCCTGGCGTTATTCGCCGTACTACCAGCAGACAGGGCAAAGCTATCAGGAAGAATCTCCCCGGCCCCAGGTCGTTCACCGCGCCAATCCGTATTCAGACATTCCTTCGCTCTACGATCTTTACGAGCAGGTTTCACCCCATTCTCCCCGGCTCCAACGCTTCGGCCTGGATATTTTTGAAAACGCCCCTCCAGAGGACACTGGTGAACTTCCCATGGACCTGCCGGCAGGGCCGAGTTACGTGGTGGGCCCGGGAGACGGCCTGACCATCAATTTGTGGGGAAGCGTGGCATCCCGCGTATACCGCGTGGTTGATCGCGAAGGGCGCGTGTCGCTGCCGGAAGTTGGGCCGCTGATGGTGAGTGGAGAAACAATGGGCGCAGTGCAGGCCAGAGTGCAGCAGGCGCTGCGGACGCAGTTTCGAGATGTCTCTGCTGACGTCAGCCTGGTGAGGCTCCGCACAGTACGCGTCTATGTGGTGGGCGAAGTCCGGTATCCCGGCGCCTATGACATCAGTTCGCTCTCGACGCCCCTGAACGCGCTGATAGCCGCGGGAGGGCCGGTGAAGGATGGTTCACTGCGGCTGGTCAAGCACTATCGCGGCAAGGACCTCGTTCAGAACGTGGACCTTTACGATCTGCTGTTGCACGGTGTTCGGTCAGACCTCCAACGGCTGGAGAATGGAGACACGATTCTCGTGCCGCCAGTGGGTCCGGAAGTCACAGTGGAAGGCACAGTGCGCCGCCCGGCTATTTATGAAATCCACGGAGAAGAGACGCTGGCGCAGGTCCTTCAATTGGCAGGCGGCATCCTTCCCACGGCGGCCCTGCGTCATATTGAAGTCCAGCGCGTAGAAGCGCATGAAAAACGGACGATGCTGAGCCTGAACATCCGGGACCCGAAAGGGTCCGCGGAGATTAACCAGCAATTGGAGTCTTTCGGCATTCATGACGGCGATGTCATCCGCATCTTCCCCATTGCGCCCTACAACGTTGACGCTGTCTACCTTGAAGGGCACGTGTTGCGCCCCGGCCGCTACTCTTACCGCCCGGGAATGCGGCTGAGCGATCTGGTTTCATCCTATTCCGACCTGTTGCCCGAACCCGCAAATCATTATGCCGAAATCATCCGCCTGAAGGCGCCGGACTATTCTCCATCCGTCGAGAGTTTTGATCTTTCGGCGGCCCTGGCCCATCCCGATACTTCTCCAGGACTCGAACCACTCGATACGGTGCGAATCTTCAGCCGGTTCGATTTCCTTAATGCGCCGACCGTGACGGTGGCCGGAGACGTTCGCAATCCGGGGACGTTCCGGACATCAGGCGTGGTCCGTGTACGTGATGCGGTCTTCCAGGCGGGAGGTATTGCTCCGGATGCTTATCTCGGGTCCGCTCAGTTGGTGCGCAATCTGCCTGACGGCAAGCTGAAAATCATGAGCATCAACCTGCGTGAGGCTCTTAACGGAGATCCCCTGGAAAACGTGCTGCTCGAGTCGCGTGACCGCATCCTGGTGCAGCGCAACCCACTGAATGCTGACCCGCCCAGCGTTTATGTGGAAGGAGAGGTTGTGCGGCCGGGCCGGTTCCCGCTGACGGCAGACCTGCGCGTCAGTGATCTGGTGGGGCTGGCCGGTGGATTGAAGCGTGGCGCCGACCGGGAAATGGCTGACCTGACGAGCTACAACGTCAGCGGTGCCAACCCTGCGAACGCCGAGCATCAACAGATTAATCTGGCGGCGGCGCTCAAGGGAACTTCCAGACAGAATCCGGTTCTCACGGACGGAGACGTCCTGACCATCAGGGAAATTCCCGGATGGAAAGACATCGGCGCCTCGATCACGATTCGCGGCGAAGTCACGCACCCGGGAACCTATGGGATTTCTCCCGGCGAGCGGTTGAGTTCAGTGCTGGAGCGGGCCGGCGGGTTTACGGGCCAGGCTTACCCTTATGGCGCGATACTGGAGCGCAAAGATGTTCGCAAGATACAGATGGGCTCGTATCAGGACCTAGTTGATCGTGTAAGGCAGTCTCAGAGTGAGCTGCAAACGAAGATGACTACCGTGAACGATCCGGACCAGAAGCTTGCCATGGAGGCTGGTTACCAGCAATGGCAGACAACACTCCAGAACCTGCTCCATAACCCTCCGCTTGGGCGTGTGGTGATCCATATTTCCGATGAAATCCGCCACTGGTCCAATTCTCCTAATGACATCCCGGTGCGGCCGGGAGACGTGCTGATCGTCCCGGCAAGGCCAAGTTACGTTATGGTCCAGGGGCAGGTGTATAACCCCACAGCGGCCTCCTATCATCCAGGGAAGAGTGCCAAGTGGTATCTCAATCAGGCCGGCGGGGCGACGAATCTTGCCAACAAGAAGGCAGTTTTTGTAATTCGCGCTGATGGGAGTGTAATTGGAGCGAAAGACGGTTTCTCATTGTGGCGGGGTAATCCCCTTGATGCCACGCTCTACCCCGGGGACTCAGTGGTTGTTCCTGAGAAACCTGTGTCAGGGCCGCCACAGTGGAAGAGCATCTTCCAGTCTGCGCAGGTCATTGCGTCAATTGTAACGTCGGCGGTGCTGGTCGCTCGCTACTACTGAGGAGTGGACCCATCGAAAGGTCGGTCAGGGTAAAGACTGGGCAGGCCGCTATTTCATTGGCAAGGATGGCCCGCGCGAGAAGACAGTTGGTTTTTTTTCTTCGACATCATGGGCGTTGCTTCTTGCCATACGGGGATCGTGAAAGTGCAATTGCTGAAATCACTGGTTGTTATGTACCTCATTTTAACCACAACGGCGACAGTCCTGGGGCAGACGAACCCGAGGACCGAGGGTGCAACAGTTCAATCTACCAGGCCGGTTCGCCCTTATGCCCAGCCGGACTGGTGGGGTCACCATAAGAAGACGAAGGAGGAGTCCTTTCCGGACCCGAGCCAATATCACAACAGCGTGGGGCTTCCCCTGATAAAGCACATGGCCGGCGATCAAAAAGCCATCTGGTCAAGCCCGTTTCACCTTCGCTTGCGTGATGCCGACTGGCTGGTGCCGTTGGGAGGACTGGCGGCTGCCCTGCTTGTTACCGACACCGAAGTCAGCCGCCATCTTTCGAATGATCCATCGCGGATCAGCAACAGCCGGACGTTTTCGAATATGGGGGCGGCCACGCTGATTGGCGGCGCGGGCGGGCTCTACCTGCTGGGAAAGCTGCGGCACAACGAGCACATGCGCGAAACGGGCCTGCTGAGCGGCGAAGCGGTCCTCGGCAGCTATCTGGCCACGACAGCTATCAAGACCGCTGCCGGCCGTGAGCGTCCTTATGTCGGCAATGCCGAAGGGCGTTTCAGGCAGGGCGGGAATTCGTTTCCATCGGGACACGCGACCGCCGCGTGGTCTGCGGCAGGCGTCCTGGCGCATGAATATCCCGGCCCCCTGACCAAACTGTTTGCCTATGGTCTGGCTTCCGCTATCAGCGCTTCGCGTGTGACGGGCAAAGAACATTTTCCGTCGGACGTCCTGGTGGGCAGCATCCTTGGATACCTGGTCGCCCAGCACGTTTACCATGCGCACCATAATCCCGAACTCTGGGGCGGAAGCTGGCAGTTGCCGGGCCGTGACCGCGATGAGGGCCACGACCGCCAGCCGGCAAACATGGGTTCGCCCTACGTGCCGTTGGACAGCTGGGTCTATCCGGCGATTGAGCGGCTGGAAGCGATGGGCTACGTGCAGACGGCCATGCTGGGCATGCGGCCGTGGACACGCCTTGAATGCGCTCGCCTGGTGGAAGAGGCCGTCGACCACCAGACCTCACTTGAGAAGGACCCGCCGGTGCCGGATCGCTTGATCGATAGCCTTGAAAGAGAGTTTGCAGGCGATATTGGCCTGCTGGGTGGGGCCCGTAATCGAAGCATCGAGCTTGAGTCCGTCTACACACGGTTTACGGGGATTTCGGGGCAGCCGCTTAGGGACGGATACCACTTTGGGCAAACGATTACCAATGACTATGGCCGCCCTTATGGCGAGGGATTCAACAGCGTGACGGGTGTTTCAGGCTGGGCTTCTTCAGGGCCATTCACGGCTTACCTTAGGGGCGAATTTCAGCATGCTCCGGCAGGGCCGACACTGCCGCTGGGGGCCCGACAGTTCATCTCCAGCGCCGACAATGGCCTGCCTCTGCCGCCCTCTCAGATGTGGCCCTCTGCGGACCGGTTTCGCGCGCTGGACGCCTACGTGGCGATGAAGTTTGAAAATTGGCAGATATCTTTTGGAAAGCAGAGCCTCTGGTGGGGACCCGCGGAAGGCGGATCGATGATGTTCAGCAACAACGCCGCGCCGGTGACGATGCTCAGAATCAGCAGGGTCACTCCCGCCAAGCTTCCGAGCATTTTTGGATGGTTGGGGCCTGTGCGGACAGATTTCTTTGTCGGGCGGCTCAGCGGCCACGATTTCGTTTGGGGTGCGCCAACAGGACTGCTTGGCGAGTGGGGAAAACCGCTTTCAGATCAACCCATGATTCATGGGGAAAAACTCAGCTTCAAACCGACACCGAACCTGGAGTTCGGATTTTCGTTTACAGGGCTGTTTGCAGGCGAGGGCGTGCCTCTTACCTCCAAGACGTTTCTCCGTAGCCTCATATCCACTGCGAACGGCACGCCTGGATGCTTTGAGTACAGTGCAGTCTGTCCCAGCATCGACCCTGGTGACCGCCGGACGGGATTTGATCTGACGTACCGTATACCAGGGTTGAGAAATTGGGTGACGTTTTATACGGATTCGTTTTCGGACGACGAACCCTCTCCGGTCGCCTATTTCGACCGGTCGGCGAACAGCGCCGGGTTGTATTTTTCGCATTTGCCTAAACTGCCCCGCTTCGACCTCCGGCTGGAGGGTGTTTATACGGATAACCCGATTGGCAATGCGACGAATAACCTCTGCTGCGGATTTTATTATTCCAACGGGCGCTATCGGAACGGTTATACAAACAACGGCAATCTCATCGGAAGCTGGATTGGGCGTGACGGACAGGGAGAGCAGGCCTGGCTGACCTACTGGCACGGCCCTCGCAGCTACGTCCGGTTCCGGTATCGGCACCAGCAAGTGAGCCCGCAGTTCGTTCCAAACGGCGGAAATGTGGACGACGGCGGCGTGGATGCCAGCTTCTGGCTTGGGCAGGAACTCAGCGTCTCGGGTTCGCTGCAGTATGAAAAGTGGAACTTCCCCGTGCTTCGTCCGGGGCCGACGTCAAATTTTACCTCGTCGGTCCAGCTCACTTACTGGCCGCGCTGGCGAATCCATTAAACGGAATTGTGGGTGTGCTTCAAAGAATTAGAAAGGGAGCAAGGTGTGAGCGATCTTCCGACTGAAACGGCTGTAGGCCGTGAGCGGACTTACGATCCCGACGAACTCGTGATCGGAACCCTGAATGGGGAGTCTGTGCGCCTGGCTCGGGACCGCAGCATGATGCGGGTGAGACTGCTGTGGAGCAACCGGCGCCTGCTGATGCGGGCAGCGCTTCTGGGACTGATCTTTGCGGCAGCCATCGCCTTCCTGATTCCCAAACGGTATCAGTCTACGGCCCAGTTGATGCCGCCGGATCAATCGATGAGTTCGGGGACTGCGATGCTCGCAGCCCTCTCGTCCCGCGTTGGAGGGGGCCTCGCAGGGCTGGCGGAAAACGCGCTGGGAATGAAAACCAGTGGAGCTCTGTTCATAGGGATTCTTAAAAGCGACACCGTTAGAGACGACGTGATCAATAAGTTCAAGCTGCAAGATCTCTACGGGGTTCGCTACATCGAGGACGCCCGGAAAAAGCTGGCGGAAAAGACGAACATTTCTGAGGAGAGGCAGAGCGGCATCATCACCATCAGCGTCGTTGACAGTGACCCGAACCGAGCGGCGGCGATGGCCCAGGAATATGTCAACGAGCTGAACTGGGTGGTGACTCATCTGAGCACTTCCGCGGCACATCGCGAACGTGTTTTTCTCGATCAGCGCCTGGAACAGGTCAAGGCTGATCTCGAAGACGCCGAAAAGCAGTTCAGCCAGTTTGCCAGCCAGAAGGGCGCCATTGACGTTCCCACACAGGGTAAAGCGATCGTAACGGCGGCGGCCACACTTCAGGGACAGTTGATTGCCGCTGAGTCGGAGCTCCAGGGTCTGAGGCAGATCTATACCGACAACAATGTGCGTGTGCGCGCAGTGCAGGCGCGAGTCAATGAGTTGCGCAATTCACTGCGGAACATCGCCGGTAAGGGCGCGGACGAGACCAGTTCGGCTGGGCAACTCTACCCGTCGCTCCGCGAACTGCCGCTGCTCGGCGTGACCTATGCCGACCTGCTGCGCCGCGCCAAGGTGCAGGAGGCAATCTTTGAAACCCTGACCCAGCAGGACGAACTGGCGAAGGTGCAGGAAGCCAAAGAAGTGCCCAGCGTGAAAGTGCTGGACCAGCCGCTGGTGCCGCAGAAGAAGTCGTTTCCTCCCCGGTTGCTGATTATGCTGCTCGGCGCCACCTTGGCGGTCGTCCTTTGCACCACCTGGATTCTCGCCCGGTCGGCCTGGGATGCCACCGACAAGAGTGACCCGCGCAAAGCTGTGGCCGCAGAGGTCTGGGCAGACATGCAAGCCGGGTTGCCGTGGCGGGGAAATAATGGTTCGGGAACAGCCGTAGCCTGGCTGCAACGGAAATTCCTCCGGAATGGAAAGGCTCACTCCGGTGGGAATGGACAGGAAGAAGCAGAAGCGAACAGAAGTTAGTGTGGTTCGGTCGCCTGCATTAATCGGAACGGGGTTATGTCACAGATACCCAGCGAAGTGACGGGGCGGAGCTATATCGCGATGCAGACTGAGGGAGCATACAATCCGCGGATTGAAGGGGCATCAGCGGCGCTGTCTCGAAGGGGTCTTCAAAGCAGAGCAACGATGTCGGCCACTCATAGCGAGGCGCGGTGGTATGCGGCGCACACGA
This sequence comes from Terriglobia bacterium, assembly GCA_035576145.1. Taxonomy (GTDB): domain Bacteria; phylum Acidobacteriota; class Terriglobia; order UBA7540; family UBA7540; genus SCRD01. The sequence goes on from DATLWV010000038.1 coordinate 20,047, forward strand.
AGTCGAGGCACGAAAAGACAGTTGCTGAACAGCTGCAGAACAAAGGCATTGAAACGTTCCTTCCGCTTTACGCGACAGTGCGCCGCTGGAAGAACGGTAACCACCTTGTGCAACTGCCGCTGTTTCCAGGTTACGCGTTTGCGCGGTTCGCGCTCGCTGACCGGCTGCCGGTGCTGAAGGTTCCGGGCGTGGTGCGGCTGGTGGGATTCAGCGGCATGCCGGCGGCAATTGCGGACGACCAGGTGGAAAGCCTGCGCCAGGCGCTGGCCGATGGAGTCAGCGCGGAGCCGCACCCGTATCTGACGGAAGGTCGGCGTGTGCGAATCACGGCAGGACCCCTGGTGGGCCGGGAAGGGATCCTGGTGAGGCGGCAGGGAACGGCCAGGGTGGTTCTTTCCATCGACCTCATCCAGAGATCAGTGCTGGTAGACGTCAGCGCGGAATCGCTGGAGCCGGCGTGAAAGTAAATTTTACACGCTGTACCAAAAACAAACAGAAAATTCAAATTGAACGCTAAATGTTACCTCAAAATTTTAATAACATGCTTATTATCAATAGTATGCAAAATTACGGATTTGATGGGACAAAAATCCCATACGTCCCATTTGGGGCGGCCCAGACCTTATCTAGCCTACAATAGAAGGCTTACCTCAGCTCAGGAGGCAAAATGCGGGCATTGATCACCGGTATAACGGGGCAGGACGGTTCCTACCTGGCCGAGCTTCTGCTTGACAAGGAGTACGAAGTATATGGCCTGGTACGCCGGCGACTATGTCCAAGCGATGTGGCTGATGCTTCAACAGGCGGAGCCCACTGATTTTGTCATCGCCACCGACGAAACGCACAGCGTGCAGGAACTGGTGGAAATGGCGTTTGCGGCCGCCGGGCTTGACTGGCAAAAGTACGTTGAGATTGATCCCAAGCTCCTGCGGCCGGCAGAGGTCGATTATCTCTGCGGCGATGCGTCCCTGGCGCGCGAAAAGCTCGGCTGGCAGCCGGAAGTGAGTTTCGATGAACTCATCCGCATGATGGTCGAGCCGGACTTGCAGTTGGTCCGCAGCCCGGCTGCCGCCCCGGTTGCGGCCAGTGTGTAAGAGTGCAGGGTGAAGCGCGGAGGGGGTCCAAACCGGATCGTTCGGGCGGCAATAAAGTTATGGTCTGGAATCCTGCAGGTGATTGAGGTGGAAGTGGCAGGGCGGTTTTTCAGGTATAACGAACCCGGTTACTACGGATTTGGTTTGCGGCTGGGGCTCACGAATCTCTTCAGAAATGGTTTCAGCCTAGGGTTGAAGAGAACCGTGGGGCTGGTCACACAGCCAATAAACTCACACACACGCTTCGCCGAGTACTACTTCCTCGGGGGCGATATCGAAGATGCCCTTGCCCGCCACGGTCGGGTCCAGGGAACAAGAATTCTGGACGTCGGAAGCCCGAAGAGCTTTGGCTTGTACCTCGCGTATCATTTTGCGGTGGAGGCTCACCTGACGGACATCGACGCGCCGACAGTACGAGAGGCAGAATGCTTGTGGGGCGGCGTGAAGCAGAAGGCGAGGGGTGGCGTTCACCTGTCGCTACAGGATGCCCGTTCGCTGAGTTACGCTGACGGCCTCTTTGATGCGGTGTTTTCGATGTCCGTTGTGGAACACATCGAAGGACGCGAAGGTGACACCCAGGCCATTCGCGAGATGGCGCGGGTGCTGAGGCCAGGGGGCGTCCTGGCAGTTAGCGTTCCCTTCGGAGAGACATATCAGGAACAAGAGATCGTTGGTTTCCGAGCCGCCGCGCAAAGAACAAAGGACCATGCCAGGTATTTTTTTCAGCGGATATATTCCACCGAGGCAGTGGAGGCCCGTATCCTACGGGCCGCGCCAGGCCTCGTTTTGCGTCGCGCCGTCAGTGTCGGAAGGGGCGGGCGTCTGCTCTGGTATACCCATGGCAGATTGGGGCTGGTGGCCGGCCTGTTCGGGTTCCTCTACCCGGTCTTTTCGAGCCTAAGCAACTCGGCCCAGGAAGGACTTGTCACCCCGCCGGGCAGGTACGGGGCTCTGAACACACCCCGCGACATCTATGGCGATGCAATATTGGTGTGGCAAAAACCGGCCGGCCCAAAACAGGAAGCATGCCGGCAAGACGCTTACGCGGCGGAAGCCCGCGCGGAGGCAGAATAGCGCACACTCATGAACTTTCCCCTCACAGGCGTACTGCTGATCGCCCTGAGCGTCTATTTTTTCTTATTTGCTCCTCGTGCGCTCTATCTGGCAACGGTATTTCTGATCCCATTTTCGGCCATGGCGGTAGTGAATGTCGGCTGGGGCGGAGGAGAAAAGGGAATTGCGGCATGGATCTTCATGGGGACGCTGTGGATGGTGCGGACGTCGATTTCCGAGCGCCCGTTCTGGCGGCACCCGGGATGGTGGCTGACGCGGAGGGCACGGATTGAGCTACTGGTCCTCCTGGCCTGTGGGTTTGTTTCACTGCTGGTTCCGCTGATGCTGGACGGGACCGCATGGGTCCAGTATTACCGGCTCAACAGCAACGAGATGATTCCGCTGACGCTGAATGGCGAGCGGATCACCCAAACGGGATATTTTGCATTTGGAGTCGTCTTTATCATTTTCGTGGCGGTCGAGAATTGCGATCCCCGGCGGCTCTTGCAGAGCGTGAGAGCCTATGTTGCGTCGGCCATCTTCGTTTCGCTCTGGGGCTTTGTTCAACTGTGGTGCATTTTGACCGGCCATGCTTATCCGGCGTTCCTTTTCAACAATAGCATGGGGACTTCCGCACAGCTTTACATCGAGCAGTTCCCCGAATTGGACTTGCACCGCGTCTCTTCGGTTGCCGTTGAGCCTTCTCAGTTTGCTTTCTCGATGTTGCTCGCCTTTATCATTCTCCTTGTCGCAATCGGCCTGCGCAGGCCGATCTTATCGCGGAGATGGGACGTGGCGGCCCTGCTATTGGTCACCGCTGCCCTTTTGATCAGTACAGCGACGACAGCCTACGCCGGTCTTGTCATTGCTTCGTGCCTGGCGGTGGTGGTCCTGGCCCGCGCCGGCGCCATCCGCTGGCTTTATGTATTCCTCGCCGTCGGCGTGGCGGCTTTGGGTGTTGCGATCGCGCTAACCGTCCCTGTAATAAGTGACCTCGTCGACCTCGTGATCCTGAACAAGGCGCAAAGTTACTCAGCAACGGAGAGATTGCACTCCTTCGTTCTGGCCGTTCATTACTTCCTCGAGTTCCCGATCTTCGGGTTGAGTTGGAACACGGCGGGTTCCGGCGACCTGGTGATGGAGTTCCTGGCGAGCCTGGGCATCGTCGGCTTCAGTGCGTTCGCCATCTTTCTCCGCGATGAACTCTTGTCCCTATGGAGGGCGCCTGCCCGGGGAAGCCGCTGGGCGGTTATTCTCCTTGCAGGAGTTTGCCTGATGCTGGCGCTCAGCGAAACAACTGGGTTTCCGTTTGCTATGGGTTATGTCTGGTTCACGCTTGGGTTGGGAATTTCAGCGCCATTTGTGGTGAGCAGGCAACCACTTGCAGGGGGCGCGGTCCGCGCTGCTGTTGGAACAGCGCCGGTGCGCGATGTCGGCGGCCTGAGAGGCCATGGACAGCTTGATCCCAGCAGTGCGGGGGCATGAGCGACTCCATGAAAACTCGATCCGGAGGACACCACCGAGCGCTGGGTCGCAACGTTCTCCTGAAGAACCTTGCTGAGACCTCACGACTGTTTCAGATGGCGTTTTTTGTGGTCATTGCGCGGCAGTTCGGCCCGGGTGGCCTGGGCGATCTTACAGTCCTTTTGATGTTCGGGTCAGTGGTTGGGCTCGTCTTTGGAGACCTGGGAGTCAACACGACTCTGATTGCCAGGATGAACGGCGCCGCCGGGGCGGCGCGAGAGAGGATTGCCTCAACGGGATTGTTTTGGAAGATTGTTCTTTCATTTTTGTCGTTTGTGCTGATGGTTGCGGCAATGCGGCTCGCGGACCATTTCGGGACGTGGCCAGAAATTCTGGCGGTTGCGGTGATTTCGGTGGGCGCGATCTGGCTGGAGTTCCTTTCCGCGCTGACCAACGGCGTGAACCGGCTGGAAATTGAGGCCAGGCTACGCCACGCCTATCGCGCGGCCGTCTATGGCGGCGGTGCGGTGCTTGCCTTCTTTGCCGGGCTGGACCGCGTCCTGATTTTCATGGCAGCGGCGACGATGGCGGTCCTTTTGCTCGCCTTCCTGCTGATTCGGGCTCGAGTGGCGCCGACGGCTCTTCTGCCGCCAAACGGACTGATGCCCGGTTTTCTGACGGAGGCGGCGCCGGTCTGGATTACGCAGGTTGCGCAGCTTACCTATATGAAACTCGACGTAGTCGTGCTCGGAGTGCTTCACGTGGCGGCGCGGGAGGTTGGCTGGTACGCCGCCGGATGGAAGATCGTGGATGTGCTGGCGGTTGTCCCAGCCTTATTGGCGGGTGCGGCTCTGCCCCTGATTAGTGGAGCTCTGCCGGATACAGATGCCTCCGCGGTCGCTCCCGGATACCTGAAGGCGATGTACATCCTCCCGTTCTTTTTCGCGCTGCCCTTGGCCATCGGCGCGGGATGGATCGCCCGACTGCTTTACGGAAACGCGTTTGAGGGAACGACCGCGGTGCTCTGCGTCCTGGTCTGGGAGCTGGTTCCCGTCTGCGTTCACTCTTTTCTTGCAACCCTGGCGGTCGCCATGCGGCGGCAGGCGGAGGCCGCCAGGTTTGGAGCGGCGACGGCAGTTCTTGGCCTCGCGGCTGCAGTGATTTTTGTCCCCAGGCTCGGATATCTGGCGATGGCGGTAATTTCGCTGGTGGCGAATTCGCTGTTCGCCATTGCCATGGTCTACCGCTTCCGGAACGTCACAGTGTCCACACATTGGGCCCTCGGAATCAAATCTCTCGCGAGCGCCCTTTCGATTTATGGGCTCTCGGGGGTCTTCACGCCGGATGTGCCGGCTTGGTTGTTGATTATTTGCGGGACTGCGGGTTATGGCTTTGCCCTCCTGCTCCTCAGGGTTGTTACCCTGCGGGATTTTAACCGCGGCTGGCGGTTCGCCGGATCGATGCTTTGGAACCGCGCGGTGGAAAAGGTTGGTGCGGCGTGAAGGTTCTGATGATCTCAAAGGCGCTGGTGGTGGGGGCCTATCATGGAAAGCTTCGCGAAATCTCGAAGCTGGGCGTGGATCTGTCGGTTGTGGTTCCCGACCGCTGGGGCGGGCAGAAGTTGGAGGACCTGCAAGCCGACGGCTACGAGCTTCTAGTCACCGATTGCAGATTCAACGCCGGCATTCCGGAACGCAGCACGCACCACTTCCACTACTACCCCGGCATCTCGAACATCGTAGAGCGCGAGGACTGGGACGTGGTCCACATTGACGAAGAGGCCTTCAATTTTGTCACCTATCACAGTGCGAGGGCTTGCGGGAGGAAGGGCCGCCGGGTCGTTTTCTTTAGCTGGCAGAATCTCATGAAGCGTTACCCACCACCCTTCAACTTCTTCGAGCACTGGGTGTTCGATAAGGCGCTCGCGGCCATTGCGGGGAGCGAGGAAGTGCTGGAGATCATGCGCCGCAGAGGGTTTTCGAAACCGGTTTCCGTGATTCCGCAATTTGGGGTTGATCCGTCCAGGTTTCGCAGGCAGGAAGCAGAGACGCTGCGCCGAAAGCTGGGGCTCAACGGGGCGTTTGCCGTGGGTTTTATCGGCAGGATCGTCCAGGAGAAAGGTCTGGATACCCTGGTCAAGGCGCTGGGGCTGCTGCCTCAAGACTCCGTTCTTGTGCTGATCGGAAGCGGGCCCTACCGGGCAAAACTCGAAAGCCTGGTCCGGGAGCTTGGGCTGGAGAAAAGGATCCGCTGGGCGCCCTGGGTGAACTCCGAGGAGGTCCCGGAGTATATGAACGCGTTTGACGCGCTGGCGCTGCCTTCGCGCACGACCCGGGCGTGGAAAGAGCAGTTCGGCAGGGTTCTTATTGAGGCGATGGCCTGCGAGACCTACGTGGTCGGCTCGGATTCGGGCGAAATTCCCAACGTGATCGGTGACGCCGGCCTGGTTTTTCATGAGGGAGACGAGCGGGCGCTGGCGGACCAATTGCGAAAACTGATGGGAGATTCGTCACTGCGAGAGTCGCTCGGGCGGCGCGGGCGCGAGCGGGTGCTTGAGCGTTTTACGCATGCAAAGATCGCGATGGACACAGTCGACTTTTACAGCCGCGTCTGCTCGTCCAACTCATGAGAATTGGCCTAAACATATCGACTGTCTCCGGAACCCTCGCCGGGGTTGGGAACTATGCGCTCAACCTTGCCAGGAAACTCCCCGTGGTGGCTCCCGACAATGAATGGGTCTTCTTTGGCCCCGACCCTGCCTTTGCACAGTCCTTGTCCGGAAACGGGGTCCGCGTGCTGGCGGCGCGTAGGACTGGCCTTGCCAGAGTCCTGTGGGAGCAGACGGGATTGCCGTTTGAGGCACGGCGGCAGAGAGTTGACCTGCTGCACGGCGCGGATTTCAGCCGTCCGGTGATCCACGGCGGGCGCATGGTAAACACCGTGCACGGAATTTCGGCGTTTTCTAATGAGGACTATTACCCGCCCGCAAAGCGCGCGTATAAGCGGGCGCTTACCCGGTTTGCGCTACGAAGAAGTGCGGCCATTATCACCGTCTCGGAATTTACGCGGAGGCAGATCCTCGAACGGTTTGCCATCGCGCGGGAACGAGTCTTTGCGGTCCATCATGGCGTGGAACCGGCGCGTGGCGTCTGTGAACCGAAGGGGGAACCGCCGTTCATTCTGTTTGTTGGAACGGTCGAGAATCGGAAAAACCTCGTTCCGCTGGTCGAGGCTTTTCGGATGTTGAAAACTGAGTGCCGCATACCCCACCGGCTTGTTCTGGCCGGCCGACCAGGGCACGGGTGGGAAACGATTCGCGCAGCGATTGAAAACAGCAAGCTG
>DATLWV010000039.1:0-27140 GCA_035576145.1 Terriglobia bacterium
GGATAACGGTAGTCCGGTAGAGGTACTCGCGAAAGTTGAGGTCGGTTTCAAGTTCTATACACCTCTGAATTTATGAGCGGGCATCAGGTAGTGCAGCGCTGATTTTGAACTCTGCAGCATCTGTCTTGAAGAACAAAACTCCAGGCTTTTTCCTCAAAAAACCAGAGAGCAGATTCCTCGCCGCCGTTCGGCTTCTCGGAATGACAGGTATGGGACTTGGAATGACGGAGGGCCACAAGAGGTGTATGATGGTTAGCTTATAACCGAACAGGCGCAAAGTGATTTCTGGTTGTCCACTGACGGTGCGTGTCCTGATCTCCGATAGATTCATACCTGGCGCTTCGAAAACTCGCCTCTCCTGCCACCCCCTGGATGGGGAGACTCCCGCCGAGTTTTTACTCACAAAGATGGAGGTATCCATATGTCACCGATGAACCGCAGAAGGTTTTTCCAGATTTCCGCCGCTTCCTTCCTGGCCGAGAATCTGATGGTTCAAGGCGCAGTTTTCCCCTTGCTGGCGCAGGCCCTGCCGCGCGACATGCGGCGCGAGCTCGAAAACAATCCTTTCGGCGAGGCGCTCAAGCGGCTGGAAGCCATGATTATCATACCGCTCGCGGATTGGCGGGCCCACCCGGACAACCTGCCGCATCCGGAAGATCCCGCCCTGAATGATTCAAGCTGGAAAGCGGTGAGGGTCCGGGAGCGAGGGAATGCGCGGCCGGCGTGGTTCCGGCGCGTGGTGGAGATTCCCCGGACCATGGGCGGCTACGGCATCGAGGGCAAAAGGGTGATGCTGGCCCTGCGGCTGGGCTTCCATGGGCACGGACGTGTGAGGGTCTTCTTCAACGGCTCCATGGTGGAAATGACCGATATCAGCACGCAGGAGCCTATCCTGTTGAGTGAAAGCGCCAGACCCGGTGAAAAGTTTGTTGTTGCCGCCGCTGCGCCGGCGGGAGAAGGAGAGGCGGAGATCATCAGTGCAAGCCTCGAGGTGGACTATGCCCCAGACCAGCCGAATCCTCTGACCATGTTGCAGCAGATTCTGGCGGTGCAGGCGGTGTCGAAGGGCTTTCCGGCTGGACAATCCGAGCGCGAAGCGCAGTTGAGCGCGGCGGTTAAGGCGCTCGATTTCGCGGCCCTCGACCGTGGTGACCAGAAAGCGTTTGACCGTTCACTCGCAGCCGCCGACGCAAAGATGCAGCCGCTGGCTGAATGGATGAGGCAATTTAACATCCTTGCTGTAGGTAATGCCCACATTGACCTGGCATGGCTGTGGCCGTGGACCGAAACCGTGGAAGTGGTCCGCGACACCTTTGGGACGGCCCTGGAACTGATGGAAGAATATCCGCAGTTCACCTTCGCACAGTCAACGGCGCAGGATTTCTTGTGGCTGGAAGAAAAGTATCCCGATCTCTTCAAGTCGATTCAGCAGCGCGTCAAAGAAGGGCGCTGGGAACTGGTGGGCGGCATGTGGTGCGAGCCCGACCTCAACATGCCCTGCGGCGAATCGCTGGTCCGCCAGCTGCTGACGGGCAAGCGCTACTTCCAGCAGAAGTTTGGCGTTGACGTGAAGATCGGTTGGAACCCGGATTCGTTTGGCTACAGCCGGCAGTTGCCGCAGATCTACAAGCGCTCGGGAGTGGACTATTTTGTCACGCAGAAAATGGCCTGGAACGATACGGTGCCGCTGCCTTATAAATTGTTTCAATGGGAGGCGCCGGATGGCAGCCGCGTGCTCACTTACTTCCCGCACGACTATGTGAACGGAATCAATCCGGTGCAGTGCGCTGAATACATTGGCGAGGACACTGCCCTTTGTTCGGGCATCCACACTCAGATGCTTCTCTACGGCGTGGGCGACCATGGAGGCGGGCCCACGCGCCAGATGCTGGACGCCGCTGTGCGCTGGCAGAAGTCTCCGAAGGCGGCATTCCCGAATTTCAAATTCAGCTCCGCGCACGAGTTTTTTGACGAAGTGGACCGGAACCTTCCGAAGCTGAAGCTGCCTGTCTGGAACGATGAAATGTATCTTCAGTTCCACCGCGGAACTTATACCTCGCAGGCGGACAGCAAGAAACGCATGCGACAGATGGAACGCCTGCTGCTGAATGCGGAGCGCTTCTCATCGCTTGCCATGCTGCGAGGGCGCGAATATCCTCAGGACGAATTTGAAGACTGCTGGCGGCGGGTGCTTTTCAATCAGTTCCACGACGTGATGGCGGGCTCGGGGATCCACATCGTTTACGTGGACGAAGCGGAAAGCATGGAGTTCGTCAAACTGACGAATGAGCCCATCCTCGACGCGGCGATGAAGACCCTTGCCGCGCGCGTCGACACGCGCGGGCCGGGCGTGCCCGTTGTCGTGTTCAATCCGCTCAGTTGGGAGCGCACCGATGTGACTGAAGCAGAGGTGCAGTTTCCCGGGAAAGTTGTAGGTGTCGAGGTCCGGGACCCTGACGGTCACGCTGTGCCCTCGGCCGTGGTCTCGCGCGACGAGGCGACCAACACGGTGAAAGTGCGGTTCCTGGCGCGGGCCGTGCCCTCCACGGGCTACCGGGTTTTCCACCTGGTTTCGACGGGCACGCCGGGGAAGGCTTCGTCAACGCTTAAGGCAAATGGCCTCCACCTGGAGAATGAGTTTGTCAGCGTTGAAGTCGATCCAAAGACGGGGTGCGTTACCAGCCTGATCAACAAGAAAGACGGCAAGAACATCCTGCGGCCGGGCGGGCAGGGAAACCTGCTGGAAATCTTCGTGAACAAGCCGCGGGAATACGACGCGTGGAACATCAATCCGAATTATGAGAAGTCCAAAACCGAGTTGCTGGACGCCGAGGAAGTCAAGCTGGTGGAAAACACTCCCGTTCGCGCCGTGGTGCGGGTGAAGAAGCGCTTCCAGAACTCCTCCTTCGTTCAGGACATCTGTATGTATCCTGAGGTGGCGCGGGTGGATGTCAACATGCAGGCGGAATGGCACGAGCGGCAGATGATGTTGAAGGCTGCATTCCCGCTCGATATCAAGCCGCTTACCGCGACATACGAAATCCCCTATGGGACTGTCGAGCGGCCGGCGATTCCACACGTGCCGGGAAAGCCGCCGGTACCGTTTACTGAAGCGACGGAGATCAGCAGGAAACACCCCAAATATGATCCTTTGCTTGCGCAGGAGGCGGAATTCGAGGTCTGCGCGCAGCAGTGGGGCGACTTGTCGGAAAACGGGCGCGGCTTCAGCCTGCTGAATCGGGAAAAATACGGATACGACACGTTTGAGCCGGGAACGATTCGCCTGACGTTGCTGCGCTCGCCGATTGATCCTGATCCACACGCCGACCAGGGCTTCCACGAATTCACTTATGCCATGTATCCGCACGCAGGCACCTGGCTTGAGGCGCAAACCGAGTTGCGGGGTTACGAATTGAACTACCGATTTCTTCCCGTGACCACCGTTGCGCACGAAGGCTCGCTGCCGGCCTCGCATTCGTTTGTGCAGATCGAGCCAAAGAACGTGATCCTCACTGCCGTGAAGAAGGCGGAAGATGCGGATGCCGTCATCTTTCGGTTTTATGAATTCGAGGGAAAAACTTCGCGGGTCCGCTTGCGGCTGCCTGAGGCTGCGACAGGTGCAGTGCAGACGAACCTGATGGAGAATGAAGAGAAAACCCTCTCCCTTGAGGCGAACGGGAGAGAGGTTGTTCTGCCCATCGGGCCATATGAGATTGGCACGGTCAAGGTCACATTCAAGCATAGCGCCGGGGCCGCACCTCCTCCTTACCACGTCTAACCTCGGTTGAGACGGCGCGTAATAAAGGTCAGGCGGCAATGGAAACCCTTTGACGATTCGTAAACGATTCCACGTCGGCGGGATTGTGCAAGGGGTAGGCTTTCGTCCGCATGTTTACCGGCTGGCTCAACGGTTTCAACTCACGGGTTTCGTGTGCAACACGCCGGATGGGGTTCTGATTGAAGTGGAGGGCCAGGACTCCGCTATTGCATCTTTTCTTCAACATCTCACCCACAACCCACCGCCGCTGGCTGAAATCGCCCACATTGCCCGCACTGACCTTCAACCGCTGGGGGAAACAGAATTTGTTATCCGGGAAAGTGTCGAACAAGAGTTCAAAGCCGTCCTGGTGTCTCCCGACGTTGCAACCTGCGATGATTGCCGGCGTGAGTTTACAGATCCCAGCGACAGGCGCTTCGGTTATCCCTTTACCAACTGTACCCATTGCGGGCCCCGTTACAGCATAATTGAAGACGTTCCCTACGACCGTCCGGCGACGACGATGCGCGAATTCCAGATGTGCGCGGATTGCCAGGCGGAGTACGACGATCCCGGCAATCGAAGATTCCATGCGCAGCCGAACGCCTGCCCGGTTTGTGGACCGCAGCTCTCGCTGGTTGATTCGAGTGGGGCCCCGATGGACATCTCAGTTGGTAAGGCCGGAGTACCCGCCACAGACCTCGATATCGTTCGAGAAGTCCGGCGGCTGCTGAAAGCGGGGGGGATTGTTGCAATCAAGGGCCTGGGAGGTTTCCATCTGGCCTGCGACGCAGAGGACAATGATGCTGTGTTGCGGCTGCGGGCGCGCAAGCGGCGAAGTGACAAACCGTTTGGCCTTATGGCGGCCAGCGTTTCGGCGGTTGAAGCGTTCTGCCATGTTACGGAGAAAGAACGGGAAGCTCTGCTACGGGCCCGGCATCCCATTGTGATCCTCGCTCGGCGTCGAGAGACGAGCATTTCTCCGGCCGTGGCGCCGGGCAACAATACCCTTGGCGTGATGCTTCCTTACACGCCGCTGCATTCGCTGCTGTTTGGCGAAAGCTCCGATGATCCTCCAGCCTTTACAGCCCTGGTAATGACCAGCGGAAACCTCGCCGAAGAGCCTATCGTTACCACAAACGAAGAAGCCCTTTCGCGGTTGGGCCATGTGGCGGATGCGTTTCTTCTGCACAACCGGAAGATTCACATGCGTGTGGATGACTCCGTCGTGCGCGTCTTCAGCGGAAAAGAACGCGTCTTGCGGCGGTCGAGAGGATATGTACCCGCTGTGATCGACCTCGGGCTGCCGGTGGCGGATATTCTGGCCTGCGGCCCGGAACTGAAAAATACTTTCTGCCTCACCCATGGCCGGCATGCAATTCTGAGCCAGCACATCGGCGACATGGAGAATTTTGAAACGCTGGAGTTTTTCGAAGAGACCCTCGCAAACCTCAAAAAGCTGTTCCGGGTTGAGCCGGGCGTGATCGCATACGATCTCCACCCACGCTACCTGAGTACTCAATACGCAATGGACCAGGACAAATTTCAAAAGATCGGAGTGCAGCACCACCATGCGCACATCGCCAGTTGCATGGCGGAAAACAGCCTGGATGAAAAGGTCATCGGTGTAGCCTTTGACGGGACCGGTTACGGAACGAACGGGCAGATATGGGGAGGGGAATTTCTGGTCGCGGATTTCGCAAAGTTCGAGCGCCGAGCGCATTTGCGCTGCATTCCTCTCGCCGGCGGGGACGCGGCGATACGCCAGCCGTGGCGCTCTGCCTTGAGCTATCTTCGCGACACTTACGGCAACGAACTGCCGGACGGATTGCCGCTGTGGAATGACGTGCCGGAATCAAACCGCCGGCTGGTCGGGAAAATGCTGGAGCAGGGAATCAACACCGTCGCGACGTCGTCCTGCGGGCGGCTGTTCGACGCCGTGGCGTCCATGCTGGGACTGCGGCACGAAATCAACTTTGAAGGGCAGGCCGCCATCGAGCTCGAGATGGTGGCGCGAAAGGACGCCGGCGGAGTCTATCCTTTTCAGGTGGAGTATTGCGATCCGTGGCAGATCGACCTGCGCCCAGTGATAGAATCGATTGTAAACGAAGTTGAGGAGCGGACGGCACCAGGGGTGATCGCGGCGCGATTCCAGAATACGCTGGCTGAGATGATCGCACAGGTTTGCTGCAAGCTGCGGGAGCGCGAAAGGCTGAACAAGGTCTGCCTGAGCGGGGGAACGTTTCAGAATATGTTGCTGTTGGAACGCACAGTGTCGGCCCTGGGCGAACAGGGTTTTGAAGTTTACATGCATGCGAAAGTTCCGCCGAATGACGGCGGGATTGCGCTGGGGCAGGCGGTAATTGCCAACGCTGTAGTATCCAAGGAAGGCTGAGGATGTGCCTGGGAATTCCGGGACAGGTCGTTTCCCTGGAAAACGCCGGCGGACTGCGTATGGGCAGGGTGCGATTCGGAGAGATTGTCCGAGAGGCGTGCCTGGAATATGTTCCCGAAGTCGCCGAGGGGGACTATGTGATTGTTCACGCCGGATTCGCCATCAGCCGTGTGGATGAACAGGAAGCGGCCAGAACTTATCAGCTACTGGAAGAAATGGGGCAACTGGCGGAACTCGACCAGACGGACACCGATACCGAGCCCGGCCGGGACGATTCGACTGACGAACCGCGCTGAGCGGGTGCACGAGACTGAATAAGCGACAATGAAATATCTGGACGAATACCGCGATGCGGAAGTGGCGCGACGATTGCTTGAGGAAATCCGGCGCGTTCAGCGGCGGCCGTGGGTGCTGATGGAAGTATGCGGCGGGCAGACCCACTCCATTGTCAAGTATGGGATTGACGATCTGCTTCCCGAAGATATTGAACTGGTCCACGGGCCGGGCTGCCCGGTGTGCGTTACGCCGCTGGAGTTGATTGACAAGGCGCACGCTATCGCCTCCAGGCCGGACGTCATTTTCTGCTCTTTCGGCGACATGCTTCGCGTGCCGGGGTCGGAGTATAACCTGCTCACGTTGAAGTCGCAGGGCGCTGATGTTCGCGTGGTTTACTCGCCGCTCGATTGCCTGAAGATTGCGCGCAAGCATCCCGGCAAGCAGGTGGTGTTTTTCGCCATCGGGTTTGAGACGACAGCCCCTGCCAACGCCATGCTGGTGTGGCGCGCCAGACAGGAGGGGATTGAGAATGTGTCGGTGCTGGTTTCACACGTGCTGGTTCCGCCGGCGCTCGAGGCGATCCTGGACTCGCCCTGGAACCGCGTGCAGGGTTTTCTTGGGCCGGGGCACGTCTGCGCCATCATGGGCTATCGGGAGTATGAAGAGATCAGCGCCCGCTACAAAGTGCCGATCGTCATCACAGGCTTTGAGCCGGTCGATTTGCTGGAAGGCGTGCTGATGGCTGTGAGGCAACTCGAGGAAGGCCGGGCGTTGGTTGAAAATCAGTACGCGCGGGCGGTGACTCGGGAAGGGAACCAGGCTGCGCAGAAGCTTGTCTCCAGCGTGTTCGAAGTGTGCGAGCGAAAGTGGCGTGGCGTAGGTCCGATTGCGAACAGCGGCTACCGGTTGCGTGAGGAGTTCCGTAGCTTTGACGCCGAGCGGCGCTTTGAAGTCGCTGCGATCGATACGCAGGAATCTGCCGTTTGCATCAGCGGTGAAGTGCTGCGCGGCATCAGGAAGCCGCACGATTGTTCCGCATTCGGCAAAGAGTGTACGCCTGCGCATCCGCTTGGGGCAACCATGGTGTCATCGGAGGGCGCCTGCGCCGCTTATTATCTTTATGGGCGGCATCTGACGACCAGTGCGGGAGGCTAGCTAGTGGGGGAGGAAAAGAAACGCGGCGTGATGCCGGGCGAGGCGTGTCCCGTGCCGGTCCTTGACCACAAGCAGATTGTGCTCGGCCACGGGAGCGGCGGCAAGCTGACGCAGGACCTCGTGGAGAAACTCTTCCTTGCCAATTTCAGCAACGAATACCTGGCGCAGCTCGACGACCAGGCCGTGCTGGAAGTGAACGGGTCACGGCTGGCCTTCACCACGGATTCTTTTGTCGTTACTCCCATCTTTTTCCCCGGCGGCGACATCGGGCGCCTCGCCGTCAACGGCACGGTAAATGATCTGGCCATGAGCGGAGCCACGCCTCGCTTCATTGCGGCGGCGTTTATTCTGGAGGAAGGACTGGCCTCCGATGACCTTGTTCGGGTGGTGGATTCAATGCGGCAGGCTGCGCAGGATGCAGGAGTCCTGCTGGTGACCGGCGATACGAAAGTTGTGAATCGCGGCAAAGGGGACCAGGTTTTCATCACCACCACGGGTCTGGGCATACTTGAACGGCCCGTAAAGATCTCCGCTGACCAGGCGCAGCCGGGCGACCGCATTCTCTTGAGCGGCGCGATCGGCGACCACGGAATGGCCATCATGTCGCGGCGCGAGGGTCTGGAATTCGAAGGGCCTATCGAGAGTGATACCGCGGCGCTTCACACTCTTGTTCAAGCCATGCTGGACGTGAGCACGCAGGTCCACTGCCTGCGCGATCCGACTCGCGGCGGCGTGGCGACCGTTTTGAATGAGATTGCCGCCCGATCGCAGGTGGGAATGGAACTCGACGCCCGCAGTTTTCCGGTGCGCGAAAGCGTAAAGGGAGCCTGCGAAATTCTTGGGCTCGATCCGCTGTACGTTGCAAACGAAGGAAAACTGGTGGCGGTGGTCGCGCCTGAGGTTGCCGATGCCATGCTGGAGCGGATGCGCAGCCATCCTCTGGGCCGCGAAGCCTGCTGCATCGGTCAGGTGGTTGCAGCTCACCCTCGCCGGGTTCTGCTGAGGACCGAAATCGGCGGCACTCGCGTGCTCGACGTAATGATGGGCGAGGCCCTGCCGCGCATCTGCTGACCCGACGATTCCCTATCAGCACTCTTCCGCAATTTCCACGCTATCAAGCAGGATCTCCTGGGCGTGCGGATCGTTCAGGTCCGTCAGGACTTCGATGTTTAACCGGGCGCCCTCGGCAACGGTGCCATGTGAGGCCACTTCAAAGTGCTCGCGAAAATGATCGGCAGACATGTGTGACAGAACTCCCAGACGGACACTGATTCCGAGCACGCGGCTTGCCTTCTGTTGGCGCGCGACTCCTTCGATTTTGCCCATCAGGTCCTTCATCAACGATGCTTCATGCATGCAGATTATTCTCCCTTTGTACAAGCGGCCTGCAGGCGTTTCACCTCTTCCAACACCGACTTCACCAGATCGGGCAGCGCCTTGCTCACTGCCGGCGTCAACTCAGTTCCGGCCTGGAAATTGCTTCCTTCAATCCCGAAAATAAGCAGCCGCATGGGGAGCTCGTGGAGAGCGCGTGCCATCTCAACAGCCTGCGGAAGGCTGAAGGCGTGGCTGGAACTTTGAAACATATGTGTGGGCAGCGGGGTGGTAATGGGTTCCAGCCTGTGGATGGAGCCCGGCGGGCTTCCGGAGCTGACAGCGTCAATCAGAATGACGGCATCAGCGCCCTTCCATGTTTCCATCAAGGAAGCGCCTTCTCCGGAATGCTCCATCACAATGGCGGGGTCGAGCCCCGCTTCTTTCAGGCGGCGCGCTGCAATCACTCCCGCAGCATCATCGCTGCGATAAGGGTTTCCAATACCCATGACCAGCAGCCGCAGAGCGTGAGGGGATGTCATTGTGCCCCCGTCACTCGCGCTCGAGGTCAAGCTTGAGGAAGTGGGTTGCGCATGAGATGCAGGGATCGTAATTGCGAATGGCCTGCTCGCAGCGCCAGCGAAGATCATGCTGGCTGTCGTTTAAGTGCCGGGTTATGAAGTTCCGGAGGTCCTGCTCGATGGTCTTCTGGTTTTGCGAGGTGGGCGGAACAATTTTAGCTTCGCGGATGACTCCGTTCTCATCGATGCGGTAGCGATGGTAGAGCGTTCCGCGCGGAGCTTCAGTGCAGGCATAGCCGCGAGCAGCGCGCGGAAAGACGGGCACATCCGGTCTATCCGGGCGCTGGTAGCCTTCGATCAGCCGCACGGCCTCATCACAGGCCTGGAGAATCTCAACGCTGCGAACGACGATGCTCTTGAAGGGATTCCGGCACTCCGGTCCGAGCCCGGCGCTGCGGGCTGCTTCCTGCGCCACGGGAGAGAGGCGGTCAAAGTTGAGGTTATAACGCGCCAGCGGGCCCACAAAGTAAGGCGTGTGCGGGTTCAGGACGGAGTGCAGCGCATTCGAGTGCTCCACGTGCTCTTCCGTGAAATAGTCGTCATAGTTATGGACGGAAATATCCAGTCCGTGGTTTGAGACCAGCCGTCCCTCGTTGAAGGGATACTCGTCAGGGTGGCGTAGTGATACGAAGGTGTAAGCCTGCTCGAATTCCGGGAAGGATAGTTGTGCCGCCCACCGGACGGTTTCGAGTGCCGCCTCGCGAGCCCACTTCATCTGTTCAAGCAGCGGTTCCAGTTCGGTTTTTGTTGGCACGCGGTAGAAGCCGCCTACGCGCACATTGATGGGATGGATTTCCCGCCCGCCGAGTACGGTGACAATTTCGTTTCCTGCTTTCTTCAGCCGCAGGCCACGCTGGACAATTGCCGGATGTTCCCGTGCCAACTGGATGGCGTCCTGAA
Source organism: Terriglobia bacterium (assembly GCA_035576145.1). Lineage (GTDB taxonomy): Bacteria > Acidobacteriota > Terriglobia > UBA7540 > UBA7540 > SCRD01. The sequence goes on from DATLWV010000039.1 coordinate 10,379, forward strand.
AGCCCAGAAAATCCGGTGCGTGAAGCATGTAGACGTGGAGAGTATGGCTCTCGATCCATTCACCACAATAGAGCAGGCGGCGCAGCTCGCGAAGTGGTCCTTCGACCTTTACCCCAAAAGCATCTTCCATGGCGTGCACGGCGCTCATCTGGTAAGCAATCGGGCAGATGCCGCAGATGCGGGCCGTGATGTCGGGGGCTTCGGCGTAGCGGCGGCCTCGCAGGAAAGCCTCAAAAAAGCGTGGCGGTTCAAATATCTTCAGCTTGACGTCAGCCAGCGTGTCGCCCTTGATTTTGACGAACAAGGCGCCCTCGCCCTCTACCCGGGCCAGGTAATCCACCTTGATGGTTCTACTTTTCATGGGCCTCGCTTTCCTTGCGGAAGGGATCGGCATACGCATTGAACCCGCGGAAGGCAAGCACGAGGTCGCTCTCCCTGGTTCCCAGGCGGACCCATTCGCTGCTCAGCGATTTTGTATTCGGAGTTTCCATGGGCCCGAAGCATCCGTAACAGCCTCGTTCGTAGGCAGGGCAGATGGCGCCACAGCCGGCGTGGGTCACCGGTCCCAGGCACGGGGTCCCGTGGGCCACCATCACGCAAACGGTGCCGCGCAGCTTGCACTCGACGCAGACGCTGTGCGCGGGTGTATTGGGTTTGCGGTGGTTCAGAAAGGCGCTGATCACTTCAAGAAGCTGGCGTTTGTTGATGGGGCAGCCACGCAGCTCAAAATCCACTGGAATGTGTTCACTGATACCCGTGGACTTGCTGAGCGTTTCAACGTACTCCGGGGTAGCGTAAACGATGGAGGTGAATTTCCTGACATCGGAAAAATTCCTGAGGGCCTGGATGCCACCCGCCGTTGCGCAAGCCCCGATGGTGACCAGAAATCTGGATGCGCGCCTCACCTGGTGAATGCGCTCGGCGTCATGCGGCGTGGTGATGGAGCCCTCCACCAGGGAGAGGTCATACGGCCCTTTCACCACGGCGCGAGAAGCCTCGGGGAAATTCGCGATGTCGACTTCGCCAGCCACCTCCAGCAGTTCGTCTTCGCAGTCGAGAAGCGACAGCTGGCACCCGTCGCAGGAAGCGAATTTCCAGACGGCGAGTTTCGGTTTGGCGTGTTTCGCCATATCAGATCTCCCGGATCTCGAAGAAGGGACGGAGCTTGTCGTAACGAAAGACCGGGCCGTCCTTGCAGATAAACGTGGGCCCAAGCTGGCAATGTCCGCAGAAGCCAACGGCGCATTTCATGTTGCGCTCGGCGGAAACATAAATGTGTTCGACACCGACGCCGCGATTCTGAAGCTCCAGAATCGTAAAGCGCATCATGGCTTCAGGGCCGCAGACCATCGTCAGCACATTCCCGGAGTCGAAACGCGCCCGCGGGATGATGCTGGTTACAACGCCGACTGAGCCCCGCCAGGCTGCCATCGCCCGGTCCACCGTAACGTGGACGCTGAGATCCAGGCGGGCACGCCAGCGCTCGAGCTCCTTGCGGAAGAGGATGTCATCAGGAGTGCGGGTACCGTACATCAACACAACGCGGCCGTATTTCTGGCGGTGAGCGAGGATGGAATAGATGGCAGGGCGGAGGGGCGCCAGGCCAATTCCGCCCGCAACGATCACCACATCCTTCCCGGAGGCTTCCTCCACAGGCCATGAACTCCCGAACGGCCCACGGACTCCCAGGACGTCCCCGCGCTTGAGCCCTCGCATGGCGCGCGTGACGGCGCCCACCTCACGGACGGTGTGGACCAGGGTATGGGTGCGGCGCGGGTCGCCGCTGACGGAGACGGGAACCTCTCCCACGCCGAAGACATAGAGCATGTTGAACTGCCCGGGGGCAAAAAGGCGGGCGTTGGGGCCGGCCGGAGGCTCCAGTTCAATTGTGAACGTGTCCCGAGTCTCCTGGTGCATTTTGACGACACGGCAGAAGACCGGCGTCATGCTCCCGGCCGTTGCAACTTCGGTCATAGTTTCAGGCATGGACTTCATAAATATTCAGGATTTGAAGCCGGGCGGCGTCCAGGTTTTTCTGTACAACCGTCGCGAAACGCTTCAGGAGCTGATAGCCCAGATCGTGGTCCTGTTCGGACTTGTTGCGAATGCATTTGCCGTCAAGCGCAATGGCACGTGTCATTTCCGTCGCATGGGCGTCAAACATCCAGCGATAGGGCGGTACCAGCCATGACCACCCAAGGACTTCGCCTTCTCCCATCGTCTGGACTTTTACGGGACCGCGTCCCGTCACAAACATCTCAAGGGCGACCATCCCTTCCCGGATCAGGTAGAACTCATTTGCCTCTTCGCCGTGGCGGAAGATGAAGTCCCCGGCGTTGAAGCGCACGTTTGAGGCGCACCCGACAACAAGGTCGAGATGGGCCTCCTCGAGGTCCCTGAAAAAAGGATGCTCTGCCAGAATAGGTCTAAGTGTCTCCATGACGACCCTCCGTCGGTTCTTTAGTTCTCTCTTCCGATTTCCGAATGGCGCGAACTTCTTCTGTAATGTCGATGGCCACGGGACACCAGGTGATGCACCGGCCGCAGCCGACACAGCCCGAAGTCCCGAACTGGTCAAACCAGGTGGCCAGCTTGTGGGTCATCCACTGGCGGTAACGGGCCTTGGTGCTGGTACGGACGCTGCCGCCGTGGATATAGGAAAAGTCCATGGTGAAGCAGGAATCCCATCGCTGCCATCGCTCTGCGTGGTCGCCTTTCAGGTTGGTGACGTCCTCTACCGTGGAACAAAAACAGGTGGGGCACACCATGGTGCAGTTGGCGCAGGCCAGGCAGCGGGACGCAACATCGTCCCAGCGGGGGTTCCTATAATTGCGATAGAGCAGGTCTTTGATGCCCGAGGTGTCCATCTGCCGGCCCATCTGGCCGGCCGCCGTGGCCACGGCCGCTTCAGCCGCCGAGGTTTGTTCCGGGGTGGCGGCATCATGCGGCATCTGCTCGATGACTGCTTTTCCGGCTTCACTGCCGGCCTCGGCGACAAAATAGTGACGTCCGGGCTCGATGATTTCCGTCAAGGCCAGGTCAAAACCCGAGGTGGCCATGGGGCCGGTGTTCATCGAAACGCAAAAGCAGGTGCCACCCGCCTGCCCGCAATTGACTGCGACAATAAAGGCCTGGTTTCGGCGCTCCTGGTAAGGTGCATTAACAAATCCGGGCTGGATGAAAACGCGGTCCTGCACGGCGATGGCGTGCAGTTCGCAGGAGCGTACCCCGATGAAGGCCAGCTTGCGGCGTTCAACGGGCTCATCGGTGATTTTGGGCGCCCCTTCGTTGCGCTCCGCCTGCCACAGCCGGGTGCGAGGAGGGAAAAGGAACTTCTTCCAGGAGTGAGGCCCGACATTGTACCCGAACAACGCTTCATCGCCGCGTTTCTCCAGGCGGTAGGAACCGGCATCCTGGCGGTCGGTCCACCCTGCAGGCAGATCGTCCACGGAAGTGATTTCGTCGTAGACGATGGCGCCATCACTGAGGGTTGGGCCGACAAGCTGGTAGCCGTTTCCGGCCAGTACGTCGAACAACTTCTGCAAATGCTGGCGCTCGAAGCTATACCTGCGTTCACGGAACTCTTCGCTCAATGGGTCCACCTCGGAAAGAGCTGTTCCCTCCAATGCGTTTCAAACCCTAGTTTGGCTCACTGCCCCTGATTCCGCTGTGATGCGTGTCACGGGAGTATTTTAACGCCACAATTGGCTCAAGAAAGCCGCGGGAACAAAATAAGAATTAACGGACGGTCGGCGCATTCTCAGGGTGAGGGACGTTTCGGATGGCGAGCCAGGAGCGATTCACGGGCCATCAGCAGCGCCCCTTCAACAGGCTCGCGATCGAGCAGCGAAACGCGGGCGCGCGGGGCATGTTGAAGGACTCGGCGGGTAAATGCCCGCCGGATGAGAATACTGGAACGGAACACGCCGCCCGAGCAAACCACCGGAACGGCGCGGCGCTTCCAGCGAAGGCGGGTAATGATGGTTGTGGCCAGCTCGGCAAGATCGTCTGCCGCCTCAAGACACAAGCGCCGGGCATTTGCGTCTCCTGCCCGCGCTTCCTGCTCGACGATGGGGAAAAGCGCAGCAATGTTCTGCGGAGTCAGTTGCTTAGGCACGGCTTCGGTGATTTTCCCAAGACGAAGTTCACGGCAGAGCCCCTGCGTAAGCCTGGTGGTTTCTCCCCTGCCGTCGTGCGCACGAAGGGCCGCGGCAATGGCTTTGCGGCCCATATCGTAGCCGGAGCCGGCGTCATCAAACTGGCTGCCCCAGCCTCCCACGCGGAGGATGTGGCCCGGACGATCGCGGCCAAAGGCGATGGATCCGGTGCCTGCAATGACGATGATGCCCTGTGAGGCGCCAAGCGCCGCCGCAAGAGTGACGGCAGCGTCGGTGGTCATCAGGTGTGCGCGCGCCGGAATGGCCTTGCGCATCCAGCCAAGCATGGCCCGCTGGACGGGGCCGCTGTCACCCCCGGCAAGGCCGGCGCACACACCATCAAGCTTTGTGGGGCGCAAACGGGCTTCTCGAAGTGCGTTTCGGTAAGCGCGTGCAAGCTCGCGCTGGGCGCTGGCGAGTCCAACCTTTACCGGGTTTGAGGGGCCAACTTGAACACGCGCCAGCACGGATAGGTTTTCGTCGGCGAGCCACGCCGTAGTGTGAGTGCCGCCGCCGTCTATTCCAAGAAAATATCCCATGGCAGAGTATGCCATCATGGCTTGTCAGTGTGTTGCAGTCAAGAGCGGGAGAACCCAGGAACCTTTGAGCGTAGCGGCTGGCGGCGGGTGGAACGGAAAAACGTATCTTCGATTAATTCCTTCCCAGCAGGCGCACCTGGCCTGTGAGGGAACGTCCGCCGGTGCTGCCGTAGGTGAGGTAATTGGGCGAATCAATGTTGTTGTCGACTGCGTAAGGGTTGTGGCGGTCGGTGATGTCATCAAACCCGGCGCGAAGCTGCCACCGAAAACCGAAAAGGGAAATCCTCCTTTCGAGCGCCATATTGAGTGAAAAATAGGCGGGATAACGCATGCTGTTGGGTGCACCCACCAGCTCCTGGTCTTGGTTCACCACGCTGAAAGGGAATCCCTGGTGCCAGTCGAGCGTGTAGGCAAGATCAAACTGCTTCACGAGCGGCAGGATTCCCCAGGAAACAATCCGGTTGGGCGTATCCCACGGCATCGGGCCAGCCCCCTGCGGGCTGAAGTAGGGATTGAGCAAGTTGAAATCCAGCACCGCATTGGAACGCGAATTCGAGTGGGTGTATGAGGCGTATATGACATGCCCGTTTCTGAACCGGCGTTGCAGGGCAATGTCGATTGCGTCATAGCGGTCGCGGCGCGTGCTCTCCAATGTGAACTGCCCGGTGAAACAGCCTTCCGGCCCTGCGCAGGGGTTCACGTAAGTCCAGCCGTCGTATCCCCGCTTCTGGACGTACTCCGTCCTTAGAAAAAACTCTTGTGGAAGCTTGCGTTCAATGCCGGCGCTCCAGTTCAAAACCCAGGGCTTATTCAGGTTCTGATGGTCAATCAGAAAAACGCTTTCCACCGGCGGCCGGACCAGAGTGGTGCCCGCGGCGTCATAAAATGAGTCGATGCGCATTCCCGACCGTGGCTGGGTGTAGAGGTCGATATTGGATTGGTCGTAGTAGATACCGGCTCCTGCTACGATCTTCGTATTGTCTTCTGCCGACGGTGTATAGCTGAACGCCACGCGCGGCGACACCCGCGCGCCGCGGGCAATGCGGTCCCACTCGATCCTGAGGCCGGGATCCACAACCAGGCGGGGTGAAATCGACCAGTGGTCTTCGGCGTAGACGCCGGACTCGAAATTCGTCTGGTCAAACGACGGGTTATCTGGAAATGTAACACTGCGGGAGAGCGTCCCGTCCTGGCGAAGGATCGAAATGTCGTGGCGGTCGAAGGATTCCACCGCCGACACCCGATCAAAATCAACTCCGGCCTTCCATTCGTGCGTTCCCCATTTGGGGAGGGTAGGGGCGATAAGATTTGCAATGAATTGCAGGCGTTCGGACCGTCCTTCGGCGCGCTGGAAGAAATTCCCGCTGCTGCCATCCGGTGTGAGAACGTAAGTGCTGTTTCCCATCGGCAGGGCGGCAACATGAAAACGGCTGAAGCCGACTCCGTATTCCATCAGCATTCCGCTCGAAAGCGTGGACTGGTCGATCACCGAAAAATGGTAGATTGACTGGTTGGTCCTGGTGGTGGTCTCCACCGGGTTAAAGCGCGAAAGTCCCGCGTGGTCGCTGCGAAATTCATTGAAAAGGAAATTGGTGGTCAGAATGTTTGACCGCGTCAGATTGATCTGCGATTTTGCGAGGTCTCCCCACCTCCAGCGGATGTTGGTGTCGACGCCTGGGGGAAGCTCATTGATAAGGTCCAGGTCATATTCGCTTTCAGGCGCCAGCAGAAACCACGCTTTACCTTTCCTGATGGGGCCGGAGAAACTTCCATGGGGAGTCCATCCGTTAACATGAAACCCTTTGTGGGTTGCTATCGAAGGAATGAGGTCGGTGCCGGAAAAGCGGTAGCGGTCGTCGCCCATGCCGGATTCAATATCGAGGACGCCGCCGGAGGCCTTGCCGTACTGCACCGGATAGCGGCTGCTGTAAACCGTAACGGAGCGCAGTGCATCCACCGGGATGCGGGAGTCAAAGAAGCCGCTGGCGGGATCGGTGATGTTGAATCCATCCAGTTGGTCGAGAACTTGCCTTGTTGGAGCGCCGTTCACGTGGATCTGGCCGGCGGCATCCTGCACAACTCCGGGAATTAGCGGCAGGGCGTAACGGATGTCACGGGGAACGCTGTAAGGCAGGTTCATAATTTCTGTATCAGTCAGCCCGCGAGTCGACGAGGTTTTTGCCGGATCGATGGCAGCGGGCGATGCCACAACGTTAACGCGCTGGTGAACCTCACGTACACGATTCAAGATGACTTCCGTGCTCTCGATAGTGGCCGCGGCGATATTGTCGGAACGGACGGCATAGAATCCCTCTTTCTCCACAGTCAGTTGGTAGTCGCCAGGGGCGAGGTCCCTGAAAACGTACCTCCCTGCGTAATTGGTTTCTCCCTTTTCGATGGTTTTCGCACCTGTCCTCACCAGATAAACGTGGGCTAATGGCACCGGCACGCCATTTTCGTCATTCACGATGACAAGCAGTGTATCGGTCTGGTCTGGGGCGCTGTTTTCCTGGTTTCGGGCCGTTTCCGAGGATGCCGTCGGCTGCGACTGCGGGTTGACTCTGCGGGCATCCGACATTGCCACGGGCGCCGTCGTCGGCGACTTGTCCTGCGGCCGTGCCGCGAGCGCATTGAGACCGGTGAACAGGTTGAGGAAGACCAGTCCTGCTGCATTATAGGCGAGCCACCCTTTCAGTCGCTTCCCGTATTGGCAAAAATACATTCGCATCAGCGGCGCCTTCCATTGTCGCTCAGTTCACTGAGAATAGTGGAACTTTCACTCTGGACTGCTGACCGCACGTGAGAGATACCAACCCGGGAAAGTATAGATTGGCAGAGCGCAGTGGGCTCGGGTGGGATGTATAATCAACGGTTGGGCACCAGGCGCAAAACTTTTATGCGAACGGCCTCCTGTCTCATACTGTTGGCCTTTGGGGCGGCTTCCGTCCGCGCGCAGCATGAGCGGGGAGAAATCCGCCTCAAGGTTCGTGATCCCAACGGAGGCGCGCTGGTTGCTTCCATCGGGCTGGTGAGTGAGGCGAACCATGTGCACCGCACTTTCCTGACTGACCGCCAGGGAAACTACGTTGCGCAGGAACTACCTTTCGGGCTCTATCGCCTGGACGTGGCCCACTCGGGATTCCTCACCTTCAGAAGGATCGTCCGGGTCCGGTCTGAAGTGCCGCTCTCCGTTTCCGTGACCTTGGGGCTCGCACCTGTCAGGAGCAGGGTCGAAGTGACTGACTCGGCCACGCTGATTGACCCGGAAAGCTCCAGGACCGTTTACTCGGCGGGGCCGCAGGCTCTCAATCAGCAGCTTCCAACCCAGTTAGGCCGCCGTGTGACGGACGCGGTCAATTCTGAACCGGGCTGGCTCTATGAGGCAAATGGCGTGCTCCATCCCCGCGGCTCGGAGTACGATGTGCAGTTTGTGGTGAACGGGCTGCCGCTTACGGAGAACCGCTCGCCGGCTTTTGCACCCCCGCTTTCCGCGGATGATGTCCAGTCGATGCGGGTAATGACAGCAGGTTTCCCGGCTGAGTACGGCCGCAAACTGGGCGGGGTGGTGGAGGTAATGACGGTGAAGGAACAGCCGGCCGGTTTTCACATGAGCGCCGCGGCCGGGGGCGGAAGCTTCCGAACGGCGACCGGCGACGTCGATGTGGGGTATGCCCGGGGCGCCAACCAGTTCATGATTTCTGGTACCGTCGGCGTTACGGACCGTTATCTCGACCCTCCTGTCATCACCAACTACACGAACCACGGGTCGAATGGCGCGTCCGCGGCAACGTGGTCGCGGGATCTGACGCAGCGGGACCATCTTCGAGTCTTGATTCGCCACGCAGAAGCCCACTACAGCGTCCCCAATGAGCTTGTCGAGCAGCAAGCCGGCCAGCGCCAGGACGCCGCAGACAGCGAAACCACATTCCAGGCCGATTATAGTCGCGTGCTGTCTCCGGCTCTGCTGTTCGGCGCCGAGGGAAGCTTTAGGGACAATTCATTCCAACTATGGTCGAACCGGCTTTCCACGCCCGTTGTGATAAGCCAGCAGCGGGGGTTCAGGCAGGGTTACGCACGGGCAACGCTTGCAGGCTCGAATGGAGCTCACGACTGGAAGATCGGAGCGGATGTGATCTTGAATCCCGTCCACGAGAGCTTACAGTATGCCATTACGAACCCTTTGCTGTTTGATCCCGGCATGGCGCAGCGTTTTGCATTCGCCGACCGGCGGACCGACATTGAGCCGGCTGCATTTGCCCAGGACTCGATTCGTTTGAAGAACTGGAATGTGAGCATGGGCCTGCGCTATGACCATTACAGGTTTGTGGTGAAGAAGGCTGCCTGGAGCCCGCGGGTTGCCGTTTCGCGCTATTTTGCGCGCTACGGATTGCTGGTTCATGGCGACTATGACCGGGTTTTTCAGACTCCGTCCATCGAAAACCTGCTGCTTGCGAGCTCCTCCGCGATTGACCAGATCAGCCCGCTCGTATTGCGCCTTCCGGTGGAACCCGCGCACGGCAATTATTACGAGGTGGGTGTAACCAAGGTTGTCCAGGGACGTGCCCGGCTGGATGTGAATCTTTTTCGCCGCACGTTTCGCAACTTTGCTGATGATGATACCCTGCTGAATACTGGTGTCAGCTTTCCCATCGCCGACGCGCACGCCACCATTGAGGGCATTGAAGCCAAACTGACCGTACCACATTGGGGCCGCTTTTCGGGTTCCATCAGCTACTCAAACCAGGTGGCGGCCGGCCAGGGGCCGATTACCGGCGGGCTTTTTATTGGATCGGAAGCGGTTGGCGGCGTTTCGGACAGTAGCCATTTCCGCCTCTCCCAGGACCAGCGTAACACCGCAAGGGCAAGTTTGCGCTACCAGGCCTCGCGGCGGTTCTGGTTGGCTACAGAAAACTCCTTCGGCAGCGGGCTGCCGGTAGAAATTGATAACGGAAACAGTGATTACAGTTTCCTGCTGGCGCAGTATGGCGCGCGCATTCTCGAACAGGTTAACTTCGCCCGTGGGCGGGTTCGGCCGTCCTACTCGGTAAATGTGGGCGCAGGATTTGACTTGTATGAAAAGGAAGGCAGGACGCTCAGCCTGCAACTACAGGGTTCAAACCTGACCAACCACCTCAACGTAATCAATTTTGCCAGCCTGTTTTCAGGAACCGCCATCGCCACGCCGCGCAGTTTTGGCATTCGGCTGAAGACGAGCTTCTGATTGGAACCACTCATTTAGATTGCGCGAATCGGGAAGCGACTTTGCTGGACACCGGGCGAAGTCCTTTTCTATAATCAACAATTTATCCCAACAAGGGGGACCGATGCGAAAGGCGCTCGACCTCAAACAGACGCTGAATCTTCCGCAAACCAGGTTTTCAATGAAGGCGAACCTGCCTCAGAACGAGCCTCGCTGGCTTGCCCGCTGGGCAGAGGAAGACCTCTACGGCCAGATTCGCCGGGCGCGGAAGGATGCCCCACTTTTCACCCTGCATGACGGGCCCCCGTACGCCAATGGCCGCATCCACCTGGGAACAGCGCTGAACAAGATCCTAAAGGACTTCATCATCAAGTCGAGGACGCTTGCAGGATTCAATGCCCCCTACGTTCCGGGCTGGGACTGCCACGGATTGCCGATTGAAATCAACGTTGACAAGGAACTCGGCCCGAAGAAACGACAGATGAGCTTGGTGGAAATCCGCCAGGCGTGCCGCCGCTACGCCGAGAAGTACATCGATCTCCAGCGGGAAGATTTCAAGCGCCTGGGGGTGTTCGGCGAATGGTCCAGGCCATATCTCACCATGGATCCGTCCTACCAGGCGCTGATTGCGGAAAACTTTCTGACCTTTCTTGAGAAAGGTTACGTTTACCGTGGTCTCAAGCCGGTCTATTGGTGTATTCGTGACAAAACAGCGCTGGCTGAAGCGGAAGTTGAATACGAAGAGCACACCAGCCCCTCCATTTATGTGCGCTACCGGGTGCTCTCGGATTTGGGCGCCGTTGCGCCGGAACTTAAAGGGCGTGAGGTTTATGTCGTCATCTGGACTACTACGCCCTGGACGCTACCCGCCAGCATGGCGGTGGCCTTCCACCCGGGATTTGAATACGTCGCGGCAAGCGATGGCAGCAAGGACGGTCCCGTTTACATCCTGGAGAGTCGTCGCCACGGGCCGGCTATGGCAGAAACGGGGTTGAATGTGCCTGAGGTGCTGGCCCGTTTTCCGGGCAAGAAACTCGACCGCATTGAGATTCAGCACCCGTTCCTGGAGCGCAAGCTGCAGGGGGTGCTGGCAGACTACGTTACGGCGGAAGACGGCACGGGCTGCGTCCACACTGCGCCGGGACACGGCCGCGAGGACTATGAAACGGGCATGAGATACGGCATCGAAATCTATTGCCCCGTGGGTGATGGCGGCGAGTTCACGGAAGGGCTGCCCGAATACAAGGGGGAACAGGTTTTTGAAGCCAACGACGTGATCATCGAGCTTGTCAAGGCACGCGGGAATTTGATGGGCCCTGCAGGCCGCCTGACGCACTCTTATCCCCATTGCTGGCGCTGCCACAATCCGATCATCTTCAGGGCCAATGAGCAGTGGTTTGCTGGCATTGACCATGACCGGCTGCGCGAGCGTTCGCTGGAGGAAATCAAAAAGGTCCGGTGGTCGCCGGAATGGGGCGAAGGTCGCATTTCCAATATGGTTGCCACACGGCCGGACTGGTGTATTTCGCGCCAGCGGGCCTGGGGCGTGCCCATCACGGTGTTCCACTGCGTCGATTGCAAGAAGCCATTGCTTGACGCTGAACTGGCACGGAAAGCGGTTGAGCTTTTCAAGAAGGAAAGCGCGGACGCATGGTACATGCACGACGTCAAAGACCTGCTGCCGCCGGGAACCAAGTGCCCTGGCTGCAGCGGCACGAATTTGCGCAAGGAAACCGACATTCTGGACGTCTGGTTTGACTCCGGATCGAGCCATGCCGCGGTGCTGGGCCACCGCCCCGACCTTCCGTGGCCTTCCGACGTTTATCTCGAAGGCGGAGACCAGTATCGCGGTTGGTTCCAGAGTTCACTGCTGGTGGGGATGGTGACAAAAGGCGGAGCGCCTTATCGCTCAGTGCTCACCAATGGTTGGGCGCTCGACGCTCAGGGACGCGCCATGTCGAAGTCGCTGGGCAATGTGATCGATCCAAACGATGTCATAAAATCCCACGGAGCGGAAATCCTGCGCCTCTGGGTGGCTTCCATCGATTTCCGCGAAGACGTTGTGATCTCGCAGGACATACTCGCGAGATTGTCAGAGGCGTACCGCAAGCTCCGCAACACCTTCCGTTACTGCCTGTCGAACCTCTATGACTTTGACCCGGCCGGCAACAGCGTCCGGGGTGACCAGCTTGAAGAGATAGACTGTTGGGCGCACTTGGAAACATCAAACCTGCTGGAACGTGTTTACGCGGCTTACGATGAGGATGCTTTCCATAAGGTCTATCGCGCGATATACGATTTCGCCACGATTGAGTTGAGCTCTTTCTACTTCGATATTCTGAAAGACCGGCTGTACACGGCGCCGGCGCATTCGGTGCGGCGGCGTGCCGCCCAGACCACACTCTACCGGATTGCTGATGCGCTGGTCCGGGCGGTGGCTCCCCTGATGTGCTTTACAGCGGAAGAAGTGTGGTCCCACCTGCCGCCGACGGGCGAACGCGAGCCCAGCGTTCACCTGGCGCAATTCGTTCCGGCGTCCAGTCTGCGTGACGAAGTCCCTGCGGCCTACCGCAGAAAGCTGGAAAACTGGCCGCGTCTGATTGAGGTGCGCGACGCCGCGCTGAAGGCGCTGGAGGCGGCACGGCGTGAAGATGTCATCCACAGTCCGCTTGAGGCCAGACTCATCCTGAGTGGCGACGAGAACATCGCCCCGTTGCTTGAAAAATATCGCCTCGAATTGCCCACTCTCCTGATTGTTTCTCAGGTGCAGCTTGAGCCGTACGTGGCCGGCGGCGATGGTGAAAGCTCCTTACCGGGGCTTAAGATTAGAATTGAGCGGGCCTCCGGGGGCAAATGCGCGCGCTGCTGGAATTACTCCGAAGAGGTTGGCAAGGACGAAATCTATCCTGACGCCTGTGAGCGGTGCGTGGCCGCCTTGCACGAGATTGAAACAGGAGCAGCTGATTAATCTTCAGGGCAGGGTCCGAGCTTTGATGCTGCGGCCATTTCTTGTGGTGCACTCCTGAAGTGCCTAGCCGGGGCGCGCCCCGACAAATTCTCGGATAAACTGATGGATATGGTGGATAAATCCTCCCAGGCCACGGACATATCCGTAGGTTCCGGCCCGGCGGCCCGGCGTGCGCACGCCATTCAGCGTATTTTCTACCTGATGATCGTTGTCGTGATTCTTGCGGGCGACCAGATCACGAAGAGCATCGTGGAGCGTACCATCCCCCACGACCGTGTGGTTCCTGTGATCCCCGGATTCTTCAACCTGATTCATACGGAAAACAGTGGCATTGCCTTCAGCCTGTTTGCCGGTGCGTCCTCGTCGTGGAAAATGGTCCTGCTGATCGGCGTGTCGGTGGCATTGCTGATCACTGTAGTGGTGGTCGCCGTGAAGAGCAGGGAAATGAACTGGGTAACCGGCGTGGGGTTGGCGCTTGTCCTGGGCGGGGCATCCTCCAATCTGCTGGACCGTATCCGCTTTGGGCAGGTCGTTGACTTTCTAGACTTCTATTACCGGAGCTACCACTGGGCCACGTTTAATGTGGCGGACAGCGCCATCGTGGTGGGTGCGGGGCTCCTGCTTCTCGAAATTCTTTTAGCAAAATAGAGGCAGATGCCGGGTAACGAACCTCAAAACCAGACCCTGCGGGAATTTGTGGCGACGGCAGAAGACGCCGGACGCAGGCTGGATGTCTTCCTCGCCGGGCACATGCCCGACTGGAGCCGGAGTCAGTTGCAACAGGTGATCCGGTCAGGCCTCGTGAAGATTGACGAATTGCCCGCCTCCAAAGCGGGCGAAAAAGTGGACGCCGGAAATCGCATCAGTATTCTTGCAAAGCACGAGCCCATCCGCGCGTTTCCTGAAGAGTTGCCCCTGGCCATTTTGTATGAGGATGAAGATCTGGCGGTTGTTGACAAGGCTGCGGGCATGGCGGTCCATATCGGCGTGGGGACCAAGTCCGGCACGCTGGTGAACGCTCTGCTTTTCCACCTGGGTGAAGGCCTCTCGGCGGTTGCCGGAGAGATGCGGCCGGGGATCGTCCACAGGCTGGACAAAATGACCTCGGGGCTGATCGTGGTGGCCAAAAACGATGCAGCCCATCGCGCGTTGGCGGACCAGTTCCGGGCGCGAACTGTTCACAAGCACTATCAGACGCTGGTCCACGGGCGCGTGGAGGCGGAACAAGGCAAGATCGAAGCTGCCGTGGGGCGTGATCCCGCTAAGCGGGCGCGGATGAAGGTGGAGGGAATAGCCGCGCGGGAGGCCGTGACACTCTACCGGGTGCTGCGGCGCTTTCACCACTTCACCCTGGTGGATGCTGAGCCGCAGACCGGCAGGACTCACCAGATTCGCGTGCACCTCGCTCATATCCATCATCCGGTGGTGGGCGATCGAATGTACGGGGCGCCCGCCAAGGTGCGAATCGGGCCTCAGGACCGTGCGACGCTGGACCGGAACTTCCTGCATGCGGCGCAGATCGAATTTGCGCACCCACGCACAGGCGCGCCGGTTAGCTTCACCTCGCCGCTGCCGCCGAGGCTGGCCGCCTTTTTGGAGCTTCTGGAACAGCAGGACCGCTGACTGTAAACGGTGCATTGATATTTATTCTCGCGGTACCGAAAGCGCGGTAGGATAGGAGAATATAAAGTTCTGGGGTAATGGGTACACGAGATAGAGGAGGAAATGATGAAACGGTTACTGACGATGACCTTCGGATTGGCTGTGGCGCTGGCTATGACGCTGCCTCTTCAGGCGGCGAATGCTCGGGGGAAAAGTGAGATTACGCTGAACGGCAAGACGGTTTCCGTTGACTACGGGCGTCCTACGCTTCACGGCAGGACAGTTGGCGAAATGCTTTCTCAACTGAAGGAGGGAGGATTCTGGCGGCTGGGCGCAGACACATCCACCACTTTTGAAACCGGCGTGGATCTGGCTTTTGGAAGCGAGACGGTTCCCGCAGGGACATACAGCCTGTGGGCAGAAAAGTTGGCGGGCAACAAGTGGGACCTGGTATTCAACAAGCAGCACGGCCAATGGGGAACGCAGCACGATCCCAAGCAGGATTTTGTGAAAGTGCCATTGGAAGAGTCCAAAGCGGACGACTCATCTGAAATGGTCACCATCGAGTTGGGGGAGGAAGGTGGCGGAGGCACATTTATGGTTCAGTGGGGCGATCTGGTCCTGGACACGAGCTTTACTGCCAAATAGTTCATTTTCCCTCTGATTAACAAAGCTGTAGCGCCGCCTTCCCGTCGAGACATTACCGACGAAGGCGGCGTTGCGGTGAACCTGTTAGCCGTCCACATTATTTTGATACCCGCCCGCCCTTCGCCTGCCCTTTTCCACTATCAATGCGATCCCTGTTCAAGCAGGAAAAAGTGCGTCCCGGCGCCTTGCAGGATGCCGACCGGGTGATAATTCGACAGGATGAAGTGGTCAACGGGTGTAAGGTTAAGTGCTCGGGGATCCGCCGCAGGCCATATGCCGTGGTAGGTTTCAAGGGGAAGTGCGAAATAGAGAACCCACTTCGGAGGATGGGCACGCAACGCCGAGAGCGTCGCATCATATTCCGGGGATTGCATCATACCGGGCTGAAGAAACGAGTAGGGAGTAGGGTTCACGGCGCCCGTGAGGAAGTAAACGATCGGCAGGTAGGGGTAAACGAACAGCTTGTCACCTGGGTTGACCCTGTTGCCCACAAGCTTAATGACGGACAGCTCGGAGGCGCCGGTACGGACGGCTCCGACGCGCGTTTCGATAACCGGCTCCGACGTCATCTGCAGCACCGAGTAGCTGAGCGCGGCAATGCCCAGCGCGAGGACGATGGCCCCGACAGTGACCCGGACCACCTTGCCATGGACGAACCGGCTGAAAAGATAGCCTGCCAGAACGTAGAAAATGGGGATAATGAACAGGAGTTGGTCCGCTGACCAACGCGGATAGCTTGAGATCACAAACCCGAAAGAGGCCAGCATCAGCAGGGTGGCCAGCTTTTCGTGTTGGTCCATCTCCTTCCGCCGCAGGCGGCCGAACATCCAGGCAGCATACACGGCCAGCGGCAGCACTACCGGAATCAGGACAGCGACAAGGCCGGTGGCGCGGGCAATGAATGCCGCGGCTTCCGTTCCCGCAAACAAGGCCCGCAGGCCGCCGGGAGCAATGGCTCCGTAACCGTAGGGCACGCGGTTTGCCGCGGGATAATGGGCGGAGGTCCACAACAAGTCTCGGAACATGCCTCCCAGCGCGCCCTGGAAAAACAGCACCCCACCCGCAACAAGCGATATGGACACTATCCCTACAAGGTAAGGAATGCATTGGCGTCGCAGGTCTTTAATCAGGAGCATCCATGCCGCCAGAAGGAGGAGTAGCACCAGAAGCGAAGGTGTAATCCAGGCCGCCGCAGCCGCCGCAACGCCCGCAACCAGGAAGGTAAGAAAGCGAGGTTGCTCCGTCCCTCCAAAAACGAAAACCACGGCAAGCAGCGCGAAAGCGCTGCTGTCCCATCGGTGGTTAACGTAGAGGCGGAAAAGGGGGCGAGTTTCAAGCGCAAAGAATGCAGCCGTCACCACCAGGGCAAAATTCCGGCCAGTAAGCCGGGCCATCAGCCAATAAATCGACCCGCTGAGCAGGGCCAGATCAAAAACCAGGGCCAGCCTGGCATTTCGCAGAGTGGGTCCCAACAGACCCAGAATTCCAGCCTGAATCCAGAAGGTACCCGGCCCGGTGAGTACGAAGAAGTCGCGATAGGGAACCTGACCTCGCAGCAGACGTTCTGCCCCGGCAAGATAGATACCCTCGTCAAGCGAGAGGAAGAAACGGTTGGCACACATCAGCCAGACCGCTGCGGCGGCTGC
This sequence comes from Terriglobia bacterium, assembly GCA_035576145.1. Taxonomy (GTDB): domain Bacteria; phylum Acidobacteriota; class Terriglobia; order UBA7540; family UBA7540; genus SCRD01. Next base: position 27,139 of record DATLWV010000039.1, read on the forward strand.
CA
>DATLWV010000040.1:0-11845 GCA_035576145.1 Terriglobia bacterium
CTACAAGAGCGCGCTGTTTCCGCTGGACCCGAGCGAATTCCCGGCGCTTTCCTGGGGCCGCGCAGAACCGCTAAATCCCAAAGAGAAATATCATTGTCCGGTTTCAGAGCGTGCCGCCTATGAAGAGTCGGTGTGGCTGCCGCATCACCTCTTCCTGGGCAGCCGCAAGGACGTTGACGACATTGCCGACGCGGTGGAAAAAGTTCGCGAGAATGTGGGTGAATTGCGGGGCCTCAGGCATCCGGCAATTGAAAAGGGCGCCATGAGTCGCGTGGAGCGCCCGCGCATCGAAAAAAGGCAGTATTGAAAGCATATTATGAAAATGAGCGCACTCCTTTCACTGTCCAATCTGTAGACCGCAAATGCGCAAGACTTGCACCATGCAATGTCGAGATCCATTAAGCTGTATCCCCGATAACCTGCGTGTTGAAATTAGTAGCAGAATAGGCTTCGATTGTGACGTTTCTGCCCATAAGTACCGACTCCGCGTCCTTAATTACCGACGACGGATTAGTCATATCCGTTATATGGGCTAAATGTTGGATTATCAGAGACTTCAAGGCGACCCTCTCAGAAAGATGTATTGAGGCTGAATTTGTTCGTTACGGGTCAGCGCGATATGAATTGCTTTACCAAGCCTCCGCTCGATAGGCACCTGGAAGGCAAGGGGCTCGCAATCCAGTCATGAGGATACTAGCCACTGATTTTCCTTAAATCCTCTTAGTGAATGTTTGCGATCAAGAGGAGGTAGCTGAGATAGACCCCAAGTAACGACCTAGGACTTACAAAATGCGGTTCATTTGACTTTTAGCCGACTAATCGGAGATGTACTCAGTTCGCGTGCTGAAAGGTATTGTGCGCTCGAAAAATACTCCCTTTTCGAACCTCTGCAGATCCGGCAGCATCCAATAGAAAATAATCGGCTTCCGTTGGGTCATAAATTGTCTGCGCGGCGGGAACCCTCCGCCAGGCAGGAGGAAACATGAAAGTCTCATTGTCATTGCGCAATCTGCAGGCGTGGTCCTTGCCGATGGCGCTCGCGGTGATAGTGGCGCTGCCCGGTTCGGTGCTGGCAGTTGTGCAAGGCGGGCCGGAGTTGCCCAATCCAGGCCAGGTGCCTGTCAGCAGGCAGGAACAGGAGAAGTTGGGGTTGCAGGTGGCTGGCGAAGTGTACCAGCAAATGCCCATCCTGCCCGACTCTGACCCCGTCACCCGGTACGTGCAGCAGCTTGGCAAGCAGTTACAGTCGGTCATCCCGCAGCAGTACGATTGGCCTTACCAGTTCCATGTGGTCCAGCAGAAAGAGATCAACGCCTTCGCGCTGCCCGGCGGACCCATTTTCGTGAACCTGGGCACCATCGATTCCGCCGCCAATGAAGCGCAACTGACCGGCGTGCTGGCCCACGAGATGGCTCACGTTTACATGCAGCATTCCATCAAGCAAATGCAGAAGAACCAGGTGCCCAACCTCATTTCCGGACTGGGCCAGATCCTGGGACAGATGATCGGGGGAACCGGTGGTGCCCTCGCATCCATCGGAGGCCAGCTCGGCGGCGGCATCTTGAGCATGAAGTACTCGCGTGCCGACGAAGCCCAGGCCGACGCAGTTGGGGCCATCATCATGTACAAGGCCGGCTACGACCCGCGCCAGATGGCGGTGTTTTTTGAGACCTTGGAAAAGCAGGGCGGAAGCGGCGGGCCGCAATTCCTCAGCGACCATCCGAATCCCGGCGACCGTTACCAGGCGGTCAGCGATGAAGTGCGGAACTGGCCGCCCAAGAACTACGGAACCAACACCACGCAATTCACTCAGGTCAGGCAGCAGGCGCAGAGCAGGCGTGCCTACACTGCTCAGGAAATCGCACAGATGGCCAAAAGCGGTCAGATTCACAACGCCAGCCTGCCGGCAGGCGTGCCCAGACCCGGAACCACGGAGAATGTTAGCTCGTCCAGGGTGATGCCCAGCGGTAACTTCCAGCTGCTGAATACGCAGGCGTTCTCCATCCAGCATCCGAGCAACTGGCAGGCCCGCCAACAGGGGGGAAGTGGAGTTGTGATCGTGCCGGAAGCAGGTGTGAGTCAGAATGGCATTGCCTACGGGACCATGATCAACAGCTTCCAGCCTCAGAATTCAGAAACCCTGTCTGACGCCGTGCTGGAATTGTACTCGGACCTGGCGCAGCACAATCCTGGACTGCGCGTCATCGGCAGCCATAGCATCACGGTCAACGGTGTGCAGGCGAAATCGGTGGACCTGATGGGCCAGTCGCCGCTGGGATCCAGTGGCCAGCCTCTGCAGGAGCGCGATTGGCTGGTGGCACTTCCGTTTCAGCAAAACAGCGTAATCTATCTCGTATTCGTCTCGCCGGAAAGCGACTTCTCCAGGCTACAGCCCACGTTCGTGCAGATGCTGCGCAGCTTTCGCTTGAACCAGCAGTAGGCCCAGGGCGGATTATGAATTGTGTGCTGTAACTGCGCTGGATGCCGCATAAGACGCCAATCATGGAAACGAGCACGTGTGTTGCATCAACATCCTGGAATCCCATGTGTCCGCTTGGAACCGTTTAGTCCCTGCAGTGACTGCAGTTATCCTTCAGGAGAGGCATTACCTCCCTCATCGCCAACCTACGCGCCGCCGCGCGCTGGTTGAAGTGACCGAGCCTCTCCCGCGGGTTTCATCGGCTGTCCTGCGGGTTGCAGTTGGAGCAATCTCTTGGATAAAGTAGTGGCACCAGAGCGTATACGGAGTGATTGACATGTTGTGGACCCACGTGTCCCACGGAAGAAACAAAGGGGCGCGATTAACGCCCCACGGCTTCGTTCGAGATAACAACCGCTTCCATCTTGCCGCTTCGAAGGAAGAGCCATACGTTGCTATAACAACCGAAGCAGAAGTTGTCGTGCAGTTGAGGCGCGGGTTAAGCCTCCGGATGAGCAGTCGGGCCGAGGGCTACCCACCAAGCCTGATTTCTCCAAGGTCAATCAAGGGTTGGGAGTAGATGCCCGCGAAGGCGCTTGCACGGGTTTCCGGAACATTCCGTTTCTGCCGCTCTCGCCCGCCTGGCTGCCACCCGCGCTGAACATCTTTCTCCTGTGGCTCTAGTTACGTCCCAGTTGGGCGGCTAATTGATCCATTTCGCGACGCACTGCGTCATACATCGCAGGCGTGGGTGCAGCGTCAGCCCCTTCGATGGTGTCTGCCAAGCCGCTTAAGGTTCCGTTTAGATCGGCAAATTTGCCCGCTGCGGTGCTGTCGCCCTGCTGTTCCGCCTTCTGCCAGGCCTGGAAACTCTCGCGCATTCCGGCCATGAGTTTTTGTTCCAATGCGATTTGAGCGGCAAAGTCCGAGGGCGTTGCCGTCCCGCGCGGGTCACGCCTGACTGTCAGGGGCTGGGTGTAAGTCTCGCCATCCACGGTCAGATTAACGAGGTACTTTCCGGGGACAACGAGCGGCCCTTCGGGACCGGCGGGAGTAGCGTGGGGAATTGCGGACATGGGATATCCGTGCTTGACCGCCGGCGGAGGCGTATAGCGGAGGTCCCAGACAAAGCGGTTCATTCCGACATGGGTGGGCAAGGGTTGCGGATTCGCCATCCAGTAGTCTGCAACCGTGGGCCACTTCAGCGGGCGCCTCACGCTTTCCGGGATGGGAGCGCTGCTGTACTGGCGCACCAATTTTCCGTTGGCATCATAAATCGCCAGATTGATCACCTGGGACGGTACGGCCCGCAAAGTATAGTCCAGAATCGCGCCTGCGGGTGGATTGGTTCCGGCGGGCTCTTCGGGCGGCAATGCAGTATCAGAGTTGGTGTCCCGGCGCACTCGATACGCATCCGCCGGCCGGAAGAGGTGAGCAGGGGCGGCGGCCACCTGGGCATTGAGCTGGCGCAACGGGCTCAGGTCGTCCAGAATCCAGAATGCCCGCCCATACGTTGCAGCCACAAGGTCGCCATCCCGGATTGCCAGGTCGCGCACTGAAGCGGTGGGCAGATTAAGCTGCAACGACTGCCACTCCTTGCCGTCGTTGAAAGACACGAAGGCGCCATTTTCTGTGCCCGCGTAAAGCAGTCCTTGGCTCTTGGGATCTGCACGAACCACTCGCACAAAGTCTTCGTTCGGGATGCCCAAAGTGATCGCGCTCCATGTACGCCCGAAGTCTTCAGTCCGGTAGATGTAAGGACGAAAATCGCCCCAGTCGTGCCGGTCCATCACAACGTAAGCCTCACCTGCGTTGAAAGGCGAAGCTTCAATCATGCTGATGGTATCCAGCGGCTTCAATTCCGGGATTGTAGCCCGCTGCCAAGTCTTGCCGCCGTCGCGCGTCACCTGCACCAGTCCGTCGTCGGTGCCAACCCAGATCAGGCCGTCCTTCAGGGGCGAGGGGCCAATCGCCGAGATGGCAGCCCAGTCGCGGCTGGTTTTGCCGTGCGGCAGGGGGCGCACCGGCAGATCGTCCCGATGCGTCAGGTCGGGACTGATGCGCCGCCAGTGGCGCCCGCCGTCGGTTGTTTCCAGCAAGTATTGCGCGCCATCATAAAAAATGTTGCCGTCCCGCGGTGAGAAGACCAGCGGCGGTTCCTCGGAGCCCCACCATGGGCCGAATGCATAACGGTAGGGGCCTCCCTCGCCGAGGTAGGGCGTTACGTCGAGGGTTTGCCATGTGCCGCGGACTCTGCGGTTGATGCCCGGCCCGCATTGGCTTGAAAAGATCCACTGCGGGTGTGCCGGGTCCGGCAGAACCCGCCCGTATTCGCAGGCGCCCATTGAAACCCGCCAGTTCATAAAGTTAATATCGCCGAAAGCTCCCCGGCTGCTCACTTCCACCGAGCCGTTGTCCTGCTGCGGGCCGTAAATATGGAAGGGGAAGCGGTTGTCCGTCGCCACATGGTACATCTGCCCGGTCGGCTGGTTGTACCAGCTGCTCCACGTTTCGCCGCCATTCAGGCTGACGCTCACTCCCTGGTCGGCGCCCAGTATCATCTGGCTGCTGCGGCAGCCCTTGCCGCCGCCCAGGGGCAGACACTGGCTATGCGGGTCGATCCAGAGGTTGTGATAGTCATCACCGCCCGGCGAACTCTTTAGGACCTCGAACGTCTTTCCGCCATCAACCGAGCGGTAAAACGCGGTGTGATTCACGTACACAACATCACGGTTCTGTGGATCGATCCAGACGTTGTTGAAAAAGCCGGAGCGCCCTCCAGGAGTGAGCCGCGGATCAATCGTGATGCGCCGCCAGGTGGCTCCGCCGTCGTCGGAACGGAAGAACCCACCTTGAAGATGCTCGATGTGCCCCTGGGCCCTGGCAATATTGGCGAAGACGCGTCCGTCATCGGCCGCCAGCCCGATGCGCCCCATAGGCCAGGTGGGAAGCCCGTTGCCGGTGATGGCGTGCCAGGTCCGTCCACCGTCGGTGGATTTGTAGATGGCGCCGCCCGCCTGGTCGTTATCGGCCGGCGCAGGCGGCAAGGCGGCATGGTGGTGCCAGAGCGACGCATACACCACCCCGGGGAGGGCGGCATCGTACGTCAGTGAAATGGCGCCCGTCGTGTCAACCTTGTAAAGAGTTTTGCTCCAGGTGCGGCCGCCGTCTGATGTCAGAAAGACGCCGCGGTGAGGATCGGGCCCATAGGCGTTCCCGAGTGCCGCCACCAGCGCCACATCGGGGTTCTTCGGGTCCACCAGGATCGAGCCGATGTGCGCCGTATCGGTCAGGCCAATATGTCGCCAGGTGCGCCCGCCGTCATCCGAGCGCCACACTCCGTTTCCCAGGTTTGCCGCTCCCCACGCGGTGCTGGCAATGCCAAAATCGCCGGTGCCGACATAGATAATGTTGCCATTCGAGGTTGCAACAGCCAGGGCGCCGATTGAGGCCACATGCGCTTGGTCAAAAATCGGCTTCCAGACGACACCGGCGTCCGTTGTTTTCCAGACGCCGCCCCCGGGACTCGCCATGTAGTAGACACCCGGCCGCCCAATCACGCCGGCCACCGCCGAAACGCGGCCCGCACGAAATGGACCCACCAGTCGCCATTGCATGCCGGCGTACATATCCGGGTCGAACTGGCTGGCTCTTAGCGGGGCGATCGCAACCAAAACTGTAATGAAAACGATGGAAACAGCATTGAAGATCTTTGCAAACTTGGGTTTGATTTCGAACATGTCTTCCTCTGTCTTGTGCTGAGCCGGCTCGACCGTCAGAGGGTATTCAAAAACTTCGCGCTTCGTGGACGACTTGAACCGGCTTCGCCTCGAAATAACCAGCCCTGAAAGATGGAGTACAAGCCCCTGCGTGCTGTTAAGGACAATTACGGGTATCACGCCGGATCGGCAGGCGTCAAGTGGAAGAGAAGCGGAACCTTGAACGAATAATCGGGGTCAGAAGAAGAGGAACCGCAAAAGGCGAACTGCGAGACACCAAGGTCTGAGAGGTTGATCTGGACAACGTCGGGAGCACGCCAGGTCTCCTCAGCCAACTCGCTGCAGCGACTGCAGAAACCTGCAGTACTGATCATGGAGCCCGGCTAACTCTCCTGGGGGAATCCGCCTGAGCTCTCAGGCGGGACCAGTCCTTGGGAAGCGCGAATTCGCTGGCGTTCCTCTGCCTTCGCCTTGCGTGCTGCGTTGGCCTTTTCGAGGTTTCGTCTTACCGCTGCCAGCTTCCTGGGAGAACGACTCTTTCCCCCTTCTTCTCCGCAGGCACAGAAAAAGTGGCAGTCGTATGTTTCACTCCAGGCTCCCTCATCGACACCACCTTCTGCGTTTCGAAATTTCATGTGTTGTTAGTTACACGTTTTGGGCGTCGTAAGTCCAGAAGAATCGTGAGTCCGTTCTTCAAGCGAGAACACAAGCACATGTCCCGCTGATCATCCCTTCTGCAAAGGCCTTTTCCAGATCTACCTAAGGCCCTATGGAATTCGGCACGTACCGCCCGAAAGGCATATCAAGTGGATCGATGATCCCACGGAGAATCCAACTCTTTATTTTCCAGAGTAGTAATGCCGATTTTCGGTGAGGTTTGAATCAGTGGCCTTTGCTCGACGTAGACAAAAAAGGTTTAGCCTCAGCCGGCTCCCGCAAACAGCAACTGACACCGTGTTTCTCCAAGGGCCCTTTGCAAACACATGGTCTTCTATTCCTTGTTGCTGAGGATGAGTCACTGTTCATGCGGACTGCCCGGGCGCTATTCCAATTGATCGGCATCATTGCCTGGGACGGCGTCCAGGAAAAACTCGCAATCGGGGTGGTTCTGAAAGTACTCCTTGATGGCCTGGCGGATTAAATCCGTTTTCCCGATGCGGCACCCGCGTTCTGCCGAAACTGCGAGAGCCCGTCCTGCGAGACATTTGGAGGTTGCCCCGTCGAGAAGCACTGAATGGAAGATGGGTGCCAATAAGCCGTCGGCCAGCGCCCTCGATCTTGATGGACGCTTGGGCCTTCGGGGGCGAACGGGAACACAGTCGGCCCAGTGGGCTGGATCTTTACAGGTCGTGTCGTGACACCAGCCACAATGCCATTCCTGGAGGGGCTTGTTTCGTCTGCGGATCGTGTCCAGCCCCCACTTGCGCTGGCAGGAAGTGCAAATATGACTCTTGTTATTTTTGTGCAGGGCGTTGCCGCACTGAAAACACCGCTCTCGGCCCCAGCGATCCTTGGCTGGTCCCTGGTACGTGTCGTCAAGTTGCGGTGGTTTTGGCGGCTCGGGCCACACCTCCACTTCTGGACCAAAGCACCGGAGAAATTGACGTCGCATTCAAATTCCTCCCTTTTCTCTACTTGCTATCTCCAATCACCTGACTAGCGACCGTTTAACGTAACGCTAGCTGAAATGCCGACCTTCGTTCTCTACGCGGTCTCTGCAGCCACTGCAGCGAGGCACGCCGCCTGGCGGGAACCACATTCCCTACGGAAATCAACCCATCGATCTACTCCTCCCAAACGATGGGCTCACACACCGAGCTAAGGAACTCTCGTTCCCTTGTCGTATACCCCGTTGTGAGCCTTGGCAGCCTGCTGGTGCATTTTACACAGAGTTGGAGGCCAATCTCCCATCGACAGCCAGGGCAAGCGCACTGATTCGGTCACGGGCGTTATTGAGAACACTGAAAAATCCATTGCCAGGATTGAGGCCCGCGCGTGTCACGTGAATTGTAACGTAACTGCCCTTATTATGCGTTACACGCTGGCTTTGGCTGGCATTGCACAAGGAGTTACGCAACAGGCTCAAAGGCGCATGAATACAGGTCGATATGCAATTCCAGCTATTCATCCTTGTTTTCGTTTCGGGAACTGTCACGTTCGTTGATTCGAGTCGTCCAGCAAGTGCTGCCTTTGCCCACCAAGTTTATTGCAGTACCCGCAATTCCAATCCAGCCTCGGCCAGCTTCGCCAGGATGTCCGCCGCGTGCGCATTTTCCAGAAAATCAAGCTCGCTTTCGATTACAGGCCGCTCGCGGTAAACCGCCGCTAGTGAATCCCACGCCGCCTCAGTCGGCCCGGCATCATGGGCCACGGATTCGCGCCGGTTCAAGTCATGGAGCCGGTCAAGCAGCTCGAACCCTCGCGCCTTGACCGTCGCGTACAGGGCCAGCGCCGCCTCGTCCGCCCGCTCGCGCATTTGACGAAGCTCGCAGTACTCAGCCCGAGAAAGCCGCCGGGCAAGGCCAAGCTCGCGGGCCAGCATCCCAGCGTTGCCGGCAAAGTTGCACCCGGCGTGAAAGCAATGGTACAGGCCCCGTCCGGCGTCAACCGAAAGGCAGGCGGGCCCGCAGCATCGTGGGCAATCCCACTTTCCGCGACCGTACCGCGGCGGAGTCGCGCCCGCCAGCGGAAGCAAGTCCGTAATCTCGAATTGGATCGCCGAGCTCAGCGAGTCCGTCCGCTCGGCTGCCATCGGCTTAGCCATTCTTCCCACTCCGCCGAAGCTCGCGGGGGATGGATGAAACGCTCGAGCCCGTCGAGGATGCCAACCGAGTAGCAGCCCGCGCACCTGTCAGGGCCGGGGCAATGCCCGCCGCTTTCGGAAGGCTTCGCCAGTTGGGGTGGTACAGAAGTTACGGAAGTTACGATATTAGGGTAAGAGTTTTCTTTTTCGTGCTCTACGAGCTCGGAAGCTGGAGTGGATAGCAGGTGCTCCAATAGTTTCATGCACTCCCCCGAATTGAAGATTGTTTGCCAATCATCGTAACTTTCATACCTTCCGTACCTCTATCGAGGCCGGATGCTCACATACCTACGGTTCCCAGCCCCGCGCTCTTCCTTCACAACTGCATTCAACTCAATCTCGACAACACGCCTCATGTTCGTTAAATGCCGCCCAAAACCCTGTGCTGACTTGGGAAAGGGCAGCGACTCGTCTTCGGCCAAGGCCGAGCACTTCTTATAGAGCGAGCCAACATCAATCGGCTCGATGACGCCGTCAGATTCTAGGATGCCTCTCAGCACCATCACGAGTGAATCGCCTTCGCTGGCAAATTCGATCTGTCCGCGCTCCAACTTCCCAAGCAAGTCAAGCCATTCGGCCTCTTGTCCGGCTGAGCTAGCTACCGCCCAGCCGAATGAGGCGAAGTCCGCCATGCGAAATTGGAGCGCCGGTAGGGTCACGTTGCCAAGACAATCCGCGATAGCGCCCGCCCACAGGAGTAGTTCTCCGATGATCCGCCCGCGCCGCTCCACAAGGCCGCCGAACAGTGCCGACTCCGGCTGGTATTTCTCAGGTCGTTTGAAGTGAAGCGGAAGCAGCCGCTCGGCTACGTCTGGCCTTCTAAAATGCGGATCGCGGCTCGATAACATCAGGATGGCACGCGGCGAGTAGGAAACTTCCTCGTTTGTCGTATAAAGCCGCCGAAGTCTGTATCGAAGCCCCGTTGCGTAAGTGGCGAGTGAATCTTCGAGCCACGGGATTCTCGAATCCGCGTTGTCGAGGCCCACGATCACGCGATTCGACACGGCGGCGACAAACGCATCTTCACGATCACGCGAGAGGCCGGTGACATCAAACTGCGCTCCGCACAAAAGAGCCCCGATCATCCGCATGGTGGAAGTTTTTCCGCTCCCCTGGGGGCCGAGGAAAGCCGGGATAACCCGTGTGCGCCTCAGCGCCGGGAAAAAATTTTGCAAGAGCCAAACAGTCAAGAGTGTTCTTTGCTGGTCGGGAGTAAGCGATGGGTCATTGTCGAGAAGCAGTTGGTTTAGAAACCACGCAAGGGCACCATCCTGCTTGAATTCCGGCGTCCAGGGTTTTCCGTCCGAGTCCGTCAGGAAGAGAAGCCCGTCATCCCCGTTGTGGCCCGACTCCCACTTTCCACGTCGCGCCCGCGTCCACACGCCGCCCGCGCCATCGGACACAACGAGCCGGCCGGTTTGCAGGTCATAGAAGCTCAGCGTATGAACGTCCACGGCCTTTGTTCTAGCCGCTTCGGTTTGGAACGAGTCGAGGACAAACCTGAATTGACTTTCAGTTGCGCTCAGGTCGGAGATACTCGATAGCAAATGTTGAAATTGCTTTTGCTCCAGGTCATAAAGCCGCCGCTCTGGCTTGTGAAAGTAAAAGGCCCGCCCATCCGCCGCTTGACAGAGAAACCCCTCTTGAGGCGATACGAGTTCTTTTTTAATCAGGTCGCGGATGCGTCGCCGCCTATCAAACGCTGGTACGGCCGCGTCCAGGATGATCTTGCGGATGGCTTCCTGTAGTTCAAGGTTAGGCGTTTCTTGTTCGCTTGCCTGGCCGCCCTTCGTGTTTGCCGGGTGATTCAAAAGAGTGTCGTCAATAATGCGCTGGGCGTGAACCATAGCTACTTCACCATTTCAATTCGCCAGAATTCGCCGTGAACGTGGGCCCGCGCCAAAGCCCGGCAGACAGCAATCTCTGCGCTCTCCGGCGAGCATTTGATGATGCGCTCCGGCTCCGGCGGCGCGGGCGGGAGCCCTTGCAGGACGTGCTCCACAAGGACGGGATTGCCGCGCAACTCGCGCTGGAAACGTGCTACTTGCTCAGGCGTGTGCCCACCGCTCATTGGCGGACCTCACGCGCGGGAACTCGGCCTCGCTCGATCCATTCCTGTAGATCGGCCTCTTTTACCCGTATCGAGCGGCCTATACGGTAGAAGGGCACTTTGCGGCGAAGCACCCACGCCCTCCAAGTGCTTTCCCGATTGCCGGTGCGCTCTGCGCACTCACGAAGCGTCAACGGTCTCGAAGAATTCATCTCCATCCTCCCTAGTCGTTCGATCTCGCACGATTGTCGGATAAGTAGGACGGTTTAATCGAGGTCACTTAAGGGGACAGGATGGCAAAGAATTGCGGAGGGTCAGGCAAGGCTGTCGGGGATTCTCTTCTGCTTCCCGAGTCTTTTCCCTAAAGACTTCACTAACTGAGGATGCAGCCGGTCATATGCTCTGCGCAAGCTCCTGGCATCCGGAGTCGCCCCATCCCCGCTTTCCGCCGAGACAGCGTTTACAAGGTTTGATACCTCTTCGTAGCAGTAACAGGGCGGGTTCGACCACTCGCTCATTTCTTTCTTTAGGACCACGGGGCTAGGTGCTTGCCGCTTATGCTTGGGATTCTCCAACCAGGACTCCGCAGGGGCAGAAGAAGCTACAACACATAAATGAACAATCTCCGCGCCCACTCTGTGGGCATGATTTGGGAGACGAAGTCTCTCGCGTTTCCGTCTCGTGGTCAGCCAAGCCTTTAACGGACATAGAAAATCACTACTGCCCCAATGTTGGTTTTGAGAAAACTTGTAAGCGCAAGGGAAGCATTGAGTTAGTCGGGAAAATGAGCAGAATCGATTTGGATTCGGCGATACGCTTAAGCCATACCAAGATGTTCCGAGGGATGGTGCATG
>DATLWV010000041.1:0-10123 GCA_035576145.1 Terriglobia bacterium
TAATACCATTGGCAACTGGTCCGATCCGGCTCTCTACGCTTTCAAGAAAGTCCCTTATGTAGCGACCATCTCGATCCATGGCCACTTTGCCCATGTCCCCAGTGGCAACGATTATTGGGGGCCAATGCCCGATCCTTTTGACCCCCAATACATTGCGGCGGCTAATACAAGTGTCCGTGAAGGCGTCCAGAAGCATTCTGATGATCCCTGGTGCATCGGCTACTATGTCGACAACGAGTTATCGTGGGGCGGGGGCGCCACAGACAGAACACATTACGGTCTTGCATACGGGGCGCTTTCAGCTAACGGCACATCACCCGCCAAGCAGGCATTCGTTAAACAATTGCAGTCGCACTATGGAAGCATCGGGCAGCTTAATAGAGCCTGGAGCACACACTTTGCCTCATGGCCTGCCTTGCTGGATCAGTCCTATCAACCGCCCGATACGCTGAATCCGAAGATGAGGAAAGACTTCAGCGATTTTCTGACGCTGGACGCAAATCAGTACTTCAGGGTCATCCGCGACGCCATCAGGAAATACGATCCGCACCATCTTTATCTCGGCGCCAAATTTGCGTGGCGAACCCCGGAAGCCGTGGAGGCCTCGGCACGCTACTGCGATGTGGTAAGTTTCGACATATACAGATCGCACGTTGATCCGAAGGAGTGGGCCTTTACGACGGCGCTGAACAAGCCCTGCATGGACGCCGAATTTCATTTTGGGGCTGTAGACCGCGGCATGTTCCACACAGGACTTGTTTCAACACCCAACCAGCAGGCGCGGGCGGCCATGTACAAGCAGTATCTCGAAAACGTCGAGGCCCTTCCGGCGTTTGTCGGCTGCCAGTGGTTCGAGTATTACGATGAACCCCTGACCGGCAGAGTCGGCGACGGTGAGAACTATAACATTGGATTTGTATCCGTCACAGATACGCCCTATCGCGAGATGGTGGAAATGGCTAAGGCCGTCAGCGCCGAGGTTTACAAACGTCGAACTGGAAAGTAGGCGTGCTGACCAGGGATGGCAACCCTGACCGGAGGCTTCGCGCGGGGTGAGAAAAATCGCCTGACAGGAGTCATGATATGTCAAAGTACTCAAAGTCACTCCATTTATTATTGGTCGGATTTCTTCTCTTGCCATCCTCGATGCTATGGGCGCAAGCGCAGACCCCGGTGCACATCTGGGAGGCGCCACTGACGCTGCCAACTTACGAGATTGGCCCCCCTAAGCAATCGCCGATGTTCTTCGCGGGGCGAATCTACCAGGGCGCCGCGGGCAAGATTTATCCTTATCCGCTTTATGACACGATACTCGACGTTCGGGGCGACAAAACCTATCACGCGGATTTTCTCGAGAACCAGTACGTGAAGATCAGCGTTCTCCCTGAGCTAGGCGGCCGCGTTTTTTCTGCGGCGGACAAGACGAATGGCTATGACTACGTTTACCGCCAGACGGAGATCAAGCCGGCGCTGATCGGCATGATCGGGGCCTGGATTTCCGGCGGCATGGAATGGGACATCCCAAGCCATCATCGTTCAACCAGCTACCTTCAGGTAGAGCATCGGCTGGTGAAGAATGCCGACGGCAGCAGCACCATCTGGGTTGGCGATGTGGACCTGCAGACGAAGATGCAGTGGCTGGTGGGGCTCACGCTTTATCCGCACAAGTCCTATTTGAAGGTGACGACCAGGCTGCTGGACGGGGCGCCCATTGTGCAGTCGTTTCTGGATTTCACGAACGCTGCGATGCACGTGAACAAGAACTACCAGGTGATCTTCCCCTCGGACACGCAATTTGCCGTCTACCACGCCAAGGTAGCTTTCACCCGCTGGCCCATCTCGCATGAAGTTTTTATGGGCGTGGATTACACGCGCGGAGTGGACATCAGCTGGTGGAAGAACAATACTTCCAGCATGTCCTTTTTCGCCTGGAATTTTAAAGGCGACTTCTTCGGTGGGTACGATCACGGGGTAAATGCAGGCACCATCTGCGTCCAGAACCATCATGTTTCGCCCGGCGCCAAGTTTTTTGAGTGGGGCAACGGGCCGTCCGGGGAATTGTGGGACAAGATACTGGACAGCCAGGGGCCCTATCTCGAGCTGATGTCGGGCAATTACTCGGATAACCAGCCCGACTACAGTTGGATTCAGCCGTATGAAACGAAGGCTGCAGACCAATATTGGTACCCTATCCGCGGCATCCGCGGCGTGAAGGATGCGAATCTGAACGGGGCCGTCAACCTACAGATCGAACCTTCAGGAAAGGTCTTCTTCGGTTTCTCCGCGACGCAGGCTTTCGATGGCGCGAAAGTGCTTCTGACGGGAAAGGGACAGAATCTCTTTGAGCAGACCATTGATATTAATCCGGGAACTCCTTTTACTCACGAGTTCGCTTTGCCGGCCGGGATGAATGAGTACGATCTGAAGGCCGCGCTCCTGGATTCGAAAGGGAATGAACTGGTGAGCTACCAGCCGGTGAAGCTGGCGCCGGAAGTCATGCCGCCCACGGTGACTCCTCCCGAGGCGCCCAGCGAGATTAAGACCGTTGACAAGCTCTACCACACGGGGCTGAGGCTGGAGCAGTTTCACAACGCAACGATGTCACCCTTCCCATATTATGAAGAGGCGCTGCGCCGCGATCCTGAAAATTACGAAGTAAACACCGCTCTGGGCCGCATTTATTGCGAGCGCGGGCAGTGGCAGGAGGCCATCAAGCACCTGAAGCTGGCACTTCATCGGGCAACGTACAACTACACGCGTCCCAAGGACGGGGAAGCCTACTATTATCTGGGCGTCGCGCAGAGAGGCGACGGCCAGAACCAGCAGGCCGAGGACGCGTTTTACCGGGCTACGTGGAGCGTGGCATGGACGGCCGCCAGCTATTTTCAACTTGCGGAACTGGAAGGGCAGAAGGGCAACTGGGCCATGGCAGCCGCCAACCTCGACCACTCACTCGACTACAACATGCAGAATGCCAAGGCCTGGGACTTGAAGGCTGTCTCGCTAAGGAAATTGGGGCGTAACCAGGAAGCTGAGGAAGCCGCTCGAAAAGCTCTCGACATCAATCCCCTTGACCTTTGGGCCGCGAATGAACTGAAGTTGATGAACGCCACCAACCAGCCACAGATCGCCCCGGGCAACGCCTTGCAATCGAATCTGTGGCTGGCGCTCGACTATTACCACGCGGGGCTCGCAGGCGAATCCCAAGCGGTCATTAAGCAACTTGTTGCGGCAAGCCCTGATCCAGCAAAAGTCAATCCGCTTCTCTATTACTATCTTGGCTTTCTTACGCAGCAGCGCAAGCAGGCGGCCGAAGCTGCCAGGTACTTCCACTTGACGCGGCAAATGCCCTCGACCTATGTGTTTCCATTTCGGGTAGAGACCGTCAAGGTTCTGGAAGCAGCAATGAAGGCCGACCCGGAGAACGCGCGGACGCCTTACTACCTCGCCAACGCTCTGTACTTTCTTGAGCAGCCCGAAGCCGCTGTCAGGATGTGGACGAAATCTGCTGACATGGACAGCTCGTTCGCGCCGGCGTGGCGCAATCTCGCCTTCGCCTACGAGCATGCGGAAAAGAACACCGCAAAGGCCATTGCAGCTATGGAGAAGGCGCTGGACATGGACAAGACCAACGCCTATTACCGGTATGAACTCGATGTTCTGTACGAAGATGGTAACGTCTCGCCCCAGAAACGACTGGCATCGCTTGAAGCTGACCAGGCAGGAGTCGCCAGGCGTTCGGACACGCTGGCGCAGGAGGTTCGGGTAAACGTCCTGCTGGGCCGGTATGATCGCGCCATCGGGTTGCTGGAGGGCCATGAATTCCACAATTGGGAGGGCCAGGGTGATATTCATGACGTCTATATGGACGCCTACCTTCTGAAAGGCGACAGGGAGTTCAGGGCAGGCAGGTATCAGGAGGCGCTGCAGAACTACGAAGCAGCGCTCCGGTATCCCGCGAACCTGGAAGTCGGGCAACCTTATCGCGAGCCGAGACTCGTGCAAGTTCACTATCTGATGGGTATGGCTCAGGAGAAGGTCGGGAATAGCGCAAAATCCCAGGAGTTGTTTCAGGAGGCCGTGGCCTCTCACTCCCGCTTCCTCAGTCCCGAGATGGAATATTACCAAGGTCTGGCAGCATTGAAGCTGGGGCAGAACACCAAAGCACAGCAACTGTTTGACGGTCTGATCGCACGAGGCGAAAAGACGTTGGCTGGGAACTCGGAGTCGGGGTTCTTCGCGAAGTTTGGACGCGGGCGGTCGGAACGCTATCAAAAGGCCAACGCCCACTACCTGATCGGCTTGGGGAATCTTGGAAAGGGAGCAACGGAAAAGGCGCGGGAAGAGTTTCAGCAGGCCTTGAAAATGGACATCAACCACCTGGGTGCAACGGCCCAGTTGATGGCATTTTCCGGCACAAACACGAGGGCTTCGCGATAGAAATTCCCGGGACATGCTTCTGCCGCTGGAGCATCTGGCGAGCGCCTCCTATCGTTCCAGGCATACGCTGAACTTCAGTCGCGAAACACAGGGGATAATTTGAGACGAAGAAATAACCATGGTGGAGATCTAACCGCGGATTGCGACGGGATTAAGCCATCCAACCACGGTAGAGTGAGAATCATCAGGAGGGAATATGAAGAAGGTTAACCTGCTTCTCATGATGCTGACATGCGTTCTTGTTTGCGGCCCCCTAATGGCGCAAACTGTCCAGCCCAAAATTATTGACGGGCACGTTCACTATAACGGCGACCCGGCTTTTTTGCAGAAGCTGCTGGACAAGCTGGAATCGGTGGATGGGATGGCGTTCCTGCTGGTCCCCCCAGCCGATATGGATACCGCGGTCCCTTTTATCCATGCTCATCCAAACCGTCTGATCGGGTTTGGGTCTATTAAGTTGGATGCACCCAATGTGGTTGAGCAGGTTGATCGTTTCCACGCAGCGGGTTTTCGTGGTCTTGGCGAGATCACCTCGTCATTGCACAACTACGATGACCGGGCCTATTGGCCGGTTTATGAGCGCGCCGCAAGGTACCACATGATCCTCCTCTTCCACACCGGCGTTGTCGCTCGTGGGAATCCCCAAGAACCCCAGGACGTCGGTTTTGACCGCATGCGCGCAACCCGGCTTGACGTGATCGCGAGGAAATTTCCCACACTCA
This sequence comes from Terriglobia bacterium, assembly GCA_035576145.1. Classification (GTDB taxonomy): domain Bacteria; phylum Acidobacteriota; class Terriglobia; order UBA7540; family UBA7540; genus SCRD01. The sequence continues at coordinate 5,163 of DATLWV010000041.1, forward strand.
CCTTAATCGCAGCACACATGGGAAATCCTGACTATGCGGCGGCGGCTGAGGTTGGCCGATGGGACCCCAACCTGTACTTTGATCTGTCGGGATCGTCTCTGATCAAAAAGCAGAACGATTACGCCTTCTTCAAGTCCATCTTCTGGTGGTCAGGAGTGGAGAGCCCTCATACGCCCAAGTCCGGGCACAGTGCCTTTGAAAAACTGGTCTTTGGCTCCGACGTGTTTGGTGGAGATCTGGAGGAGTATGACCGGGAGCTGAAACGCTACCGCGAGATGCTTGACGCTTGCGGCGTACCGAAGCAGGCCCAGGAAAACATCTTCAGCGGCACGCTGTGGCGCATTCTCCAAGAGCAGAAAGCAGCCATGACCGTGAACTAAAAAAATAGAGAAGGCTCCGGTTACCGATCCCTTCCATAACCCTTCGTTCTCAGCCATGGCTTGAAGCTTCTCGCGACACTGTATTAGGAAGTGTAGAAATGCGCCAATCTGCTGCGGCGACCCGTCCGCAACTTTGCCTGCTGTGTGATTTGCCCGGGGTGGCCTCAGAGACAAAACTCAGAGGAAGAGGAGTTGGGGGGCAAAAAAAAAGGGCGCCCCGATGGATTCGGGGCGCCCAAGGCTTGAATCAAACGGGACTAGAAGCTCAGACGCAAGCCAAAACGGTATTCCCGAGAGCGGCCGCCGGCAAAAGTTCTGCTCCCGGAATCCGTGGATGAAACAACCCCGAAGCTCCCGCTGTTAACATTCCGGTTTGCGCGATCGAAATGCGGAGTATTGCTCACGTTGAACGCCTCCGCCCGGAACTGCAGGTCAATCTTCTCCATGATCTTAAAGGTGCGGTAGATGCTCATGTCCATATTGACCACACCGGGCCTGCGCAAGGTGTTCCGACCCACGGTGCCGAACCGCACATCAGTTACGCGGGCGAACGACGAGGTGTCGAACATGGTGCAGCCGGGATCCGGACCATAACAGCCGTTGTAGACAAGCGAGCCAACCTGGTCAGGTGTCTGCTGGTTGTCCGGCATATCCAAGGAGGAACCGGAAGCAGTCAGTGTGTCCCGCCCCCCCATGAAGGCGCTGAAGATGCCGTTGAGTTGCCACCCACCCAGGATCGCCTGCGCAACACCACCTGTCGAGGCAAACTTCTTGCCGCCGCCGAAGGGGAGTTCGTACACATAGCCAAGCTCGAAGTTGTGGGGGATGTCGTACGACGCTGAGGCGCGGTTGCGACCCCATGCCACACCCGAGGGCCAGATGGTTTCGGTCCAGTCAGAGTAATCTGCCATGTCGATGGCATGCGAATAGGTGTATGCACCCTTGAGAAGCAGGCCGCCCGTGATGCGCCGGTTGATGCTGACTTGCAGCGAGTGGTAGGAGCTTCCCAACATGCCATCATACACCCTGGTTGATGCCTCGCGTCCGAATCTTTGGAAGAGCAGCTGTCCATCAAGGCCGGCGCCGGGTATTTGCCCGGCGTTTATGTTGCGGAACGAGAAATCCCTGACGGATCTGGTTCCCACATATCCAACCGAGACTACCGTCGAACCCGGTAGCTTGCGTTCGACAATGAAGTTCCACGATTGGATGTAGCCACGGTGGATCTCCGTGTTCGCCTGGGGATAGCCATCCTCTGCCGCATTCGGCAACGGGACGCCGCCCTGTTCGTTGATGTTGAAGTCGAGGATATTTGGAATGCCGACAGTGGGACCCAACGGCGCATTCGGCATACCATCAGTCACGTAAGTGGAGTTTGTGGTGACGGGTTGGAAGCCGTTGACGCCACTGAACACACCGACAACCGTCAGCGGGAACCAGCCACGCAGCGCCTGAGCGCCAAACGGGTGCGAGTGGTAAGTAATGCCGTAGCCGCTGCGGATCACCGTATTTGAGTCCAGCTGATAGGCGAAACCGACGCGGGGGGCGAAGAGCTTCTTGCTGAAAGTGATCCCGTTGTCCCGCGGAACGCCGCCCCGTCCGCCGATCAAGGCCTTGTTGGTGGTGGGGTCATACGATTCGATTCCCAGGCCGGCTGAGCGCCTGCGGTTAGGATAGAGCTCCCAGCGCACTCCCAGGTTGAGGGTGAGCTTGGAGGTGACGCGCCAGCGGTCACGGACATAGAGGGCATACTGGTTCTCCAAACTGTCCATCTTGATTAGCTGGCTGCTCTTTCCCGAATCACTGGGGATACCCATCAGAAGCGCCGCCAGGCTGTTCTGGCTGTTCTCAAAATCCGGAGTGTCTCCCTGGAATCCCACACTTGCTTCAAGAGCGGATGGGTTCAGGGCCGTCACCCCTGAACCGAATGTAAAGGCGCCGCGCGGGCCGTCGCCCAGCTCCGGCTGGAAGTGGTTCATCAGGTTGTGGATGAAGTCGAAACCGAACCGGATCTCGTGATTGCCCTTCACCCAGCTCGCGTTGGTGTTGAAGGTGTACGTCTGGTCGTTGCGGCGGCAAGGGTTCCAGCCTTCCGGATTCCCCATGTCGGACCAGTCGGAATAAAACGCGGGCATGCCGGCTTCGAGGGCGGTGGGGCCGTTGGTTCCCGGAATCCCCAGCACCTCCGAGCCGAAGTTGGTGCCGCTGAGCTCGTCAGGGGGGTCGCACTGTTGGCCAAATCGCGTCCAGCCGAGCGTGGCGTCAACCAGGAATGTGGGTGTGACCGTATACGTCTGTCCGATAGCTGCAACCTGCGTGCGCGTGTGGCACCCACCCAGGCCGCCATCGCCTATGTCGGCGCCGCCGGCTGCGCCCAGCCTGGACCCGGCGGCATCGAACCTCGCAATCATGGTGCTGTACTTGAACCAGAGTTGGTGCTGCTCGTTCCGGTTCCAGTTGATCTTGGCGTCGTAATTGTTGCGGTTCAATTTCTGCGTGCCGGAAACGAAGTAGTTGTTGAAATCTCCCGCAGCAGGCTGATTAGGGGCGGGAACCAGATCCAGCAGCGTCGTCATGGGCCCATTCAGCCGGGCGGCGGGAATCACATTGAGCACACCACTCGAGGAAATCACGGAACGCCCCGTGCCATCGGCGTTTCCCGTGTAGGGATCGAAGATCATCCCTTCCTGCAGCGGCACACTGCCGCCTTCTGTGGTAGGAACCATGATGGGCGCGCCCGAGGCGTCGAGGATCTGGGCGCCCAGGAAACGCGACAAGTCACCACCCCGGAGGTCAAGCGCCGGGACCGAATTAAGTGCAGTCTTGTTGACCCGCTCAAAAGTGCCTTCCCAGTCGCCAAAGAAGAACAGCTTGTCTTTCTTGATGGGTCCGCCGAGGCTACCCCCGAGGAAGTTCATGATGGTTTTAGGTTTTCGGTTCACGCCGACACGGTTCTCATCCCACGTGAACGCCCGGGTGGCGCTGTTGTTGTGGTAGCCGAAGAGGCTGCCGTGGAAATTGTTTGTCCCGGACTTCGTCACCACGGTGATTGCTGCCCCCCCTGTCATTCCCTGCTCGGCATCGAAGTCGTCGGTGGAAACGCTGACCTCCTGAATGCTTTCCACCGGCGCGATGTACGCCGCGTGGTGAGGCAACGTCACCAGGATATTGGCTGAGCCGTCCAGGCGTTGGTTGTTCGCGCCACGCTGCTGGCCGTTGATGTTGGTTGAAAGGGCGCGCTCGGGAGTATCGGCCTCGGCGTTCTGGAACCGCCCTGGGGTGGCGCCAGGAACGAGATTCAAAAGAGTCTGGTAGTTGCGGAAGCGGGAGAGCGGCATGTCGTTCACGACCTCCGCATTGATGCTTGTTTTTACGTCCGAAGTCTGCGTCTGCAGGACGGCTGTGCTGGCCTCCACCGTAATGGCTTGAGCCACCGCCCCCACCTCTAACCTGGGGTTGATGCGGGTAACGTTGTTAATCGAGACGCCGACACCCGTTTCTGTATATGGTCTGAACCCGCTCTTGTTAACCGTCAGATCGTAGGTTCCTTCCGTTACGTTCCTGATCGCGTAGAAGCCCGAGGCGTCAGTAGTTGCCTGGAGCGTGAGGCCCGTGTTGGTGTTCTTAACCGTCACGGCGGCATCAGGCACCACAGCGCCTGACTGGTCGGTTACGGTCCCAACCAGCGAGCCGTAAAGGACCTGCCCTTTGGCCTGATGGGTTAAAAACGGCGCCAGCATGAAGCCGACGCCTAAAGCAAAAACCAGCAAGAATCTCTTCACCATGTTATCTCCTCCGATGACACGTTTAGGCCCAGACGGTACACGACGCTCAGAAAGGTAATCTTCAGATCTGTCAGATCTTCAGAAACTAATTCTTAGAACGACCCCTATGAGATTCCTGGGACGACCGTTATGAAGTTTTTGGGACTACCCGTATGAGATTCTTGAACAACCACTATAAGATTTTTTGGACGACCGCTATAAACTCAACTACCTTTCCTTCCCTTACTATGACTTATTACGGCTTTTGACGAAAATTATCAGTCTAATCAAAATATAAAGTCAAGAGGGTTTTTTATTCTTTCAGTCAACCAAAAGGACATGCCCCCACCAGTTCCGTGCCGGATTTCTCCAGTTCTATAGCTCAATAAGCCCTGGCAAACCATATTGTCGGGCTTGAACGCCAGGAAAACTTTGTATTTGATGAGGGGGCAGTGGAATTCGAAGCTGGGCTTTTTGTTCTTCGGGGGCAATTCCCTCGCCTATGGCTTAGCCTGCGAGCAAGCCTAAGGTTTCTGATCGAGGGCCCTGAGGTCTTTCTCTATGCGATCGCGCAGTTGCGTCTGGCCGCGAGAGGCTGCGGCGTCCCGGGCTTTGCGCCCATAGGTCAGCGCGTCCTGCTTATCCCCAGCGCGCGCGTATGTAGCAGCCAGCGCGTAAAGGTAGGTCGGCGTGTACTCGTCCTCGGGAGTGAGGGTCTTCTTGAAATGCTCGATGGCCGCGGCATACTGCTTTCGATTGGCGAGAATGCGGCCAATATGAAAGTGCGCGAGACGATAATCTGGCCGCCGCTTGACCG
>DATLWV010000042.1:0-23687 GCA_035576145.1 Terriglobia bacterium
TGAGGGGGTTGCTATGGCAGTGAAAGTTGGTATCAACGGTTTTGGCCGGATTGGACGCAACGTTCTTCGTTCCGCGCTGAACGACCGAAACATTGAAGTTGTTGCAGTTAACGATATTACGGACCCCAAGACTCTGGCCCATCTGCTGAAGTATGACTCGGTGCTTGGGAACCTCGACACAGATGTTACAAGCGGGGAAGACTCAATTACAGTCAGCGGGAAGACAATCAAGGTTTTCAAGGTGAAGGATCCCGCGCAGCTCGACTTTTCCTCGCTGGGCGCGCAGATCGTGGTGGAATCCACGGGACTCTTTACCAAGGCCGAGGATGCCGGCAAGCATCTTCGCGGCACGGTCAAGAAAGTCATCATCAGCGCGCCGGCCAAGGGTGAAGACATCACCATCGTGCTGGGCGTGAACGAGAAGAGCTACGATCCCGCCAAGCACAACATTATTTCCAACGCATCCTGCACCACAAACTGCCTGGCCCCTGCCGCCAAGGTCGTGGACGAGAACTTCGGCATCAAGAAGGGCGCCATGACCACCGTCCACTCTTATACCAACGACCAGCGTATTCTCGACCTGCCACACAAGGACCTGCGCCGCGCCCGTGCCGCCGCGCTTTCCATTATCCCCACCACCACCGGGGCGGCCAAGGCCGTGGGCCTGGTGCTGCCGCAGCTGAAGGGCAAGCTGGATGGCTATGCGATGCGCGTGCCCACACCCAACGTTTCACTGGTTGACCTGGTTGTCATTCTGGAGAAACCGACGACCACCGAAGAACTGAACGCGGCATTCAAGAAAGCTGCCGAAGGTTCGCTGAAGGGGATTCTTCAGTACTCGGAAGAGCCGCTGGTTTCCATCGACTTCCGCGGAAACCCCTACTCATCTATTATCGATGCCCCATTCTGCAAAGTGATCGATGGCGACCTGGCGAAAATCACCGCCTGGTACGACAATGAGTGGGGATACTCCTGCCGTGTCCGCGACCTGATCAATTATGTCGCCAAGACCCTGTAGGCAGTAGGCAGCAAGCAGAAGGCAGACGGCAGAATGCATAGTACCTTCTGAGCCTGTCGTTTTGACATACAGGGCGACAGTAGAACATGCATTCTAAACGGCCGATGCCCATCACAGCAGGGCTGTGACGCAGGGAATCTGACATATCAACTTATGACCGCGAAGCTCCGTGGTTACCGGGATTTGAAGGTCTACCAGCTCGCGTTCAGTTTGGCGATGGAAATATTCAATCACTCTAAATCGTTCCCGCAGGAAGAACGCTATTCACTGACCAGCCAGATTCGCCGGTCATCTCGGAGCGTCGCCGCGAATATCGCCGAAGGTTTTCGCAAGCGGCAGTACCCGAGCATGTTTGCCAGCAAGCTGGCTGATTCGGATGCCGAGGCGACAGAAACGCAGGTTTGGTTAGACTTCTCGCACGGTTGTGGCTACTTATCGCCCGAAGACCAGCAGCGGCTCGTCTCTGGATACGAAGAGTTGGGAAAGATGATTGGAACCATGATGGCGAACCCGGAAAGATTCAAGCCCAGGTGACTTGGGCTATCTGCCTTCTGCTTTCCGCCTTTTGCTTTCCGGACGCCTTGCGGCGCAACATTTACAAGGAGTGAATACTTATGGCGAAACTATCTATTCGCGACCTTGACCTGAAGGGCAAGGTGGTCTTCATGCGGGTTGACTTCAACGTTCCGCTCGACGACCAGGGAGAAATTACTGACGACACACGGATCCGTGCCAGCTTACCGAGCATCCAGCTGGCCGTCGATCGCGGGGCAAAGCTCGTGCTGGCTTCTCATTTGGGCAGGCCGAAAGGGAAAGTCAATTCCAAAATGAGCCTGCAGCCGGCTGCCGAGCGTCTGGCTACGCTGCTGAACAAACCGGTCAGCTTTGCTACGGACTGCGTCGGCGCTGAGGCGGACAAGAACGTAGCAGAACTCAAGGAAGGCGGCGTCCTTCTGCTTGAGAACTTGCGCTTCCACAAGGAGGAGGAAGCGAACGACTCGGATTTTGCAAAGCATCTGGCCGGCGAGGCTGAGGTTTACATCAACGACGCATTCGGATCTGCCCATCGCGCGCACGCTTCCACCGAAGGTATCACCCACCACATTCAGGTGAAAGCGGCAGGCCTTCTGATGGAAAAGGAACTCGAATATTTGGGCAAGGCACTGGGGAACCCGCTGCATCCTTACGTGGCCATCGTTGGCGGCGCGAAGGTTTCTGACAAGATCAAGTTTCTGCAAAACCTGATGGGATTTGCGGACACAATCCTGATCGGCGGAGCCATGGCCTACACGTTTCTCAAGGCGCAGGGCGTGGAGGTGGGCCTTTCGAGAGTGGAGGCCGATAAGCTTGACCTGGCCAAAGAATTGCTGGAGCAGGCCAAACAGAAGAAGGTGAATTTCCGCCTGCCCCAGGACCACGTGGTTGCCGAAAAGCTGGACGCCTCAGCCAGGGCCGAAACCGTTGACTCTGCCAGCATTCCCGCGGATCGCATGGGGCTGGATATCGGTCCCAAGACAAGGGCCGCGTATGCGGGGGCCATCAAGCAGGCCAGGATGATCATCTGGAACGGCCCCATGGGCGTGTTTGAGATTGACCAGTTCGCGCAGGGGACCATGGAGGTGGCCCGCGCCGTTGCCGGGTCCGGCGCCGTATCGGTTGTGGGCGGCGGGGATTCGGTGGCTGCGGTGCACAAAGCCGGCATCGAGGACAAGATCACGCACATCTCGACCGGCGGCGGCGCCTCGCTCGAGTTCCTGTCAGGGCTCAAACTTCCGGGCGTCGAAGCCCTGCCGGAAAAACGGTAGGCAGAAAGCCGAAGGCGGCAGGCAGAAAGCAGGAAGAAGTGGGCAGTAAGCTGCCGGGTAGGACGCATCAACTTGGCGGCCCCTGCCCCATGTTCAGCGCGACATGCCGGACGGTGTGGATTCGAAGCTCGCTGCAAAGCGCCTTTCTTCGCTGACTGCTGACGACTGACTACCGGGTTCTGACTGCTTACTGCTTACGGCCAACTGCCTAATTCTGAGATGGGGATGAAGAGATGCGTAGACCTGTGATTGCTGGAAACTGGAAAATGTTCAAGACGCGCGGTGAGGCGGTGGCCTTCGTCAAGGAACTCAGGTCACGGGTGGAGAACGTCAGCCAATGCGACGTGGTCGTGGCTCCTCCGTTCACCGCTCTGGCGGAGACTGCCCAGGCGGCGAAGGGCAGCGGGATCGGCGTGGCTGCGCAGGACGTCCACTGGGACGCCGAGGGCGCGCACACCGGCGACGTGGCGCCGGGGATGTTGGTGGATGCCGGCTGCTCGCACGTGATCATCGGCCACTCCGAACGGCGGCACGATCACGGAGAAACTGATGAGCGGGTCAACCGCAAGCTGAAGGCGGCACTCGCCGCCGGACTTACTCCGATTGTCTGCGTTGGGGAAACGCTGGAAGAGCGGGAGGCAAATGAGACGCAGAAAGTGCTCGAACGCCAGTTCCAGGGCGGTTTCGCCGGGTTGACCCCCTCAGACTTTTCCCGTATCATTATGGCGTATGAGCCCGTCTGGGCGATCGGTACCGGCCGCACCGCTACTCCGGAGCAGGCAGAGGAAAGCCACGCATTTCTACGGGAACTGGCCCGCGGGCAGTTCGGTGAAGAACAGGCCCAGGGCGTGAGGATCCTTTACGGGGGAAGCGTCAAGCCCGAGAATATAAAAGGGCTGATGGCCCAGCCGGACCTCGATGGGGCGCTGGTGGGCGGCGCAAGCCTCAAGGTTGACTCCTTTGTGGCGATTATTAATTATCCGTCGGCCTGAGAAGGGGCTGGACGGCGGGCAGGTTTGAAATGAATCCTTATGTGGTATTGGCGATTACGGCTCTCCAGATTATTTCGAGCGTCCTGCTGATTGTCGTCGTTCTGATCCAGGGTGGAGAGAACGTCGATATGGCGGCGGCCTTCGGCGGCTCGAGCCAGGCGGCTTTTGGTCCCCGCGGCGCGGTCACGACCCTTGCCAAAATCAGCTGGGTGCTGGGCTTCATTTTCATGGCGACTTCGATAACACTGGCCATCTGGGCCACGAAAGGGACGTCGTCAAGCTCGGTGATGCAGAACGCGCCGACACAGACGACCCCGGCGGCCCCAACAGCCCCGGCGGCGCCAGCCAGGAAGTAAGGGAGAAAACCGGCCTGTACGACGCCATGCTTCGCAGCATGGGTCAGTCAAATTTGTATCCCATGCGGAAGTGGCGGAATTGGCAGACGCACCAGCTTGAGGGGCTGGCGGTTGCAAAACCGTGGGGGTTCGAGTCCCCCCTTCCGCACCATACCTAGCCTTGATTCTCATTTACTGTAACAAGCGGTAAACCGATCAGGGCCATTTTGCGTTTGTCACTCCCTGAGCTTCCCAGAACTTCGCAAAGGTTGTGAGGTCTCCAATCCACAAATCCAAACCCTGGTTCTGAATTTCTGCGAGTAGCTGCTGAATAACCTGGAAACGTGCCGTGGTGTCAATGGGGTGGACCAGCAGCACGGTGGGCGCATTATTGTCGTAGTTAAACTTGATCATCTTCATCCAAGCGTCAACATACTGGCTGACCGTTGTTGTATCAAGGCCGGTGAGGCCTACAGCCGGCGATGCGTCGTCTGAAATGGACATGGGATACTCCATCACGTGGTAGGTGGTCAAAGTGGCTGGAGTGGTGCTGGTGTCCAGTGTGAATGTCACAAACGGGAATGCCCCTCGTGTCAGGTCATTCAGGTAGCTCAAATCGCGCTGGTAACCGGTAGCCGAAAGTCCCTGGAGCAACGTCGGTGGAATCTCGGTATAACCCGCACGGAAGGCTGTGATGGGTATACTGAAGTCATTTTCGAGCAGCCATTTGGCCACGCCGAGTTCTCCCACAACGCTCATGCCGCTCGTGCAGCAAAAAGGAGTTGTGGTTACCAGAGTAAACATTGGCTCATAGTTTGAGGCAGTCTCCGAAGGGGGATTCGTAAGGCTGAAAAGGGCCGTCTGGAAATCCGGGAAATGTCCGAAGCTGTGGCTCTGGACGTCGAACCCATGATCGAGCGCGTACTGGATATCCTCATGCCCGGGGGCGCTATACATGCCGTCAATCCAGCCATTGTTGTAGGGGCTGGTGGTGAACAGATAAGTTGATTTGAATCCCAGGCTGTTTTCGAAATCAACACCGGCGGGGACATTCTGGTAGGACGCCGTGGCGTCCACGTCGTGCGTAATGATCAGTGCAGCATGATGACCGCCCGGCGCCCACTGGCGTTCCTGAGGATTTGCGGCGAATGCTTCGTAGCTTGCGCGCATCATCAGGCGGCAGATGTCCGCATCCGGAACGATGGCGTTCACTCCCTGCGGCCCGGTGTTATTGCCCCGTTGAAGCTCCGGCAACTCCATCAGCGGCCGGAGCCTCCATCCGAACACATAGGCTCGGCCCGCTCCAATGTTGCACCTCAAGACGGCGGCATCGCCTGTGCTCCATGTGGCCAGCGCCGTGCACGAACTGCTCGAATAGCCGCGCGTAACGTCGCCAAGAGGGAAGAAGGGCGCCCAGTTGATCTCCTCCGGGGCGTCAACGTACTTCAAGAGAGGATCGTTCTGGGCCGTGTCGAAGGTAAGTGCACGTTGCTCATCCGCCAGGTTGAGGTAGTCGTTGGGTGGTGAAGAAATGCCCAGCGCAGTGAGCAATCCGCTGACATTCGGTTCCCACAAATAGAGTGTTCCCCCGGCATTGACGTAACTTGTGAGATTGCTGATGTCGGTGGATGACAGGCTTGACGTGGTGTTCAGGACGCCTGCTACCACCATGAAGGGGTTAGCCGCAGCCGTGGTGAAGTCGGTGGTATCGATGTTGGGGATGCCCATTTCTGCAACAATGTGGTCGGCGCTGATGACATCCTCGGAATCTCCCTCATTATCCTTTGCGGTCCAATCGAGCACGGAAACCAGGGTGCCGTTGTGAGGAACCTGTGGGAGCGCTGGTGGAGGGCCGAAGAGGACACTGCCGGCGCCGGGTCGTGGATAGCCGGACCAGATGGTCAGGCTTAGTGAAGTTGATGTGCCGCCGCCGGGAGCCGGAGTCGCTACCGTGATGCTGAACGTGCCGGTCGAGGTAAGTAACGAGGAGGGAATCGTGGCGGTGAGTTGCGTTGCGCTTCCAAAAACCGTGGCCAGCGCGCCAGAGCCGAAATAGACGACAGACTGGGTGGTGAACTCCGCCCCACTCACGGTCAGTGTGGTGTCAGGATCGCCCGCAGTGGCAGCATCCGGTGAAATGGAATAAAGGGCCGGCGCAGGATTTACAACTATTACCGTTGCGGTGGCTGGCTGGGTTGAATCTGCCACGCTGGTGGCACTCACTGTGACCACGTTCGGCGAAGGTGGAATTCCAGGGGCTGTATAGAGTCCTGTCGAGCTGATGGTGCCGACAGTGCTGTTTCCTCCTGCGAACCCATTCACCTTCCAGGTGACGTTCTTGTTGGATGAACCAGTGACGGTAGCCGTGAAGGCGGATGTTTGACCGGTGATCACTGAAGCGCTGCTGGGTGATATAGAAACAGTGACTGCGGGTGGTTGCGTTGGTGCCGGGCTTCCGCCGCCGCAGCCTTCCGATAGCACGGCCAGGAACGCCAGGAGCATGACGGACGTAGATTTCCAAAAAAGCGACAAAACTCCTCCACTCCGCGCCGTCCAGCAGGGAGAAATCTGGCTTGGGTCCCTTGTAAAGCGGCACGGCGGCGCCATCAGCCCGCAATGCTGACTCATGAGCTGCTGTTGTTGGAAATCGGCGGTTTTGCATCCCAGGTTTAATTGCGCTTCGGGGAAGAGAACAGGGATTGCGACAGGTCCGCGATGTTGAGGCAATAAAACCGGCGGACCATCGGTCGGCGTGAACCGTGAAGGCTGAATTAATCAGACGCGACGACTCTCAGTGTGACAATCTGGTGCGGCCTGATTGGGACTTCGAGGGAATTCCCGTCTACTTTCAGCGTGGATTGGTTTTCTTCCACTGCGTTGGCGGTCCAGGCCTGCTGCAGGTGCAACAGCGGGAAGGTGAGCCGGGCCGTCGTGCTCTGGCCACCCACCTCCACCAGACGAAGGATGGTGCCATGTCCGTCCATGGCGCTCTTCCAGTTTTCAACCACCACATCCGGCGAGCTAACCGTGAGAAAGCTTTGGGGAGCCGGCGAGAGCGGCCGGGCAGGATCATCTCTCTTGTCATTTGAAATCACCTGCTGGTGCTCCAGCGGGGTCATCGCGTCGCGGCCCAGGCGGGCGAGCGATGCCGGCGAGAGGTCCTGGCCGCTGGTCAGAACATAGCGAAAAGTGTACCGGCCTTCCTGCACGCGAATAAAGTTTGTGTGCCAGTAATTATTCATGGCATAGGAATAAATGGTCGCATCTTTCGGCTTGAAAGCCTTTGGCCACGTTCCGCGATTGATGTCTCCCAGGCAAACCAGCGGCGCATCCAGAGGAACGAGTCCCGCCGAAAATTCGGCCCCACTCACACGCACCCAGTGCTGCACCGCAAACCAGTCCAGGCTGCCGCCCGCCAGGATGTTGCGGGCAGGGTCCACCCACGCATTCTGAATCTCGTAGCTGAAGTCCGGGTGAGCGATGGCGAAAGGAAAAGCGAAGTAGACAGCTTCCTTGTGCGTTACAGGCTGCTTGTTAAGGCGATTGACGAACTCGATTTTCTTCTCTTGATCAAAGAGTATGACCTCCGACTGGATGTGCGGCGCATCCATGCCACTGGTCTCATAGGTCATGATGGTCCCGTAGGAGGTCTTGCGGATACTGGTCACCCGGCCCTCGCTTGAAGTGTGAATAGCCAGCTTGGCTTCCGGGAGAGACTTGGAAAGATAAACAATCTGGGTCCCTTCGCCGCCCGTGACGTAGAGGTACTGATTTGCGCGATAGGGACTGGCGGAATTCACCAGTTCCTTGTCCAGTTGCTTGTCGTAGATGCTCTTGATGGCGCCGGATGCAGGGTCAAAAACAACACGGTAGTATTGATTTTCAAAGGCATTGCTGATGGGCAGGGAAGCGCCTTCAGCCGAAGAAGCCTCATTGGACCCGGCGGGAGCAATCTTGTAGCACTTGTAACCCATGGAGGGAACATCCCGGGCCATAAAGCGGACGTGCCGGTATCCCTCGCCTTGCCTGAGAACTTCATACGGCACAACCTTCAGGTCCGGATATTCCTCGATCCGGGTGCCGTCGTTCAGATCGGTTTCAACAAAGCCGCTCCGGGCCCAGTTCAACGGATTGAATACCACTATCGAAGACGCAGGCATGTGAATCTGATCGGCAAGCTGGCTGAGCGATTGGTCCACAATTGAGCGAATTTCCTGGCGGGAATTTACCACGAGCTGGTGCTTGCTGAAAGTCTGGCGCCTGGTTTCGTCACTATCCGGCCGGCTGTAACCACCCCAGTAAGTGAAGGTGTGTTCCGCATAGAGAATCATGTTCTGCCACATCCTTCGAAGTTGTTCCTGCTCACCGGCCACGTCTTTCTGGACATATGCGCCCAGCGTCGACAGTTTTTCCGCGGTAAGGGCGCGCTGCTGGTTGAGGCGATCGATAGCGGCATAACGCGCGTCGGTGCCGACGCCGTCTTCCCAATAGGGGCCGCCATCTCCAGTAACGGTCGGCAGTTCACTGCCAAAATTCTTGTCAATGTATCGAAAATAGTCCGGGAAGGTTGACATGATCATTTTGGGATACGCATAAGTTTCGTTCCATTTCTTGACGAACTCGGAATCGCCGGGAACGAAAGCAGTGTTTTCCACCTGCGTGCCGTAAATCAGGGCGGCGTCGGGCTTGTAGGACGCGCGGTCATAAGCCTCGAGGAATGTGGGCAACGACTGTCGGCAGGCCGCGGGCTGGGCCGGCAGCTCGCAGATGAAGCTCAACTGGAGATACTGCCGGGAATAAGACATGAGAATTTTGCTGCCGTCCGGGCCTTCCCACCAGAAAGGCGATTTCGTATTCCACTTCCCCCACAGGAGGATGGGCGCACGGTCATTGTTGCTTGCAGCAGCAAAATAGCGGATACCCAGTGAGTGCAGGATGGAGGGATATGACCACGTGTAACTGGGGACATCGGTCATGCTGACATAGTCAAACGGGATTCCCTCTTTCTGATGAAGGTGGTACCCGTAAAAAGCAGTGCGAATCAAATCTTCAAGGCTGGAAGTGCCCGTCATCAGGTTGGCGTATTGAGCCGGCACCCCGATCTGTCCTTTCCGCACGAGATCGAAGAAAGCCTTTTGGGCAGAAGGTTTCCGGGTGGCAAGGTATTGTTGAATAATCCAGGTGCCGTCGATGGTCCAGCGCATATCCGGATCTTCGGCTAGAAGCCGAAGCAAGGTGTCCTGATTGCGGTTGTGAAGCTCGGCCACCTTGCCACGGTAGTCGGTATATCCAATGTCCAGATGCTCGTGCGGCACCACAAAGAGCTTCCATTTTCTCTCTGGTTGGAATGTCGCCTTCTTGCTTATCGTCTTCCCATTGGCGCGCAGGGTGATCTCAGCCGGTGCGGGCGCGGAGAGTTCCGGAACAAGAAATTCAAAACGTTGTTCGCCGAAGTCGGGAGCTTGAGAAAGTGACGCCTCAAAGTGCTTGCCGGAGACTGTCAGGCGAACCATTCCACGGCGAACTTTTCGATCAAGATTAACCGTAACCTGCGTGGCCTCTTCCAGATTTCCAACATTGCCAATGTAATAAATCGTAGGTTCAAGAGTCATCTGCGGCGAAAACGCGCCCGCGGCCTCAGATGAGTGTGTGAGACTAAGGGCGTCATAAGTTAGCCATGAATCACCGGGGCCGTCCCTGGCGTCGTCAAGCGCAGTCAGCACCAACTTGTTTTCTCCCACGCGCAACGCCGCACGGGGCAGGTCAACGGTGATCTCACCCCCGCTGTAGATGGGCGAAGGGAATCCTGAATCTCCAGGAACGTAATTGAGCTTGCGTGGGAAATAGAACGTCCCCTTCCTGCCGTTGATGGAGATTTCGAGATGTGGATAGCGGATATTGTAAAGCAGCGCAGAGATCCTCAGGCTGTAAGTGCCCGTGGGCCTCGAGGCTAGATCAAACAGGACGGTGAACGGATGCGGCCGCAGGCCCTCCGCCTGGTTTTCTGAACCTGGCTGACGGCTGGGCCAGTCGCCGGTTGCACTCTTCCCCACGGTGAAAACGGGATTGTAATCTGCATTGCCAACCGGCACAGCGTTGTTGAATTCATGCGATGATTGGTCGAAAGTTCCAATCTGCCAGAGGGGGTTTTCGGCGGCACGCAAACCGGGTGTTGCATGTAGAAGGACGAAGGTCGCCACAAATAACAGGATTACTGCCTTGCGCAATTGACGCATCCGTGCCTCCATGGAGTGAAGGAATGAGGCTGTCAGTCCGGCCGGCCATACGGATTGGCAGGAAAACTGGCAACGGCTGGCCGGAAGCCGGAAAAGTATCACAAACAGGGAAGGATTGCCAGGAAGCGCATCGCAGGTGCCGGCTGCAGGTCAGCTTCACGAGGCGGGGCTTGAGCGAAACCAAGCTACGGTTTTCATCAGGCCTTCCTCAAACCGCACGCCCGGCTCGTACCCCAGCAGCCTGCGCGCCAAAGAAATGTCAGCGTGAGAATGCTCGACGTCGCCTGCACGCGGTGCCTCATATCGCGGTGTCACCTGCCGGCCGAAAATCCTGTCCAGAATTTTGATGGTTTCATTCAGCGTGTGGCGCTCCCCAGTCCCGACATTGATGACCTGCCCGGACGCTTTGGGGGCCGTGCAGGCGCGCAGCGTGGCATCAACGGCGTTTTCAACGTAGGTGAAATCGCGGGATTGCTCGCCATCGCCAAATATAGTGGGAGTCTTGCCGTTCACGTAAGCCGAAATGAAGAGTGACAGCACCCCTGAGTAAGGCGAGTCCGGACTCTGGTGCGGCCCGAAGATATTGAAGTAGCGAAGCGACGCGGTCTGCAAGCCGTAGACACTCGTAAAGATCTTGCAGTAATACTCGCCCGTCAGTTTGGTCAGTGCATAGGGCGAAAGCGGACGCGGTTCCTGCGACTCCAGGCGCGGAAGCGCAGAATGATCTCCGTACGCCGAGGAGGACGCCGAAAAAACAACTCTCTTTACCCCGGCGTCACGTGCTGCCAGCAGGACATTCAAGGTGCCGTCAATGTTGGCAGAGTTGGACGTCAGCGGGTCTGCAACCGAGCGGGGTACCGATGGAATGGCGGCGAGGTGGATCACATAGTCCACGCTTTCGAAATCGGGCCGAATACTCTCAAGGTTCCGGATGTCGGCCTCATGCCACTGGATTTTTTCTCTGACCGAGGCGAGGTTTTCGATATGGCCGGTAGCAAGATTATCCAGCGCGCGGACTTTCTCGCCGCGCCTCACAAGCTCGGCAATGATGTTGGAGCCGATGAAGCCAGCTCCCCCGGTAACCAGATAGGTGGACATTGTTCTAACTCCGATCGCTCAAGACATTTTTCCGCCATACGCACACACTCTGGTATCTTGCGAGGTGCGTCCATGCAAGATTAACCTTCCCCATCCCGGTTTTCGGCAGGCGGGGTATTGCAATATAAATCTCATTGAATTACTTTTCTTCATCGAAAAAAGAAATAAAATAAGGGATCGAAGCTTGATTCACTGCAATACGACGTGCGCGCTCCGTAGAACACAACTTCTCCGGCCGTATCCAATTTAATTTATTCATGAGCTTTCGCCAACACCCACATCGTTTTACAAATGCACGGATCACCAACTTCTACTATTCATTTATTTTTCTTCCGCCAGAAAAAAGGGAAGCGATTGAGGCCGTTTACGCTTTCGCCCGGCGCAGCGACGACGTGGCCGACAGCAACCTCCCTGCGGAAGAAGCCCGCAAGCAGTTGGAACTCTGCCGGCATGACCTGGACCGCTGCTACCAGGCCGGGGGGCTTCCCGGTCCGGATTTAAGTCCGGAACTTGCCGCGCTTGCCCGGGCGATCCATCGCTTCCAGATTCCCCGGGAACATTTTGAAGAATTGCTGCGCGGCATTGAAATGGACCTCAGCCCGCAACGTTACCGCACTTTCGAAGATCTGGCGCTCTATTGCTACCGCGTGGCCTCGACGATCGGCCTGATCTCCATCGAAATTTTCGGCTACAGGAACCTTCTGACCCGCAAGTATGCCGCCAACCTGGGAATGGCGCTCCAGCTTGTGAATATCCTCCGCGATCTCCAAAGTGATGCGCGCCGGGAACGCGTTTACCTTCCTGAAGAAGATCTTGAACGCTTTGGCGTGCTGCCCGGTTCCTTTCTGGAGGGAAAGCCCGGCGGCAGATTTATCGAGCTGATGGAGTTCGAAGCCGAACGGGCGCGCCGCTATTTTGCCGTGGCGCGGCAGACCTTGCCCCCGGAAGACCGCCGGTCAATGGCGATAGCCGAAATCATGGGAGCGCTTTACTGGCGGATCCTTACTCGCATCAAGGGCAGAAACTACTATGTTTTTGGAGAGCGAGTGCGGCTCTCTCAGCCACTCAAGTTCTGGATTGCGCTTTCGGTCTTTTGCGGAGGGAGGGGCTATCAACCCTAGCGTCAATCGATTTCGGATGTTGTCCTAACCGTAAGAGCCAACTCCAATTCCCGCACCTTCGGTCTTCTGTTCGTGCCGGCCGCGTGAAATAATTTCCTGAACCGCGTAAGTGGCCTTCTGCTGCGATTCAAAATAAGTTCGGGTGACCATCTCGCCAACCAGTCCCACCGAGAGCAACTGGATACCACCGAGAATCAGCACTACCGAGAGGAAAAGCAAAGGCCCGTGCTGGAACAAGATCTCCTGGCCCAGAAACAGTTTCTTGAAGAGCAGAAAGAGCCCGATCATCGACCCCACGCCGAGACCGGCAAAGCCGAACAGACCGAAAAATTGCAGGGGACGCGTAGAGTATTCGAGGAGAAACTTGACGCTGATCAGGTCAATCATCACCCGGATGGTCCGCGAGAGGCCGTAGTTTGATTTGCCACTTGTCCGGGGGATATTCTT
The DNA here is from genome assembly GCA_035576145.1 of Terriglobia bacterium. GTDB lineage: Bacteria > Acidobacteriota > Terriglobia > UBA7540 > UBA7540 > SCRD01. Next base: position 13,053 of record DATLWV010000042.1, read on the forward strand.
GATCGGAATTTCTGCGATCCTGGCGCCAAACGAGCTGGCCAGCGCCGGTATAAACCGGTGGTGGTCCCCATAAAGCCGCATATGCTGCAGGATTTCGCGGCGGTAGGCTTTGAACGTCGTGCCGAAGTCGTGGATGTCCACTCCCGACAATTTGGCCATCATCCAATTGGCAATGAGGCTGGGAAGGCGGCGTGTCAGCCAGGTATCCAACCTTTTCACGCGCCATCCGCTCACCAGGTCGTAGCCCGCGTTGATCTTGGCGATAAAATGAGGAATTTCCGCCGGGTCGTGTTGCAGGTCGCCGTCCATTGAAATAATAACTTCACCCACGGCGTAATCGAATCCCGCCTGCAAGGCTGTGGTCTGGCCAAAGTTCCTGCGAAGGCGGACAGCCGTCACACGGCTGTCGCTGGCGCAGATTTCGCGGAGCAAATCGCAGGTCCGGTCTGAACTGCCATCATCCACGAAGACAATCTGGTAAGAATCACCAACCGCATCCATGATTTCCACAACCTTCATGTAAAGCGGCCGAAGGCTGTCCTCTTCGTTAAATAGCGGGATCACGATGGAATATCGTGCCGTTCTTTGTTTCTCCATCAAGATGTTCCTTCACAGCTGTGCTCAGGGCTAAATCTCTATGTTACCGCTTTCGGGTGCCGTCCTGCACAGGTTCGTTACAATTCCGGCCCGCCGGGTCTCTGGCCTGGGGCAGCTCGTCATAGGGGACCAGCTCAATTCCTATCTCACGCACAAGCTCGCGGATACCCGTGTTGGTGAGGGCGTCAAGCTCCGTTTCCCGCTGGATCCGAAGCCGGGTTCGTGTTCCCATGAGTGCCTCGTCCACGTAGCCGGGATGGCACATGATCTCACTTGTCCCTTCCGGAAGAGCCCGAAGAAGCCGTGCCAGAATTGTGGCGTCCAGAAATCCCGTCTGGCTGAGTCCGTAAAAGTGTTCCGGCCGGTGCAGGCCCGCCTCTGCCATCTTGTTCGCCTGGAGTGCAGCAAGCGTTGAAAGCCCCCGGCCCAGTAGGTATTGCCTGGCCATGCGCGTCCACCCACTTTGCCCGGAGAACAGGGGTCCAAGCGCGCTCCAAGCAGGCTCAACCGGGCACCGAATGCAGCGAATCCCGTACTCCCGTGCAAGCTTTACCGCCACATTAAAGAGCGGAGGCAGCAGATGGATATGCTTGTGGCTGTCCAGGTGGGTGATGCGGATCCCGGACGATGCCACCTTTTGAATCTGGTTCCGTAACTCCGTTTCGACGTCCCCAAGTTCAACTCTGCGCGAAAGGAGTTGCCGTGCCAGTATGCCCGGGCTTGGATAAAAGGAGCCGTCGGAGGTGACAATCGATGAAATCTGAGAGGCAGGAGTGACGGGCTGGCCCTGCGTCAGGTTCAGGTGAACGCCAACACCCAGCCATGGGGCGGTTGCACTGGCTGCCACGGCGGAATCAAAGGCCATGCCGTTTGCCATCAGCGTAGTGCTGGTGATGATGCCATTCCTGTGGCCCCCAAGAATGGCCCTGTTTACGCCCTCCGTAAGGCCGAAATCGTCCGCGTTCACGATCAGTTTCTTCATTTGGCTGCCGCTGAAACAGAGCTGCTTTGCAGGCCCCGCCGATCTCATCAGCCGCCGTTTAACGGTTCATTGGTCAGCAGCATCTGTCCGCCACTTTGGATAACCGTGTGGAGATTGTCAGTGCCCACCAGGTTCCGGAATCGAGGCAGCGCTGAATCGTACGCCACCAGGTAATACCGTTGGTTTGAAAGCCACAGTTTCTTGAAATCCGTGTCATTTATGAAGACATCCGGATCTCCCGGAGCGTTGGAACCGTATTCTAGATTTGTTACCCTGCCGTTCAAGAGCAACCCACTGCGGTTGGTGTAAAAAAACACCGCTGAAAAAGCATAGTACTGATCATCGACGATCAATTTCCCGGCGGCGGCCTGTTCGAGCGCCACTGCGAGGGGGTGAGAGGACATATAGGGATCGAAAACGGCCATAGACATCCTGGCCGCATGGATAAAGAGCACCATCATCAGCGCGATGGCGATGTAGGCCCGTTTCGTTTTCAGGAACCATGCTCCGACCGCACCAAGCAGAAAGGCAGCCGCTGCCAGGGCCAGAGGTGTGCGCAAATAGGCGAACGACCGAAGTGTGAGGTCTTCCAGGTGACCCAGCGCAAGAGTGTACGCGGCCGGGTGGCTTGTCAGGGCCGAAGAAATATCACCCGGGGTGGGGACACCTCGGACCAGAACGAGGATTGCAGTTGCAGCAACCGCGCAAAGCCCGGTGAGAACGGCCAGAAACTTTGTTCCGTAACGCAGCCAGGCGCTCTCGCCGTCCAACGCCATAGCCGAACCCAGCAGCAGCGCGAATGCGGGGTAGCAGGGCATGGTGTAGTATTCCTGCGTGGTTGAGAAAGTGAAGAAAACAAGAATAAACCCGGCCCAGCACAGGGCCAGCAGGCGGGCGCGCCCCGCGCGGTCCGCTGGCTTGTAAGAAAGGCGCGTCGCGGCAGGAAGGTAAACAGTCCAGGGAAAAAGCCAGACCAGATTCAGCAGCCAAAAGTAGAGGCGTGGAACAGTGTTGTAGTCTCGCGGATAGCGCATGTTCAGGAAGCGGAGGAGTTGCTCATTGATAAAGTAAAACCACAGAAATCCGTGATACTCTCCCGGCCCGCTGTGCAGCGTGAAAGCGAAGTATGGTGGATTTCGGAGAGTGGCCAGCACGTGCCAGGGGGCGGCAATCAGAAGAATCACGGCCGCTCCGCTGAAGGGATGTAACCGCTGCCAGGTCCGTTTCAGCAGTAGTTGGCGCGTCACCAGAAGATAGACAAGGGCTGCTCCGCACGGGAAGACCAGGGCAATCAGACTCTTCAGCAACAGCCCGACGCCCATGCTTGCAGCCATAACAAACGCCCAAAGGCGCGGATGGGGCTCATCCTCTTCGAGCGCGCGCAAAAACGCCCACAGCGCCAGGGCAATGGTCCCGGTCAGCATGACATCGGGGATAAGGATCCTCGTAAAGAGGTACAGGCCGACGCACGTGGCCAGACATAAGCCCGCATAAAATCCTGCCCGGCGCCCAAAAGCCCAGCCGCCAAACCAGGCCGTCAGCAGGCAAAGCGCAATTGCCGCCAGAGCGATTGGAATGCGGGCAGCCCAGTCGTGCACCCCGAAAACAATGTAGGAGCACGCCATGCTCCAATAAACCAAGGGGGCTTTTTCGAGGTACGCAATGCCATCCAGGTGCGCCGATACCCAGTCGCCTGAGTCCAGCATATTGCGAGCAATCTGAGCCTGCACCGCGTCCACATCATCCATCAGGGAAGGTGGTGAAATTACAGAGCCCAGAAAAATGACTGAGGCAAAAAGAAGGACGATTACGTAAAGGTAACGACCTTTTCGAGAGATTGCCGTTGTGGTTCGGACATCGGTGCTGTCTGGATCTGCCATTTATTTAACCAAAGGAAAAGTATCATCAAGCCCCAAAGGTGGAACCCGAAATTACCGCGCCGCTCCAAATGGCGCCGGATGAAATCCTGAATAATTTTCCCGCGAAACAGTTTTGTCCGGTTGATTGCCTCGGCCGAGAGAGTATCCCTCATCAGTTCCCGCAGGGGGCCGCGCAGCCATTCGTGTGTGGGTATATCCAGTCCGACTTTCTTCCGGCCCAGGACAACAGGCGGGAGCTTACCCCTCATCAGTTCCTCTAGCAGATATTTCCGCCGGCTTCCGCGTATCTTAAGCTCACCTGGAAGGGACGCGCAGAACTCCACAAGACGATGGTCGAGGAATGGCGGCCTGACTTCCAGCGCGTGCGCCATGCTCATGCGGTCGGTCTTATAGAGGATGTCGTCCGGCAGGTAGCAGATCTGGTCAAGCCAGAGGAAGCGATTCAGGCTTCCGAGCGAACCGGATTCCGGGGGCACCTGGCTCAGGAACCTGTCGAGATACTTGGGATCAGCCCCCACGAATAACGATTTCTTGTCAGCTTCAGAGAAGGTTCCATTCCAATGCAGGTGGGCCCTTTCCGCCGGGAGAAGTGAACCTTCCAAAAAGCGCTGCAATTTGTAATCCAGACCGATTTTTTCGTCAGAGACAGGCACGCATTGGGCGGCCTTCAGAGCCGCCTGCCGAACGAACCTCGGAAATCGCCGTGCTACTCCTGCCCAGCGGTCGGCCAGGTAGGTGAGATACCCGCCCAGGAGTTCGTCGCCGCCCTCGCCGCTGAGCGCGACAGTCACATGCTGGCGGCTCATTTTGGACAGGAACCAGACCGGAAGTGCGCCGGAATCGGCACTGGGCTCGTCGGAAAAGTAAGCGAAGTCTTCGATAGCTCCTGTCAGGTCTGTTTCAGGATTCAGATCAAACTCGTGATGATCGGTCCCGTAATGCGCAGAGACCTGCCGGACATAGTTTGTTTCGTCAAAGCTGCGTCCGCGGAAGGTGATTGAGAACGTCTTCAATCTTGCGGAAGTGGCAGCCGCCGCATAGTGCAGGATTGTCGAGGAATCAATCCCGCCACTCAGCCAGATCCCAAGCGGCACGTCGGAAATCATGTGCTCACGCATGGACTCCTGCAGCAGAAAATCCAGTTGTTCTTTGGCGTTCTCGAGAGTCCAGTGTGGCTGCTCTTTAAAGGAAAGGCGCCAGTAGCATTGCGTGCTGATCTGGCCGTCGCGCCATTCGAGGAAGTGTCCGGGGGGCAGTTTTTCGATTCCTTCCACCAGCGTCCACGGGCAGGGCACGTAATTCAGTGAAAGGAAACAATTGAGCCCCGCCAAGCTGAGCCGGCGCTCGACTTCCGGGTGGACGAAGATGGACTTCAGCTCGGAGCCAAAAAGAACATCGCCATTCAGGCGGTATATGTAGAGTGGTTTGATGCCCAGGCGGTCCCGGGAAAGAACAAGCCGTTTGTTCGATTCCGTCCATAGGGCGACGGCGAACATCCCACGCAGCCGCGAGAAGCAGTCCGTATCCCATTCCCGGAATGCCTCAAGGACGGTTTCGGTGTCCGTCCGCGTCTTGAAACGGTGCCCCAGCCCCTCCAACTCTGTTCGGAGCTCGGCAAAGTTATAAATTTCACCATTAAAGGCAATGACGGTGTCGCCGTCTTCCGCCACGATGGGCTGGTTGCCGGAATCAAGATCGATGATTTTAAGTCGTGTTGCGCCCAGCGCGGCAAGCCCGGACTGATAAACCCCCTGGTGGTCAGGCCCTCTGTGAATCAACTTAGCCACGGCATCGCGGATGCGGCCGCTATCGGCTTCAAACTTCTTCCGGGTAAAACCGGTAATGCCACACACGGGTGTTGCCTCTCAAATCACCAGAGAGCCGATGACGCTATGGGACTGGATCCAGCCAGGTAGAATATTGAAATCGGCATCAGAGCAAGAAGTTATCTTAGCGCTTAATGGCTTTTCCTTGCAACGAGCTGGCGGCCGGCGAAGTTGACGAGCCTCAGGCATGCCAGTAGAATGGTGGATGGGTTTGTTCGTGCCGAACACAGTGTCTGCAGGGCCCCCGGCTCGAAAGCTATCCTGAATTTCTAGCGAGACATCAAAATGAATGCAAACGATCTCCGGCCAGGTATGGTCATTAACCACAACGGTGAACTCTTTTCCATCTACAAAGCAGAGCACCGTACCCCGGGTAACTTGCGTGCCTTTGTGCAGGCGAAGATGCGCAACCTGCGCACCGGGTCCATGATTGACCACCGTTTCCGCTCAGAAGACACGGTCGACCGCGCGGTCATCGATGAAGTTGACATGCAGTACCTTTACTCGGATGCGGACATGTTTTACTTCATGAATACAAGCACTTACGAACAGTTCCATCTTTCCAAGGAAGTGGTTGGCGACCGGGCGCAATACATGATGCCGGACGTCATTCTGAAGATTGACTTTTACGAGGGCCGCCCCATCGATATCTCGCTGCCGGCGACTGTTGACCTGAAGGTGGTTGAAACCGAGCCGGGCATCAAGGGTGCGTCCGCAACCAACGTTACCAAGGCCGCCAAGATGGAAACCGGCCTGGTGGTTCAGGTTCCTCCGTTTATCGATGAAGGTGAAGTTATTCGGATTGATACTTCCAACGGCTCCTACCTTGCCCGCTCTAACTAGGGCCTTGTCCTGAAATTAGCTGGTGAACATAACACTACTAACCTTGCGACATTTGTCGGGGCGCTGCCGCACTGGGGTTTGTGGGGTGTGCCATTTGGCAATCCAGCCCAGGAGCTGCCCTTCCTTCGATTCTCCAGGCAGTGGGTCAGTCTCCGGTTAGGTCGTTTATCGGCCAAGTGAATTATCTCCGAGTTGCCCGTCAATCGGAAGAAGCCAGTGTTCGGTTTTTTGCGGAACCGCACTCGAACCTGACGCGCCTGAGCTGCCATCGGTTCCGGTCCAACGAAGTGCGGCTGTGGCTGACCATCATCGCTTCGTCTCTGGCGAAGACCCGTGTAACTACAGATAACCGGGAACTAGTCCCCGACGAGCTTCCAGCTGCGTCTCGTGACTCCATGGCAGTCCCTTGACCGGCCTGATAACCTGTGGGAAGATGTTTCTAGTGGGGAGCGCCTATGATGCCGAAGTGGCATCAAGGTTCATCATAAGGAAGCTGGTGAAGGACCTCCTCACAGAATTATTCTTCGCTTCGGTTTGCTCCCTCCTGGCGGCTTCGCCAGTCGCTGCTCAGACTCAGACGGTTTCCCTTCCCAAGTTTGGCCACGTTGTGATCGTTGTTGAGGAGAACCAGGGGTATTCGCAGGTAGTGGGAAGCAGCAGCATGCCTTACTTGAACAGCCTGATAAGCCAGTACGGCCTGGCTACGAATTACGTGGCGGATACTCACCCATCGATCGGCAACTACTTCGTCTTGACAACGGGGCAGATCCTGACCAACGACGACAGCCAAACGCCCTCAAGCTTTCCCGTATCTGCGGACAATATCGTTCGCGAAATGGTCAAGGCGGGCATTTCCTGGAAATCCTACGCGGAAGACTTGCCTTCCGTCGGTTACACGGGCGGTGACACCGGCAATTATTATGTCCGTCACAACCCTCTCGTGTACCTGACTGACGTCAACACGAGTTCGATCCAGTTGCAGAACATTGTGCCTTTCATACAATTCGCGACTGACCTGGCCGGCGGAAATCTTCCTCAATACTCCTTTGTCGTACCTAACGCCTGCGACGATGCTCATAATTGCTCGCTTTTCACCGCTGACACTTGGCTGAAGAACAACATAGATCCCCTGATCAAGAGCGCGCTCTTCCAGAAAGATGGCCTGCTGATCATCGTCTTCGACGAAGATTCCAGCACCGGTGGGACGAGTTGTACAGATGCGATGATCCAGTCCGGGACATGGTGTGGTGGGCAGGTTGCTGCAGTGTTGGTCAGTCCCTTTTTGGTCTCGACGGGATTCAAATCGAGCAAGAGCTATCATCACGAGAGCGTCCTGCGGCTGATGGCAGAGGGACTGGGGCTCGCGACGTTCCCCGGGGCCTCGGCAAATGCCGATAATATGGCGGACTTTTTTACTTCCGGGAGCAACTCCGCACCGCGATTTACACTGTCAGCCCAGACCAGCAGTCAGACCATCAACGCGGGTTCGGCGGCGAGTTATGCGCTGCTGGTAACGCCGGTAGCCGGATTCAACCAGGCGGTTGCGTTTGCCTGCTCAGGCACACCGAAAGGAGCTGCTTGCGCTTTCCAGCCAGCTTCCGTCACCTTGGATGGAACGCAGGACGCTTCCGTGACGATGAACGTGACCACCACCGCAGGCGCGCTGACAGGGCCTGCGGGGATCAGACAATTCCCTCCTGTGCCATTTAGTTCGTTGCCTTTGATGGCAAGTACAGTGCTGCTATTCCTGGCTGCGGCAATTGCCATCGCGAGAATGAAGCAAAGGGAAAGTCCCCATCACGAATGGCGTGGCCGTTTGGCGGTATTGCTGTTGGTGGCGGCTTGCTTCGCAGGGTGCGGTGGGGCCGTCATCGCTCCGTCCTCCACCCAGAACAATTCCAATGCCACGCCGGCGGGAACCTACACGCTGACTGTGACGGCGACTTCCGGTAGTCTGAACGCGAGCACTCAAGTGACACTGAAAGTTCAGTAAGGAGGAATCGAACAGACGGTTGGTTGTCAGTCAAGATACTCCCCCAGGCAGTGTTGGACCGGCCACATTCAGAAGCCCAGCACATTCCGGTACACGAAAAACCAGACGAAAATTACAAGCAATTCACTTTTAATAGTAATAGTCCTGCCTCGCAAGAAGGTGGGATAAATTGACGAACGGCCCATGCGCGGATGTGGCTCCCGGTTTTTCGGGAGTATGGTCGACCACGGGGAAGTTATACCCCGGTCACGCACGCGGCGACCCTCCCTAGCGTTGCCAAGGATGATCAGTCGTGCCGACTGCGTGGCGTGTCCGAATCCACCTTGACGGTTTGTCGGCAAACCGGAAAATGCCCCGCGTCTATTCCCTGAGAAGATTTGAAAATAAAGAGTTATAATAGTGTTGCAGGCAAACAAAAGGCGAAAATGACCCCCAAGGCCCCCACAATCCGGTTCGGCCCAGCGGGCTGGTCTTACGACGATTGGGACGGGATTGTGTATCCGGCGCATCGGCCGCACGGCTTTCACGAAGCCGAATATCTCGCCAACTTTTTTGACACGATTGAAATCAACACCACGTTCTACCATCCGCCTCGCGCGGAGGTTTCGCGAAGCTGGATCAACCGTGTGAGGCACAATCCGAACTTCCGCTTTACCGCCAAGTTGTGGCAGCGGTTCACGCATGAACGCGTGGCCAGCCAGCAGGATGAGAAGGTGTTCAAGGAAGGTGTCAGACCTCTTCTCGAAGCAGGGCTGCTGGGGGCCCTGCTGATGCAGTTTCCATGGTCATTCAAGAACAGCAGGGAGAACCGGGAATATATCGGCGGGCTGGTGATGCAGTTTATGGAGTACCCGCTGGTCCTGGAAGTTCGCCATGAGTCGTGGAACCAGCCGGAAATCTACCAGATGCTCCACGATCTGGGCGTGGGTTTCTGCAACATCGACCAGCCGGTAATCGGGCGATCCATCCGGCCCAGTGACCGCACGACCTCACCCATCGGATACGTCCGCCTGCACGGCCGGAACTACGAGCACTGGTTTACATCCAATGAGCATCCCGAAGAACGTTATGACTATCTCTACGGCGAGGGTGAACTCGAAAGCTGGGCTGAGCGCATCAGGCACGTCGCTGAAGCAGGCGAGGCAAACTACGTCATCACCAACAACCACTTTCGGGGCAAGGCGGTTGCGAACGCACTCCAGTTGGTCAGCATTATCCGGAACAAGTCCGTCCCCGTTCCACCGTCATTGATCAGCGAGTATCCTGTCCTCGAGAGCATCGCAACGCCTTCATCCGGCTTTGCTCCCCCGGAGCAATCCAGCTTTCTGTTCGAGGCCGGCGGAACGAACGATTGACAGTTATCGCGGGCAGTTGCTAGCATATTAGATTCTGCAGATCATCGGGGATTCCGCAGGATAGACTGGTTGCATTCCCCCTCCAGGAAGAGGGCCCCTTCATGCCCGAAAGATTTGCAAGACCCTGGTCCCCGTCGTCTAGCCCGGCCTAGGACATCGCCCTTTCACGGCGGTAACGCGGGTTCAAATCCCGCCGGGGACGCCAACATTCTTAAGCAGTTAGGAGTTTCCCCTCTCGACGCTCAGAGGATTTGGTGACGATCTGGTGACGATCGTTGCCATTTTCGCCCTCTGGAGCCAGGGGCAAGACCGAATCAAGCCCCTTCACGGCTTCCCTTACTTGAGAGCCTGCAATCCGGGCATACCGTTTTGTCATCCTCAAATCACGGTGACCCAATTGGGCCGCGATCACGTCCAGTTCAACCCCGCCCTGGCGTAGCCACGTCGCAAAAGTGTGCCGAAGATCGTGAAGGCGGATATCGGCGAAGCCTAGGAGCTTGCAGACACGGTGGAAGGCCATGCTAACGGCCTCCGGGGTAATGCTGGGGAATAGCAGACCGTCAGGTTCTCCCTGGGGGATAGATTCGAGCACCTTTTGTGCAAACGTATTGAGGTGGATTTCCTTGGGTTCGTCATTTTTGGAGGTGGGCAAAAGGATGCGGGTGTTGTCCACATACTTCCACTGGCAAGTGAGCAATTCAGAGCGCCGCATACCCGTAGCGGTGAGCAAGGCGAAAATAGGCCGCACATTGTCAGGGGAAGCCGCAAGCAAGCGCCGGAATCGGTCCGGGGAGAGGTGTTGTGTCCGTTCGTCACGGACTCGGGGCGATTGCACGTCAAGGCAGGGGTTCGCAAACCTTGGCAGGAGCTTCCACTCCCCGCACACAAGCCGGAAGAGGTGCTTAAGGCTATTCAGTTCTTTCCTTACACTGCCCTTGCCCACTTTGCCAAGGCGGGCCGTTACGTAGTCTGAAACTTGGGCAGAGGTGATATCGGCAAGATCGCCAGGGAAGAATGCCTTGAGGTGCTTAATGATTCCCTCTTCGCGAATATACGCCTTCGGGGTAAGCCGGGGCTTCTGATAAGCAAGAAACTTGTCTGCGATGTCGGAGAAACTGACTTGACACTCTGGAACCTCACCGGATTTCAGGTTGCGCCG
>DATLWV010000043.1:0-13738 GCA_035576145.1 Terriglobia bacterium
CGTGGCAGAACACCCACGAAAATCGGCTTTGGACGCCGCCATCAACGGCCACACGGAGCGATTGCTGGGTGGCAAGTCTGGTTGCTATACTGCTGGCTGGGTAATTGAAAGTCAGCGCCCGCAACCATCTGATTGTAGATGGTCCTGCAATGGAGCCGTAGCCTGCTCCCGGCCCAGAATAAGCGTTTTCCATGTCGAAAGATTCCCGATCCCAACCCGATTCTCCTGAGCAAACCGAAGAGCCTCCAAAGAAGCGCTCCGGCCGCCGGAGCGTTCCAAGCACGGAGGAACTTGCCGAACTGGAACGGCTGCTGAGTTTATGCGAAGTCCAGTCCGTACGGTCAGGAGTCCCTTTCCCTTTGGGAGCGACAATCCGGGCCAACGGCGTCAACTTTGCCGTCTTCAGCCGCCATGCAACAGGTGTGCGCCTGGACCTCTTTAACCGGCCTGAGGACGCCACGCCAGCCCGGACCATTCTGCTGAACCCGGTACGGAACAAGACCGGGGACGTGTGGCACGTATGGCTGGAAGGCATCCGCCCCGGGCAACTCTACGGGTATCGCTTTGCCGGCCCCTATGCCCCGCAGGAGGGACACCGCTTTAATCCCGACAAGCTTGTGGTAGACACCTGCGCCAAAGCCATTGCGCCCGTACCCGGCCGCAGCTATCGCAAGGCTCTGGGTTACGACCCGTCATCCCCGTTGCGCGACCTCTCTTACTCAACTACGGATAACGCGGCCACAGCCCCCAAGTGCGTTGTGACGCATCCCGATTTCGACTGGCAGGACGACCAGCCGCTCCGGCTGCCCTGGGAATCAACGGTGATCTACGAACTGCACGTGCGGGGCTTTACCATACACTCAAGCTCCGGCGTAGCGTTTCCGGGGACGTACCGCGGCCTGGCCGAAAAGATCCCTTACCTGAAGGAGCTTGGGGTGACCGCGGTTGAACTGATGCCAGTACAGGAATTCAATGAATATCACATGCCGCGCATCAACCCCCAGACGGGCAAGCGCCTGCGCAACTACTGGGGTTACGATCCACTCAATTTTTTTTCGCCGAAAACGTCCTATGCCAGCGTTCATGAGGAAGGCGCTCAGGTTCTGGAATTCAAGGAAATGGTGCGGGCTTTTCATCGCGCAGGCCTGGAGGTTATCGTCGACGTGGTTTTCAACCATACGGTTGAAGGCAACGAGATGGGGCCGACTGTCTGCCTGCGGGGTATCGACAACGCAATTTATTACTGGCTTGCGGACGACAAACGATACTACCGCGACTTTTCCGGCACCGGCCAGACGCTGAATGCCACACACCCCGTTGTGCGCGACCTGATTCTGGACGCCCTGCGGTATTGGGTAATCGAGATGCACGTGGACGGTTTCAGGTTTGATCTCGCATCGGTGCTGGGACGGGACCGGAACGGCAACGTCCTGTCGGATGCTCCCCTGCTGGAGCGCATCGCGGAGGACCCCATACTTCGTGACGCGAAGTTGATTGCAGAGGCGTGGGACGCCGCCGGAGCTTACCAGGTGGGAGGTTTTTCCTTTCGTCGCTGGGCGGAGTGGAACGGACGCTACCGGGACGACATTCGAAAGTTCTGGCGGGGTGACGAGGGGATGGCGCCCTACTTCGCCAGTCGCATCACCGGAAGCCATGATTTGTACCATGGAGCAGGCAAGGGGCCGGAGTGCAGCATTAATTTCGTTACCTGTCATGACGGCTTCACAATGAATGACATCGTCACTTATTCACAGAAGCGCAACGAAGCGAACGGCGAGGGAAATCGTGACGGCACTAATGCGGATTACAGCAAGAATTATGGCGTGGAGGGGGAAACGGACGACCCTGCAATCGACGCGATACGCTGCCGGCAGATCAAGAACATGCTGCTGACTCTCGCCATCTCGCGCGGCGTGCCAATGATTCTCGCGGGGGACGAATTCCGCCGTACCCAGCGCGGGAATAACAACGCCTACTGCCAGGACAACGAGCTCAGCTGGGTGAATTGGTCATTGCTCAAGCGGAACCGTGACATCTTTCAATTTGCCCGCGGCGTGCTCTCGCTCCGCAGGGCGCATCCCGTGCTGCGTCGCGAAGCCTACTATACCGACAAGGAACTCCAGTGGTTTGACCCGAAGGGGAAAAGCCCGGATTGGTTCGATCCCCGCCAGATGGCTCTGTGCTGCCTGGTTTGCGGAGAGGACAGCCCAGACCTCTTCCTCATGTTCAACGCAGACAACGGTGGAATCAGGTTCGTTCTGCCGGCTCCGCGCTCCGGCCGATGGCACCTTGCAGCTGACACCACGCGGCCAACACCCCGCAACTTCTACACTCCGGGGGCTGCAATCCTACTCAGAAATCCGTCGGGCTATCTTGTTGCGGGCAGTGCGGCGGTGATCCTGGAGGCTGGCTGATCATACCCCATTCAAGTTCCAGATCTCGCGGGCATACTCCGCGACAACGCGGTCGCTGGAGAACTTCCCGACTCTCGCCACGTTCAGGATTGACATGGAAGTCCAGCGGTCTGTGTCACGATAGGCGGCGCTTACCTTTTCCTGGGCATACAGATAGGACGGCAGGTCCGCCAGATGGAAGTATGGGTCGGTTTCATCGAGAAGGTTTTCAAAAATCCACCTGAACAATCCCGGTTCACGTGGGCAAAACAGGTCGGAGCCAAAGGCATCGACAATACGCTTTATTCGGGGATCACGGTCGTAATAAGCGCGGGGCCGATAGGTATGTCGAATGCGCATGTCCTGCAAAGACTCCGCCTCGTATCCGAAGATGAAAATGTTTTCTTCCCCAACCTCCTCACGAATCTCGATGTTTGCTCCGTCCAACGTGCCAATCGTGATGGCGCCGTTCAGCGCCATCTTCATGTTACTGGTCCCGGAGGCCTCCATGCCGGCCGTCGAAATCTGTTCGCCAAGGTCAACAGCGGGGAAAATTTTCTCTGCCAGTGAGACGCGATAATCAGGCAGGAAAACCACTTTGATCCATTCCTGGGAACGCCGGTCGTTATTGACCATCCGGCCCACGTCGTGAATCAGCTTAATGATTTGCTTGGCTTTCCAGTAACCCGGCGCGGCCTTGCCGGCAAAGATGTGGGTTCTTGGCACAACCGGCTGGCGCCCGTCCTCTATCAGCGCGAGGTATTCGTCGACGATATTCAACACGTTCAGCAGTTGCCGCTTGTAGGAGTGAATGCGTTTAACCTGGACATCAAACAGCGAATCGGGGTCCACCTTGACCCGCACGGTATCATGGATGATTCGCGCCAGTTCAACCTTGTTTGAGGCCTTTGCTTTTCGGTATTCGGCCCGGAATCCGGGATTGTCAACATGGTCCTCAAGCCTTCGAAGCTGGGTAAGATCGGTGATCCAGCCGTCACCGATAGTGGCCGTCACCAGGCCGGCGAGCTCCGGATTGGCTTTCAGCAGCCACCGCCGGGGCGTTATGCCATTGGTCTTGTTGTTGAATTTTTCGGGCCAGAGCTTGTAAAGGTCGGGGGCCAGTAACGTCTTGACCAACCCTGTATGAATAGCGGAAACTCCGTTGATCGAGTGGGACCCGACCATCGCCAGGTTCGTCATACGGACCTGTTGTGGCTTCGATTCCTCAATCAGAGATACCCTTTTCAACAGCCCCGGGTCTCCAGGGCAAACGGATGACACGTGCTCCAGGAAGCGCCCATTGATTTCATAGATAATTTGCAGGTGGCGCGGAATTACATATTGCAGCAACGGCACGGGCCACCGCTCCAGAGCTTCCGGCACCAGTGTGTGGTTGGTGAAACCAAAGGTCGCTTGCGTGATTTCCCAAGCCTCCCGCCATTCCAGGGCCTTCTCATCCACCAGGATCCGCATCAACTCCGCAACCGCCAGAGCGGGATGCGTATCGTTCAGTTGAATAGCAACCTTCTCGGAAAACTCACTGAAGCTGTCGTGGTTCCGCTCGAACCTCTGGACGGTATCCCGGACGGCGCATGCCGCCAGAAAATACTCCTGCACAAGCCGCAATTCCCTGCCGGCAATCACGGCATCGGAGGGATAAAGGACTTTGGAGATAGTCTCCGAGGCAATTTTCTGTTCGACCGCTTTAAAATAGTCGCCGTCGTTAAAAATCCGCATGTCGAAGTCCATGGACGAACGCGCTGAATAGAGCCGCAGAAAATTCACCACCCTGCCGCCATACCCGGAAACCAGCACGTCGTAGGGAACACCAATCAGAACTTTCCAGCCCATCCACATCGGGTTGTATCCGCCGTCACGGTCAAGAGCGTGTTCGATGTGGCCATAGAGGGGAACGAGACAGGCCTCTTCAGGACGTCCGATTTCCCAGGGGCTGCTCTGCGCCAGCCAGTTTTCCGGCTTCTCCTGCTGGTATCCGTTGCTTATTTCCTGCTTGAAGAGGCCGTATTCGTAATTGATGCCGTAGCCATAAGCGGGCATGCCCAGCGTGGCAAGCGAATCCAGGAAGCAGGCTGCCAAACGCCCCAATCCGCCGTTTCCCAGAGCGGCATCTCCTTCCGCCTCTTCAATAGTGTCCAGGTCAACACCGAGGTTTGCGCAAGCCTGGCGGTAAAGTTCAAAGAGGCGGAGATTGTGCAGGTGGTTGGTCAGCGACTGTCCAATGAGAAATTCGATGGAAATGTAGCTGAGGCTCTTGAAGTCCCCGGCGCGAAAATACTCTTCGGTCTCAAGCATCCGTTCCGTGAGGAGGTCGCGAACGGAGAGCGCCACGGCAGTAAGCAGGTCATTTGTTGAAAGATCGCGCCAGGGTTTCGCCAGCGAATACTTCACGTGCCGCCGGATTGAATCCTCGATGGAAGAAACGGAAAACGCCTCGGGGAAGTATTCAAGTTTTGGCAGAACTTCTTTTCTCTCCATACCACTACCTTAGCGCAGAAAACCCGCGGCCCGTTTTGCAGGAGCGCCCGGCATTCTGCAAAGGACCTCCGTGTTGCGGCCTTGCCAGCAAAGGGCAATGCGAATGACTGGGAAAGCAATGCCCCCCGGAAAACTTGGATTCATTGCAGGTTTTGCAACTAGGACTCAAATGCCCGGACTGCTTCCTCCCTTGTGGTATAGATGTCAAAAATCCGGTGCATGCGGACAAGTTCAAAGGCCGCTCTCACTTGCTTAGACATGCAGCAGAGCTTCAGGTCTCCGCCTTTGGCGCTCAACTGCCGCAGGCAGGAGAGAATGGCACCCAGCCCTGAACTGTCCACAAAATGGAGCCGGCTCATGTCGAGCACGAGCTTCGTATTCGTTTCCACAACAGGCGTGATGTCACGTTTGAACTCCGGCGCGTTGCTGGCGTCCAGTTCATCGACTGGTACTTCCGCAACTCCCACTTCTCCAATTTGATCAACAGCAACTTCCATTGGATCGTTTTCCCTTTCTCCTACGAGATTCGCTTCTTAACCAGACTGATACAATTCATGCCGCGCTCGTCGCGATAGTATCTCACGTCATCGGTGCTCTTGGAAATAATGTATGTGCCAAAACCGGACTCCCGTGACCCATCGAGCACCGGCGGGGCCAGTCCTGTAGGGTCAAACGGATCTCCCAGGTGGTACAGGCGCAAAATGACGCGGCTGGCAAACGCTTCCCCTTCCATGTAAATCCAGCGATCGCCCCGGCCATGATAAGCATGTTTCATAATGTTACACGCGGCCTCATTAACAGCCAGTTCGATGGCGTTGATGCTTTCCTTGCTGAGCGGGGGCCCGGGAAGATTTCGGCAGAAAGCGTTCACAAACTCCCGCGCCTGGCCCAGGTACCTGAGATCACTGCGAATCTCCACGTCTGCCCTGGCTACAGCAGTCTCCCGTGTTTCCACTCTTACAGCCACGCTGGTGAGATCATCAACCAGGTTTTCACTGCCCGAAAAATCGAAAACGCTGCCGCGAATGGCTTCGATGAACGCTGGCGGGTCCAGCCGATGATTCGCTTTGATGTTTTCGAGCAGGCGATCAATGCCAAACAATTCCCCCGCCTCGTTCCGCGCCTCTGTGATTCCGTCAGAGAAAAAGAAGAAAAGGTCTCCCGGTTCGAAGGATACCGAAATCTGATCATAGATTTCACCTTCACGGACTCCCAGGGGCAAATTGTCCCCATGCAGAATGTCGCAGACGCCCGAGTCACCGTGAACCTGGACGATACCGGTATGTCCGCAATCGACGAGGTCAAGGCGCCGGTTGGTCACATCCAGGCGCGCATAGGTCAACGTGACAAAGCTTTCCAGGTCAATCAATTGCCGAACCACCTCGGCATGAGACAACATCACAATTTCCTTAGGCTCAGGGAGTTTGCCGTTCCTGGAAAAGGCATTCAGGTGGCTGAGGGCTTTCAGGAAATAGCTTTTGGTGGCAGCACCTACCAGCGCGGCAGGAATTCCCTTTCCCATTACATCGCCGACGATAACGTCCAAACACTGGTCGCGGTGCCTGAAAAACACATAAAAATCTCCGTCGATCCGCTGAGAGGGGATCGTCAACGCAGCCACTCGAAGCCCTGGAACATCAACCGGGGGCTGATCGAGCAGCAGCGTTCGCTGAATCTTATATCCAACGTCTGCTTCGCGCTCGTGGGCGCGCTCAAGTTCAGCTGTGGCCGCCTGCTCCCGCGCCAGGTGTTCATCTTTCAGGATGTTGGCAGCCTGGAGTTCAGCGGTGCGTTGAATGACACGCTGCTCAAGCTCTGCATTCAACCTGCGGATTCCCTCCTCTGCCTTTTCTCGCTCGGCTCTTGTCCTCAGGGCCGTGATTCCAAAGGCAAGGTCGCTGGCCAGTTCCGTCAGGAGTTTGACTTCTTCATCGCCAAAGGCGTCGGGTTCTGCAGCGTAAATGTTGAGCGCCCCAAAAACACCTGAGTCCACCAGCAGTGGAATTGCGATACTGGAACCGTAGCCGCGTTTCAGCGCGTCTTCCCGCCAGGGTGCCATTCCCGCGTCGGTCGCAATATTCCTGGCAAGCACCGTCTGGCGTGTGCGGATGCTCGTACCCGTCGGGCCTCGGCCGCGTTCGGTATCCGCCCAGGTGATATTCAGCCTTCTCAAGTAACCTTCTTCTGAACCGGCCTGTGCTAATGGCAGAACGGACTTCATTTCATTCTCTTCTGCACTTCCTACCCAGCAGAACCGGTAACCGCCTTCTTCCACAATCACTTCGCATATCCGCTGGAGGAACTCAGCCTCGTCCGTTGCTCGAACCATAGCCTCATTGCAAAGGCTGAGCGCCCGGTTCGCCCGGTTAATCCTCAGCAATTGGGCCTCCGCCCGGTAACGTTCGATGGTTGACCCGAGGATATTGGAAACTGCCTGAAGAAAACTGACTTCGTCCTCGATGAACACTCGGCGCGCGCGTGTATGGGCCCCAAGGACTCCGTAGGGTCCATCCTTCGTCATGATGACCACGCTGACGCCACTGACAACGCCGTGGTCCTGCAGCAGTTTCGGGCCAGCGAAACGCTTCTCCGTTCGAAAGTCCTCAACCACCACAGGCTCGGCGGAAATCAGCGTAAAACCAGCCTGTGAATTCTCTCCGACACTGACGGTTGAATGCCCCACACATCCCGGCTTCCAGCCAACGCCCCATCTCAGCAGGCAGGCATCCCGCCCGGGGAGCAATTCCAGTACTTTACAAAACTCCGTCTCGAGCGCTCGGGAAACCTGTAACACCGCCTCCTCCATCACCTTATCCAGGGTGGCTCCACGCAGCGCATACTCGCCAAGCCCCGCCACAACCGTCTGGAGCTGCGCTAGGATGCGGACAGCCTCCTCCGCGCGCCGCCGCATTGTGATGTCGTAAACGGTGGCGCGGCTCATCACGTAATTTCCTTCGTGGTCTCGAACAACCGTGGCGTTCATCAGGACAGGGAGAATGGAACCGTCTTTCCGAATCATGTCCATTTCCAGGTCCTGAATCGTTCCATCTTCTTTGAACCTCGCGAAGCGTTCCTCAAATTCCTTGCGGCTCTCCGGAGTAAGAACATCCGAGAGGTTCTTTCGCCCCACAACTTCTACGCTCGAATAGCCCAGCCAGGAGAGCTCTGTGTAATTCATTCTGACAATCGTCCCGTCCCGGTCAATCGAGTGGTATCCGCAAGGAGCGTTGTTATAAAGGTCGTGGATTACGTCCGAGGACTTCCTAAGGCGGTCCTCCGCCTGCCTGCGCTCCGTCACGTCCTGGACGGTCCCGATACCCCGCAGGGCCTTATTCTCATCGTCGAACTCTACTGTCGCCCTTTCCCGGACCCATTTCACACGCTCGCCAACCAGAATCCTGTGCTCGACATTGTACGGACTTCCCCGTAGCGCAGCCCCCCAGGCCTGCTTCACCATTTCTCGATCGTCAGGATGAATCGCATTCAGGAAATCTTCGTAGGTGGGAGCATGGCTTCTGCGCATGCCGAAAATGTGGAAGACTTCATCGGAACAGGTAAACTGACGCGTCGAGATATCCAAATGCCAGCTTCCGACGTGCGCTATCCCCTGCGCTTTCCTCAGGTTGGCCTCGCTTTCGCGCAAGGCTGCTTCAGCCTTTTTTCTTTCCGTAATGTCGCGGGCGTCGGCAAAAACGCCTGCAACTTCACCGGTTTCATCGCGGTAAACGGAGGCACTGAAGAGGACCGGCGTTTCATGCCCGTCCCGATGGCGGATTTCGAGCGCGTAATTAAGCACCGCTCCTTCCCGGAACACCTGCTCATATGCAGCCCGAGCCCTGGCCGGATCGGTGAAATACTCGGAGAAATCCGTACCGATAAGTTCCAACCGGGAATGGCCCGTAGACACCTCAGTAGCCGGATTCACATCCGTGATCTTTCCATCTCTGCCAATCGTCACAAGGGGGTCGATTGAAGCCTCAAGCAGGCTCCGGTTATAAGCATTCGCCCGCTTTGCTTCTTTCCGTTCAGCTTCCGCGTCGGCAGCACGTTGCTTGGCCCTTGCGGAAAGTTGACCTACCGTTACAGCCGTTACCAGGAACGTAAGGAGCGCAATCAAGTTCTCGGCATTCTCAAGCGTCGAAAAGCCAGAGGAAATTAGAAAGAAGTAATTGAGGCAGATCACGGCAAACCCTGCGGCAACCAGCGCCTGCAGGCTCCCCCAGAAGATGGCGATCAAAAGGACCGTCAGAACCATCGCCAGCACAACGGTGGCATCATTTACGCGCTCGCGCAAAACAACGCAGACGGTTGTCACCACCGCAATGCCCAGAAGGCCAAAGAAATAGCCGGCAAGTTTGCTTTCAGTAATGTGCTTCGACATATTGTCGTGGAACCCGAGCTTCAATACGAGTTCTTTCGTGTTGGCAACAACATGGGTATGGGTCCCGCCGTTGGCGGGCGTTATCTGCGGCCGTCACACTTTCAACCCGGGGACAGCTGACACCCTCTGCGTGACTGCTGCGCTGACCTGTCTGTCTCAAAAGCTCTCGACAGATCGCCCTCAACAACAGTCTAGCCGCAGCAACAAAGGTCTTCAAGACATCTGATGCGGGAGGATACCAGGTAATTGATAACTCGGCCTTTATGTCAGGGGCTCCAAGCCCTCGGGGCGGGAAATGCTGCCAAGAATGCCATCACGAGGCATAAACAATGGACAAGTGGTGCAAAGGCTAAGCCATGAAATTCCCCGGCACAACTCTGGTAAAGGACAGCCAGGTGGGGGTGGGCGTTGGCTACTCATTCTCTGACTTGGTCAAGAAAAAAAAGACCTCCGGTGGACAGCCGGAGGCCCCGTACACAATCGATCATCAAGCAGCAATCTGTATGCAGGAAAGCAAAGACTTACAGGTCCTACGCTTTTTTCTTTGCCACTCGTTCTTTTGCAGCTCGAATGTTGGCAATTGTAATGCCTTTCCCATTCGCACTTCTGGTCCCCATGACTCTAACGTGTTCGCCTGCAAATTTCTCCAGGTCCGGCAGTTTCTGATTTTCGATCATCAGGACTTTCCCGCCAGTCACCAAAACGTATTTGCCTCCATGCTTGACGCATCCCAATGTGCACCCGTGGGCATTGCTTGGCATATTGTGATGCGCTCCGCAATTTGAGTCACTGATATCACCGTAATAAGCACGCTCTTTGTAATGGCGGCCGTTTTTTGCCCCCGACTGGGCAAACACAGGCAATGACAACGTTACAGCAAGAGGAAAAGTGAACAACATCGCAACCAGTTTCTTCATGACAACACGCTCCTGAACTTGATGGGATTAACCCGCCCCACAATTTGAAATGTGGTACAAGCCGCAAGATCATAACCTATTTTGGAAATGATAGCCAGGTGTCCCGGCACTGCAAATTAGGGCAGCGTCGTGCATCCCCTCCATTTCATCCCCCCTGTCGTGATAAACTCCCCTGCAACACAGCAGTCAGGAGAGATTGCCAATGGCTGATTCGAAGCGCAGCGAAAGCAATGACAAGTCCCTGGGCATGGACCGCCGCATTTGTCGCCGCGACTTTCTGAACTCGACTTTGCTGGCTTCAGGGAGCCTTTTGCTAAGCCCTCTGGCCCCGAATGATTTGCTCGCCCAGGGGAAGGACTGGACCGGTTACGGCGGCGTGGGGGATTACCAGAACTCCAACGGGAATACAGCCGAAGTGATGGACGCCGGCCACAAGATTCGCGACCACGTCTTTGACAGCGCCCCCCCGAACGCCGACGATACGGGCGAAACCTTTGACTGTGTAGTCGTGGGCGGCGGGATCAGCGGACTGGCGGGCGCGCTTTTCTTTCACGATCAGACGGGCGGCAAGCAATCCTGCCTGGTTCTGGAAAACCATCCCATGTTCGGCGGCGAAGCCAAGCGAAATGAATTCATGGTGGACGGTCAGCGCCTGATGGGGCCCCAGGGCTCAGACCATTTTCAGGTCCCCTACCCGTATAGCTTCATGGCACGCTTCTACGATCTGATTGGAATCGACAGGCTTCAGTTTGAGTACCAGACGTGGGGAAGCTCTTCTCCAGAGATTCCCCTTGGCCGGACTTTTGAAGCGATGCCGTCGCCCGTCGGCTACTATTTTGGCCGGAAGTTTGGCCAGAATCCCGGAAAGTGGATTGTTGATCCGTGGAAAAATCAATTCAAGGGCGCTCCGATTCCGGCTTCCATGAAGAACGAACTGCTCCAGTGGAGAGAAAGAGACGCAAAAGCGCCTGTGTTCCAGTATCCGGGCGATGCAGCCTCCAGGCGCCTGGACAGTATGACGATTGAAGAACACCTCATGGAACAGGGCTTGAGCCGGGAAACCATCCGCACCATGCTGCCCGATGAAGGCGGTGGTTTTGGACTGGGGCCGGATGTTCTTTCTGCCTACACGTCGTACGCTTTTGAGGAGCTGCATTCCGTGGATGACACCCCGGAAACAGGCTGGAATGCCTTCCCCGGCGGGAACTGCGGAATAGCCCGACACATTGTAAAAACGTTGATTCCGGATTCGATTGCCGGACCCCATACCTTGAGCGCAATCTGCGAAAACAAGGTCAATTTTGCGGCGCTTGACCGCCGGGGACAACCGGCACGGGTCCGCCTGGGAGCCACGGTTGTTCGCGTTGAGCACCAGGGGCAGCCGAACAGGTCGCCCTTTGTTTGGATCACATACACACAGGGAGGAAAGGTTTATCGCCTGAAGGCGCACTCAGTCGTAATGGCAGGTGGTTGCTGGAGCACAAAACTGGTTGTTCGCGACCTCCCCGCAACTCACCGCGAAGCTTATGCGCAGTTCTATCGTTCCCCCTGCCTGATGGCCAATGTGGCCGTGCGCAACTGGCGATTTCTTTACAAACTTGGGTTTTCCAGCGCGCAGTGGTTTGAAGGACTCGGCTGCTTCACTTCCGTGCACAAGGTTCCACTCTTTAGCGGGGCGCCTCCCACCATCGGTCCGGATTCGCCAACCGTCATCACCCTGAAAGTCCTTTTCTCTTCGCCGGGAAAACCGATCGAAGAACAAGGGAACCTCGGACGAATGGAACTTCTTTCAACTTCCTATCGTGATTATGAGCGAAAGATCCGCGAGCAACTGACGGACATGTTTTCGCAGTCAGGCTTCGACGCCAGCCGCGACATTGCCGGGATCGTGCTCAATCGCTGGGGCCATGCCTACGTGAATCCGCAGCCGGGGTTCTTTTTTGGCAAGGATGGGAAGCCAGCCCCGCGTGAACTCCTGCGGGCGGCGCCTTTTGGCAGAATCGCTTTCGCCAACACTGACCTTTCAGCCACGCCGGACCACAGAACTGCCGTTCTGGAAGCGCACAGGGCCGTTGGACAACTCCTCGACCAGGTCATCACCTGACAGGTTGTTGAAAATGGTCACCCGTCATGCTGATCCCGCGAAGCGGGAGAAGCATCTGCTGCATCTTACTGAAAAAGAACAAAACAGATCCTTCGCTTCCCTCAGGATGACATAGTGCAGGAAGTTTTCAACGACCTGCTGGCAATGTCAAAGGCGCGTCGTAGTCTTCGTGATTAGGTGCTAAGATCAGCCAATGCCCTCCGAGGCCGACAGGATTATAGGTTTATACGAGAAGTATGCAATCGAATGGGATAAAGACCGTGCCCGCGTACTTTTTGAGAAATCCTGGATTGATCGATTCTTAGCCTTCGTAACTCCCCAGGCTTCCATACTCGACTTAGGGTGCGGTTCCGCCGAGCCCATTGCGCGCTACCTGATTGACAAGGGCTATAGCGTGACTGGAGTAGACCCATCGCCGAGTCTCATCACGATCTGCAAGGGCCGGTTTCCGAAACAGGAGTGGATAGTGGCTGATATGCGGACACTGTCGCTTGCCCGGCGGTTTGACGGCATTCTGGCGTGGGACAGCTTCTTCCACCTTTGCCCCGAGGACCAGAGGAAGATGTTCCCGATCTTCAAACGTCACGCTGGGCCAGGCGCCCCCCTCATGTTTACCAGCGGCCCCTCGCATGGTGAGGCGATTGGTACCTACAAAGGTGAGCCGCTTTTTCACGCGAGCCTGGATGAGGCCGAGTATCGTTCCCTTCTCGGCGTTAATGGTTTCGAGGTCGCAGCACACGTCGCAGAAGATCCGGCATGTGGTTATCATACGGTCTGGCTTGCAAAACTCAGATCAGGGCTGGCTGATGAAGAATAGATATTCGGATTGTCGGCGTGCCAGCGAAAGCCCAGTCATAAGCACCTCTGAGCAATGTGGTAGACTTTTAAGGTTACGCGCCTTATGACCCGAATGGCCTGGTGCCCGCGACCATACTGTTGTGTGGTTTCCACTTTGCTGCCAGGAAATTGGGCCAACAGTGCCAGGACGATCTTCAACTCTTAACATGCGGGGGTGGCGGAACTGGTAGACGCAAGGGACTTAAAATCCCTTTTCCCTTCCGGGAAGTGAGGGTTCGATTCCCTCCCTCCGCACCAGTTCTCTTGGTCCAGCCCTGCGGTGGGTGGCGCAGATTTCGGATTCTGTGCGAAGTCTGCGGTCTCGCGAAGCGAGAGGCCCTTAGTTGTGCTGATCGCATCCGGTCCATCGCGGTCACTCAGGAGGGAAGCCACTCATCACTCCCCACTGCTCTTCTCACCCTTCATCCTTCACAATTCATCATTCTCTTTTCCGCGCCATTCTAACCCTACTCAGCTTCGCTGACCGCAGACATTGAAAATCAATATCTGATGTCATGAAGGGGGCGGCTCGATTCGAGTAGGATTTGGTTGTGTGACTAAATCTTACCTTCGAAAGGAGAGCCCCCCATGGAGAAGTTATATGTTGGAG